>CAKVND010000018.1 GCA_934777245.1 uncultured Candidatus Melainabacteria bacterium | reverse complement strand
ATATTTAATATCACTTATTCCCTTATTACCCTATTACCTTATTCCCTTTCCTATCCCCCCATCCTCTTTCCAAAAATTTTCTTCAAGAACGCACCAAAACCGCCGTTTTCTGAGCCGTTTTTGTATTTTTCATAATTATCGGCAACAAATTGGTTTCTCGGATCGATTTCCTTCAATCTGTCCATGTATTCCATTGCACCGTAATTATCTCCGATAGATTCTCTAAATTCAGCCAATTTTTGCAACGCGTTTTTGTTTTTAGGATCAACATCAACTAAACGTTCGTAAAATTCACTTGCCTTTGTTTTGTCGCCTTCTGTTTCTAGCAAAACGGCAATTGTTTCAATTAAATCAATATTTTTATCATCAAATCTGTAAGCCGTTAAATATTCGTTTAATGCAACATCTTTATCACCACGAACAATGTTGTATTTGCCCCAGTTTACGTGTTCATTGAACGAATCTTCTAATTTTTCATAAATCAAGGCGCGCATCTGATAAATCAAAGGTGAATTCGGATCTAGTTTTGCGTACTCATCAATTTCTTTAAACGCATCTTCTGACATACCTTTTTGGAAATAATACTGAGCCAAAAGTGCGTGAAAAGTTTTATCGTTTTTATAATTTTCTTGATTGCGTTTAAGAATTTCAAAACCTTCGTCGTTTTTACCTAAATCAAATAATGCTCTTGCTTTTGTTAAATCATGTTGAGTAAGTTCTAATGCTTTTTCGGGTTGTGAATTTCTGATATAATAACCTGCTAAAATTTCTTCAAAATCTTTAAAACCACACTCTTTTCTTCCGCGTTCCAAAATTTGAATTGCAGAAACTATACCTTCTGTTTTTTCATAAAGTTCTGCTAATTTTAAATACACAACAGGATTTTTATCGTCATAATCAGAAATTTTTAAGTATTCATCAATAGCATCTGTAATTTTCCCTTGACCTTCACAAAGTCCTGCATATAAATATCTTGCAGGAAGTGCTTCTTGTTGATCTTTTGCGTGTTCAATCGCTTTTTTATAGTCGTTTCTTGCATGGCTCATTTGTTGTTGAAGCGCATGCAAATTACCTCTTAGCAAATAATACTTGAACCTGTCTTCATGGCAGAACAAGTCAATTAACTGTTCATGCGCTAAAATATTTGGTGGGTCAATTTCCAAAATCTTGCCATAATAAATCTTTGCATCATCCTTTTTTTCTAAAATTAACGCAACATGCGCAAGCTTAGTCAATAATTCGACATCGTTTTGTTTATGCGGAAGCTGTTTTTTGTACTCCGCATAAGCTTCTTCATATTTTTCATCTTGTTCAAGTTGTTCTGCTAAGTTCATTTTATTCTCCTAGTTAAATTTATTTTGAGCAACCGCTATACCGTCTTTAAAATAACAAGCAATTCCTTCTTTTGCTTTTATAATTGCACCTTTTAGTGTCTCTAATTCTTCTTTAGAAAAGTTTTGAAGTACAAAGACTTCTGAAGGAATGTTTGGTTGTGGGCCTATACCGATTTTTAGTCTTGCAACATTTTTTGTCCCAAGATGTTGAATAACGGATTTTATACCGTTATGACCGCCGTCAGAGCCGTTTGGACGAAAACGTATTTTCCCGATTTCCAATGACAAATCATCATACACAATTAAAACATCCTCAATCGGTATTTTATAATAATCCATAACCGCACGCACTGCCTCACCGGACAAGTTCATGAAGGTAGTCGGTTTAATTAATAAATAATCTTCTGTGCCTGTTCTTAAATTTGTCATAAGGCATTTAAGACGAGAATTTTCTCTAAAATTCAAATTTTCATTAAGCGCAAAACTGTCTATAAGCATAAACCCAGCATTATGCCTCGTAAAAACATATTTGTCGCCAATATTTCCTAAACCTGCAATAAGTTTCATAATTTATTCCCTAATTTAAACTAATTATTTCATTAAAATACTACAATGTCTACTATAAATGAATATTATCCGTTTTTTAATTAATTTTAATTTTAAGATAAAGATTATATAAATATTTCCAAGAATTTAGTTTTTTTATAATATACTAATCTCGTAGTAAATTTTATGGAGAAAGAGAATGACAGTTTTAGAAAAATCTTTAATACATCCTTCTGCAGTAATTCACCCATCTGCCGAAATTGCTGAAGGAGTTACAATTGGACCTAACGTAGTTATTGGTGAAGGTGTAAAAATAGGTAAAGGCACAAGAGTTATCGCAAATGCTTATATTGAATTTGCGGAAATCGGTGAAAACTGTACTATTTCTCCATTTGCAACAATTGGCTCAGAACCTCAAGATTTGGGCTATAAAGGCGAAGCTACAAAAGTTGTAATCGGCAACGAAACAATTATCAAAGAAAATGTAACAATTCATAGAGGCGCAGCTTGCGGGGATTTCACTACAAGAATCGGTAACAAATGTTTATTAATGGTTGGTTCTCACGTTGCTCACAACTGCGTATTAGCGGACCAAGTTATTTTGGCTAACCTAGTAACACTTGGCGGACACGTTCACGTAGGATTTGGCGCATTCGTTGGCGGAATGAGCGTATTCCACCAAAATATCAGAATCGGCGATATGGCAATTATTAGCGGTTTCTCTGCTTCAAGACAAGATATTCTTCCATACTCTAAAGGCGAAGGTCGTCCACCGGTTCCACGCGGATTAAATGTTATCGCGATGAAACGCAGAGGAGTTTCTCAAGAAATCAGAACTGCTACTAACGAAGCATTTAAACTATTAATTTCAGAAGAATACAACACAACTCAAGCAATTGAAAAAATTAAAGCTGAAATTCCTATGAATGAATATATCGAAAAAATGATTGATTTTATCCAAACATCAAAACGCGGCGTACTTCTAAAATCACATAAATCAGGTTATCAATCATTAGATTAATTTTAAAACAATATTAAAAAGCAAATACATTTATTGTATTTGCTTTTTTTTGATGCTTATGTAAAGTTTTGTAACAATTAAAACTATTTGTGAAATTATGTCTTTTTTAAATACTTTATATCTATGTAAGATGTAAAAATAATAAGGAGACAAAATTATGTCAACAAATATTAATGCAAATGTTTTAAAAAACTTTATTGTTAAAACAATTGGTGCTAATAAATTAACAAAAAATGAAGCTCAACGTTATGACATTGATGCAAATAAATATGTAGAAGCTAATAAAGATGAAAATGCTTATTTGGAGTTAAATGAAATTCTTGACGATAGCGATTTGTACGAACAATTTGCAACAATGTACGTTGAAGAACAAGATAAAGAGAATGAAGTAAATGAAGAGGCTGATAAAGAAAAAGCTGCTAAAGTACAAGATAAATCAGAAAGTAAAGCATAAGAGAATATTAGAGAAATAGAGAAAAGATATTAAAAACGGAGCATAGTCTCCGTTTTTTGTTGTATAAGTTTTGACTTTTTAATTTGGCAAAGTATATAATAATATAAATGAGGAGGATGATTTTATGAAAAGGATTATAAACATAGCCATGTTTTTAAGTCTTATGTTTGCACCAGCTTACGCAAAATCATATGAACCAGTTCCATCTAATGTAAAATTACCTGCTAAATATACACAAGAATACATAAATAGCATTTCAGATGAGTATAAAAATGTTTCGAATGAACAAATATTTCACGTAGCTTTAGATATGTTAAAAGATACATCAGGAGAATTTTCCAGGAAAGCTTTATTAGGATATAATGTTACGCAAATGCCTGTAAAAGTTATGTTTAAAGATTTATCAGAAATAAATGAAGCTTATGCAACATTTGATGCTGTTGGGTGGAAGAAAAAAGGACGGTTATATGTTTATATAAATCCAAAACATGAATATGCGCCCCCTGGAGCTTTGGCTGCTCTTTTAGCTCATGAAGCATTGCATCAGGATGAATATAATTCGTTAAGTGAAGAAACTTATGCTTGGACGATAGAGGCTATAGTTTGGACTGAAATTTTAAAACGTTATCCTGAATCAAATAATCTTGAATCAGCGCTCGTAACTCGTGAAAATGTATTGAAGCAATTGCTTGAAAAGGGTAATTATACAAACAAATATATAAAAAAAACAGTCTTTGCAAATGAAGGATATAAAAATTTACCTTTAACTTCTCCTGGATTTAATAATCAATAAAACTAAGTATAAAGTAGTATGTAAATATTTATATGTGTATAAATTTCCTAAGACTTTTTTGCCATATTTATCTAAAAAATTTTAACATGATAGTTGAATAGAGATAGAATAAATCTCATTTTATAGTGGTATCAAGGTGGTATTACTATGAAAAAACTATTGGTAATTTTTCTTCTTTTTACATTTTTTAATATCGGAATAATGCCTATTCTTGCTGCTGTAGAAAAGCCAGAAAGCATAATAACAAAAATAGAAAATGATATCTATGGTTTTGATTATTCAAATGATAGTTCGCAAAATCGGATTTCCAGACTTGAAAAAACTGTTTATGGAAAAAGTTCAACCGGTGATGTTAATAAACGTATTAAAAGGCTTTCTGCTGATATTTCAGCAGATGTTATAGGTTTGGAAATTGAACCTACAGAAGATACATTTAAAGAAAATGAAGAAATCGTAGCGGATAGTTCAGTAAATTATCCGATAGTTGATGAAATAGAACAAAAAATATTTAATCAAACATATAAAAATCGCGATTTTCATTCACGAATAGTAGCTATAGAGCGTAAAATATTCGGTAAAATTTATGATGTAGACGATTATTCTACTCGTATGGATAGAATTAAAGCTAAAGTAATGCCGGATATGATTGCTAAATCTAGTTTTGATAATGATTACACCAATCGAAGTTATTATGATAATGATGCGTTGACAACAAATGATTTATCAGCACTTGGTAGAAATCGTTTTAGTATGCCATTCGGTCAAAGAAATTATTCTCGTCCTTATGCTAATTACGGTGATATGACAGGTGGTGCTGCAGCATTACCGGCAAATTCGAATTTAGATGACGAACTTGCACAACTTGAATATGAAACTTTTGGAACTGAATTTTCGAATGAAGATACTGCAACTCGCATTAAACGTTTAAATAGTGTAAGCAAAGCAAAAAAATCTGCATCTAAATATGATTCAAATAAATTTAGTCAGCGTATGTCAACAGCAATGGAAATTGGCGCTATGATACTTATGATATTAGCAATGGTACTTTAGTAATTATACGATTAGTGCTATTGAAAAACCTAATTATAGGTGATATTATTTAAACATGTTAAAAAAGGGTTTATTGACGTTAATATTAATAATTACATTGCCTGTTTTTGCCGGAGAGGTAGAAGATTCGCTTAATCAAGGTCATAATGTCTTTTTATATTTATATTCATCGAATTGCGGTTATTGCAAATTGTTTGCGCCAAAATATGATAAGCTTTCCAAAATGTATGATGGGCAATATAATTTTTATAAATTTAATGCAGGTACACAATATGGACACGATTTATTATTAAGGTACAAAGGACACTATGTTCCTTATGTATTACTTATAAATAATAAAAAAACAATTCAGATTTTACCGAATTGTTTGTCGGATATGGTTTGTGTTGAAAAAGAAATGAAATTATTTAGAAAATAAGGAGTGTATATGAAGGGAATTGTATTAGCAGGAGGAGCAGGAACAAGATTATATCCGGCATCGCAACCAATTTCAAAGATTTTATTACCAATTTACGATAAGCCAATGATTTATTATCCTCTTTCAACTCTTATGTTGGCAGGAATTCGTGATATTTTAATTATTACGAATGAACTTGACTATGATAACTTTATTAAATTATTAGGTGATGGATCACAATTTGGATTGAATTTACACTATAAAATTCAATATGTTCAAAGAGGAATTGCGGATGCATTTCTTATTGCAGAAGATTTTATTGGCAGTGATGATGTTGCTTTAATTCTTGGCGATAACATTTTCCACGGACATGGTTTTTCTACAATAATGAAAAATGCGCTCAAAAAACATGCCGGCGCAACTGTATTCGGTTATACAGTTAAAGATCCTGAAAGATTTGGTGTTGTAGAATTTGATAAAAACCAAAAAGCTATTTCATTAGAAGAAAAACCTGCGCATCCAAAATCAAACTATGCTGTAACAGGTTTGTATTTCTATGATAATAGAGTTTGTGATTTTGCAAAGCAACTAAAGCCTTCTGCTAGAGGGGAATTGGAAATTACAGATTTAAACAAAACGTATCTTGAACTCGGAGATTTGAATGTGGAAATTCTAGGTCGTGGATTTGCTTGGCTTGATACAGGTACTCACGATTCTATGCTTCAAGCAAGCTTATTTGTGCAAACTATGGAATTGAACAAAGGTGTTAAGATTTCTTGTCTTGAAGAAATTGCTTATAATCAAGGATTTATAACAAAAGACGAGTTGCTTAAAAAGATTGAAAAATACGGTAATAAGAATGATTATTACAACTATGTTCGAGCTGTAATTGAACATCCGACGCCGGCATTTGTCTAAAGAGTTGTAAAGAAGTAATTTTGACCTCTTGAAATTCGAAAAAGGTTGTTATAACATAAACATGTATTACAAATATGCTATAAAGGTGGTGAAAATATAAAATGGCAGAAGTTAAAGTTGGCGAAAACGAAAGTATCGAAAGCGCATTAAGAAGATTCAAAAAGAAAATTCAAAAAGCTGGTATCTTATCAGAAGTAAAAAAACGCGAAAGATATGAAAAACCAAGCGTAAAGAGAAAACGCAAATCAGAAGCAGCTCGTAAACGTAAGGTATAGATTTATAAAGCGAAAAGCAAAAAACCGAGATAAATCTCGGTTTTTTGCTTTTGAATTATTAATATTATAAATTAATTAAAAGAACATTTGCATCGCATTAGGTAAAGATTTGTGGAATTTATTTATCATCGGTTGTAAACGATTATAATACGTAACGTGGTCATTATCTACAGAAATCCATTCATTATTTCTCATGCCTTCTTCAAAGCCTTCCATAGAACTAATTCCATCTGTAGAATTATTGTTAAGTTTAAAGAAATTTTTATCGCCAACAGTATCATTATAAGATAATCCTAATTTTTTAAAATCTGTTAAGTGACGGGATATTGTTGCCAAATCTTTAGAAGAAGTTTCTACCGGTGTGTGTTCAATGTACTTATAGATTGAATAATTGCCATCATGATTGTAATAGCAAAGTGGTGCAGAATTTCTGCAACGGTGAGTAGTTAGATAAAAATCGATTTTTGCTAATGTTCCGAGTGCAAATGGTGCGTCTAGGCTTCTATCTTCCGGTTTACCCATTTTAATGACATATTTTTTACCTTCAGGTGTAAATACGCCAAACACGTTTTTATCAGATTTGCCTTCTGTAAAATACGCAAACTCATACTTTCTATTGCCTATATTCAACTCAGGGATTTTCTTTTTTAATTTATAGCCAACTTCCATCTGTCCACGCAAATAATTTGTTATTGCATCTAAATCTTGTTTTGGTAATTCTTTTGGAATATTACCAATTTCAACTTTTGTATTACCCAATTGCATAGCTTTTTCAATCAGTTTATCACCTTCCCAATCAGGTCTGAGTTTTAGAAGGGATATAAGACAATTTGCGTTATTAAATTTATTTTTTATATAGTTGTTGTAAGACTGATAGTATGGGCTATCACTAGCAAATGGCATCAAATTTTTAGAATTTGTACCGATTTTTTCGCCCAATTTTTCTGTAATTCTATTAGCTTCTCTTGGAGAATACAAAAAACTATCGAAAAATTGAATACTTCTATCTTTTGTATTTAAAATTTCTGTCAAAAATTTATCCATAACTTCCGGCGTTTCTTCAATTCTTAAAAATGCTTGTAAAGCAGGAACTCTATCGTGATTAATGTACCAGTTGTATTCTTCATAAAGTTTTGGAATCGATTTGCCTTTAAAGTAAATTGGCGGATATGCGTAATTTATTCCTTCTATGCTATTTGTAACATTTTGTCGTTTGTTGTTTTGTTTGTTTTTAATTGTAAAATTATAATTTGGGTTACATAAATTAATTTTATTGATTTTCATTTGTTACTCCTTTTAAATATTAAAACACGTAAATTAAAAATTTGCCCTTTTGTTAACCTTTTGTTAAGATTAAACTATCGAGGGAATTTTAAGTAATATATGTTTAAGGAGGAGTATATGAATTTGGATAAAGTTAGAGAAACAGATGCTGAATTAGCACAATTTATAGACGAAGAATTACACAGACAACAAAATACTATTGAGCTTATTGCAAGTGAAAACTTTACTTCTCCTGCTGTAATGCAAGCTTGCGGAAGTGTTTTAACTAATAAGTATGCAGAAGGTAAACCACACAAACGTTATTATAACGGTTGCGAAATAGTTGATAAAGTTGAAGAATTGGCACAAAAAAGAGCATGTGAATTATTTAAAATGGATCATGCTAATGTTCAACCGCATTCAGGCGCGCAAGCAAATATGGCAGTATTTTTTGCATTGCTTAAACATGGCGATTCAATTTTAGGTATGGATTTATCTAATGGCGGACATTTGAGCCACGGCTGTCCTGTGAACTTCTCAGGAACATATTTTGACGCTAAAAGTTATGGAGTAGACGCTGAAGGTAATATTGATTATGAAGATGTTAGAAAAAAAGCTCATGAATATAAACCAAAATTAATTATTTGTGGTGCAAGTAACTATTCCAAAATAATTGATTTTAAAAAGTTTAGAGAAATCGCCGACGAAGTTGGTGCAGTTCTGTTAGCAGATATTGCACACATTGCAGGACTTGTTGCAGGCGGAGTTCACCCATCTCCAGCCGGTTACGCGCAAATCGTTACAACAACAACTCATAAGACTTTAAGAGGTCCAAGAGGTGGTATTATTATGTGTGATGAAGAATTTGCTCAACAAATTGATAAGGCTGTATTTCCAGGAATCCAAGGTGGACCTTTAGAACACATTATTGCAGGAAAAGCTGTTGCTTTAAAAGAAGCTATGTCTCCTACTTTTAAAGAATACGCTCAACAAATCGTTAAAAATGCAAAGGCTATGGCTAAAGGTCTTATTGAAAACGGTATGGAAATTGTTGGTGGTATGACAGAAAACCACTTAATGACTTTGGATTTAAGAAAAACCGGTAAAACAGGTAAAGATATGGCAAATGTTCTTGAAAGAGTGGGTATTACAGCTAATAAAAATACAGTTCCTAACGACCCGCAAAGTCCTTTTGTAACAAGCGGTATCAGATTGGGTGCTGCAGCTATGACAACTCGCGGATTCAAAGAAGACGATATGAAAGAAGTTGCTAGAATTATTGCAGAAGCAATTAAAAATTCAGAAGATGAAAAAGTTTTAAATGAATTAAGACTTGATGCATCTAAACTTTGTGAAAAATATCCGTTGTATTAATAATGATTTTATATAAAAAGCCGATAGCTATGGCTATCGGCTTTTTAGTTATTCAGTTTTAAAATTTTTTTGAGCATCACCTAAATTATATGTGTTATAAATGTTAGAATATAATTTTGTTGCAGCGGCGGCATTACTTTTTTGAGTATAAGCCAATATTGCATTAAAACCATTATTATTAATTGTTCCATCTATATTTTTAATATCTGGAACTTCAGATTTACTCAACATATCAGCTGCTAAAATACTGGAACCATATTCTGCAATATCAATTTTCCCATCGTTATTTAAATCAAGGGCTTTTGATGTAAAACTGGAATCAGGTGCAAATCTGCTATCTAATTCTTCTATTGAAAGTTCTTTTTTACCACCCATTTCTTCATAGGCGGCACCAAGAACTGCTTTTGTGTTTACAGGACCTTGTGGCATGTAGCGATATTCATATTGAAGTGGAGGAAGAGCTTTTAAATATTCGTCATTTTCTTTCAAAAAGTTATTTAATTTATCTGCGTTTTTGTCTGCAGCGTCCGGATTTATTCCAAAATCTAAAATCGGTGCAGTTGTCATTTTATCTGTAATAATAGGGTTTTCTAAATATGTGTAATAGTTTTCGACTGCATTTCTGCCATAACGAACGTTTGCGTCAGCAACTTTGCCATCATATTTTCCATGTGCACCGTTAATATTTGCTATGCCATTATTAACTTCAAACATTATTTTAACCTCCACACTATATTTATATAAAAACATTAACAAAGAAAAAATTGCTTTATTTTAACAAATGTTAACAATATAATGATATTATTATTTTATAAAACTAAAGGGTGCATTCTTTTTAAGAATGCACCCTTTAAAATTTTCTCAAAAGTTATCAATTATTTACCGTTAACAACTTCTTTGAACTTTTTACCAGCAGAGAATACAGGAACTGTTTTTGCAGGGATTTTGATTTCCTTACCAGTTTGTGGGTTTCTGCCGTTTCTAGCAGCTCTCTTACGAGGTTCGAAAGTACCAAAGCCAACTAGAGTAACTTTTTTACCTTTAGAAACTGTTTTTTGAACTGTTTCGATTAAAGCTGATAATACTTCGTTAGCTTCTTTTTGAGTAACTTTAGATTTTTTTGAAATTTCTTGTACTAATTCTTCTTTGTTCATTTAAAAACTCCTTTCTTCTATTTACAAATTCTATTATACAAACTCCAGACTATAATGCAAGTCTTTTTTTCTTGAAAATACTTTATATATCTAGCTTTTAGGCTGACAGCACAAAAAATATAAAAAATCAACGACTTTTTAAATTAAGCCTGCATGCTCTAGTCTGCAGATGTTTTGAGAATTTTGTCTCAAATGATTATATTTTTCTATAACAAATTAAATTAATTCAGCGGTATAAACGTATTCCGCAGGTCCTGATAAGAACACATCACCTTCTGGTTTATTAGGAGCACCGTTCCAAACTACGTTTACGATACCACCCGGAAGTTGAACTTCTACAGAGTTTTCAATATATCCGTTTAGAATACCTGCTACGACACTTGCGCAAGCACCTGTTCCACAGGCAAGAGTGATTCCGCATCCTCTTTCCCAAACAGCAAGTTCTATTTTTTTGAATGATTTTATTTTCACAAATTCAACATTGGTTTTTTCAGGAAATTCTGCGCTTGTTTCAATAATTGGGCCATATTTTTTTGCGAATTCCATAACATCATCTTCCGGTGAAACAAAAATTACAAAATGCGGATTGCCCATAGAAATTGCGTTCCCGTCAAAAATCATATTCATAACAGACATTTTGTAGTTCAAATTATGATGAGGAATGAAAGGTATTTTTTCCGGCTCTAAAATTGGCTGAGACATGTTTACTCGAACAAATCCATCATCAAGGATTTCAGGCTTAATGATTCCCGCTAAAGTTTTTACGGAGAACATCTTTTTATCAACAAGTTTATTATCATAAGCGTATTTTGCAAAACATCTCATGCCGTTTCCGCACATTTGAGCTGTAGAACCGTCTGAATTATAGAAAAACCAACTGATATCCGCATCTTCTGAACTTGTATTAGGAATAATGAGTCCATCTGCACCGATTCCGAAATGTCTATCACAAAGCATTTTAGCTGCGTCTGTAATTTTCATATCCAGTTTTAAGAATTCATCATAATCAACAATGACAAAATCATTTCCGCAACCTTGCATTTTTGTAACTTTTATTCCCATTTCTTCTCCTATCGATATTTACTTAATATGTTCATATAGTACAATTAAATTATATAAAGGAATTTGAATTATGGCAATAATAAAAGTACAAAAAGGAACAAAAGATATTCTTCCTGCTGAAATGCCTGTTTGGCACTTCATGGAAGATGCAGCAAGAAAGATTTTTACAGAATATGGCGCAAAAGAAATCAGAACTCCAATTTTTGAGGCGACTGAACTTTTTGCGCGCGGTGTTGGTGATACAACCGATATCGTTAATAAAGAAATGTATACATTTGAAAAAAGTGAACGTTCTTTGACTCTTCGTCCGGAAAATACAGCCGGTGTAGTTAGAGCGTTTATTGAAAATGGTATGCACAGACTTTCTGCACCTGTAAAACTTTGGTACAAAGGACCGATGTTTAGATATGAACGTCCTCAAGCAGGTCGTCAAAGACAATTTCACCAAGTTGGCGTTGAAGTTTTTGGTATAAAGCAGGCTACAGCCGATGCGGAAGTTATTTTGATGGCGGTTAATTATCTTAAAGCGCTTGGTTTGAACGATTTGAGTGTTGAATTAAACTCTCTTGGTTGTCCTGAATGTCGTGAAACTTTTAAGACTAAGTTGAAAGCTGTAATTAAACCATATTTGAGCGAGCTTTGTCCTGATTGCCAAGCTAGATATGAAAAAAATCCGCTAAGACTTTTGGATTGCAAAGTTGAAGAATGTAAAGCAATTTATGCAAAACCTGAAATTCAAGAAGTTATTCAATCTGATTTCATTTGTGAAGATTGCGCAAATCATTTTAATGAATTAAAAGGTTATTTAAACGCTTTGAATATTAATTATTCTATTAATAAACTTCTTGTAAGAGGTTTGGATTACTATAACAGAACAGTTTTTGAAATTAAATCAAATAATTTGGGTTCTCAAAACGCTGTTTGTGGTGGTGGGAGATATGACAGCCTTGTTCGTAATTTAGGTGGAGAAGATACTCCGGCTATCGGTTTTGCAATGGGCATGGAAAGATTGGCGTCGCTAATCGGACAAAAAGAAGCTGAAAGAACTACTGCATTTATAGTTTCTAATAACACATTGGAAGCTGTTAAGTTGACAGAGGAGCTACGTGCACAAGGAATTACAGCTGAATTCGATTTAACAAATAAGAAGTTTGTAAAACAATTGGAAAAAGCTTCTAAGGTTGCGAAATACGCTTTAATTTTGGGCGAAGACGAAATTTCAGCAGGAAAAGTTACTGTTAAAAATCTTGATACTTCAGAACAAACAACTGTTGACAGAAATGATTTAGGCAAGACAATTGCTTAAAGAAAGGACTAATTATGTTATTAGGTGTAAATATAGACCACGTAGCGACTTTGAGAAACGCGCGCGGTGGAATTGATCCGGATCCGATTACGGCTGCAAGAATTTGTAAAGAATGCGGAGTTGCTTCTATTACAACTCACTTGAGAGAAGATAGACGCCATATCAAAGACGCAGACGTAGAAGCTATTAGAATGCTTCCTAGGGTTCGTTTGAATTTGGAAATGGCAATGACAAAAGAAATGCAAGAAATCGCATTGAAGTTAAGACCTCATGCTGTTTGTATTGTTCCTGAAAAAAGACAAGAACTAACAACTGAAGGCGGTTTGGATGTTGCAGGTCAATTGAATTGGGCGATAGAATTCACAAAACCGCTTTTAGAAAAAAATATTGAGGTTAGTTTCTTTATTGATCCTGATGTGCATCAAATTTCAGCGGTTTCAAAAACAGGTGCGCCTTTTATTGAGCTTCATACGGGAAGATATTCCGAAGTTTTTGGAACGGAAGAAGAAGCAAAAGCATTTGAAGATTTAAAAGGTGCTGCGATTTTTGCACAGAATTTTGGACTAAAAGTTAATGCCGGTCATGGTTTGAACTATCAAAACGTTGGTAGAATGCATGAAATTCCTAATTTACAAGAATTGAACATTGGGCACTCAATCATTGCGCGTTCAATTTTTGTGGGATTAGAGCAGGCTGTTAAAGAAATGAAAGCTTTAGTTGAATAGCTCTGCGCATATTTAACGTGTGCAATGAGTGGAAAGTTGAAAGTTGAAAATGGAAAGTTGTATTAATTAATTTTCATTTGATAACTTTTGTTTGATGGAGAAATTTATGAAAACAAAAGAAGAAGTTGTTCAAGAAATGCAACAAGTAGTCGAGCAAATGCGCTTGGACGATATAGAAGAAAATCCGGATTGTGAAAACGAGTTTTTTACTTGCGATGCTTGCGGCGGTACAAAATCGTTAGCAGGTTCAGTTCAATACGGACATTACAGACTTTGTAATGATTGTGTTTTATATGCTGAAGTTGGTTTTGAACTTGGACAGATTAAGGATATTGAAGAACTTATAGACGCAATGGACGACAAACGCTTGGAAGCTGATTGTGAATTTCTCAAGCAAGAAGAAAAAAGGATGGAAAATTAAAATTGTGCTATATTCAAGTGGTAGATGAAAATTTGATGTAAAAAACATATCACCCTTATTTGAATAAGGGTGATATATTTTAAACGCTGTATCCCATTTGTTTATCAGTTTCTTGTTTAGCTCTTTCAAATAAAGCTTGTGTCTTTTTATCCTTAAAGCTTTGTCGACTATTATATGCATCTTCGTATAGCAAACCATCGTTAGATTTAATACCTGCTTTTTCACACATCGCTTCTGAAGCTAGTTTAAAGCCCATGCCGTTAATTATTTGTCTGAACTTGGCCCAATATGCATTCTTTTTCTTGGTTTTATCAAGAAAATTGTTTAAAATTTTTGTAAAAGTAGACTTGTTAATATTTTTTTTCTTTGAATTATTACCATTTGCAGCGAAGTATTCTCCATGTGTCCAAACGCAATCAATATTATTTTTTTTATTTCCTTGCATTTCTTCTGAGGTGTTTGCATCATAACTAAGTACTTCAGATGTTTGTGTTAAAGTTAATTGTGATAATGTTGTCATACGCTTCTCCTTTGTGTATATCGTGTTTACATATATATAAAGTATTTTGACAGTCTATAATTGCGTATAATATTGTTATTGTTACATTTCTTTATAATTAAATAGCCATATTAATCACCAATGAGTTTATTAAACTATATGACGTTTTACTATAAGCTATTACATATGAGATATCAAAAATTGATTAATGCTAATATAAAGGCTTTGCGTCAGAAATACAATTTAACACAAGAAGAATTTTCAGAAAAAATAGGAATTAGTTTGCAGGGTCTTTCTAATATAGAACGTAATCGATATCAACCAACAGCTGAAACTATAGACAAAATTTGTAAAGCATTTGAAATTACTCCTGCTGAACTTTTAATAGTTCCAAATGCTTCAAATAAAGAGCTTATTGATAATATAATAACATTAATATCTAATTGCTCACAAAAGAAATTAAAACAAATATATGAAGTTATAAAGATATTATGTTAACTTTTTTGCATTATATCGACCATGCTTTTTTTATAGTATAATGAGTTTTGAATAAAGAAAGGAGTGTCGAAATGAAAATAGCAAAAATTAATTGTACAAATCCTAATTGTAATGTAAATTCAAAAGCAAGAATGTATAATACTTCAGATGTATTGAGTATTGTATCAAGCAGGCTAAAAAATTCTAAAGGAGACAGTTTTACAAAAATGGATAAAATAGCAAAAGATATTCTTGAGCATCAAAAAATTAGCGCTGCCGATGAAGATGAATTTTTTAGTCAGCCGAAATTTAAACAGGATCAACACTTGTTATTCGCTAAATTTAAAATAAAATAAAACTAAAGGTTGAACATATCGTTCAACCTTTTTTTATAAATAAATTCTTCATTTTCTCTTTTTGTAGTAAAATATTGTTGTAAATTAAGGGGTAAACGAGGACAGTTATAGCTGAACTCTTGAAAACCTTTATTAGAAAGGATAACTATCATGTGGGAATATTCGGAGAAGGTTCTTGACCATTACAGACACCCAAGAAATGTCGGTAAAATTAATGACGCTGATTTAATCGGCGAAGCCGGCTCATTAGCTTGTGGTGATTCTTTGAAATTATATATAAAACTTGACGGTAATGTTATAAAAGACGCTAAGTTTCAAACTTTCGGTTGTGGTTCTGCGGTAGCGTCTTCAAGTGTTTTAACAGAAATGATTATCGGTAAAACAATAGAAGAAGCTGCAAAAATTACAAATAAAGATATTGCAGACGAGTTAGACGGACTTCCTCAAGAAAAAATGCATTGCTCTGTTATGGGACACGAAGCATTGGAAGATGCTCTAAAAAAATATTACGGAAAAGACGCTGTAGAGTGGGAAGACCCTGCAGGAAATACTCATACGGGCGATAAAATAGTTTGTACTTGTTTTAATGTCACTGAAAGTCAAATTTGGGAAGCAATCAAAGTTAACGGCTTGAAAACCGTAGAAGAAGTTACAAATTATACAAAAGCCGGTGGCGCTTGCGGACGTTGTCGCGGTGTAATTAAGGATATGATTGATACTTACCTTAAAAAAGAAGGCAAAGCCCCTGTTTTAACTGCTACTCAAAAAATATTGAAGATTAGCAAAGTTATTGAACAACAAATTTCACCTGAACTTCAGAAGGATGGCGGAGATATTGAACTTATTGATATCGACGGAAATACTGTTAAGGTTAAATTGTCAGGCATGTGCAGTGGTTGCAAAAACGCAAGCATGACAATCAAAGGGTTTGTTGAATCAGTTTTGAGAGATAAAGTTGATTCAGCTATTGTGGTTGAACAGGTGTAGTCGTGTAAATGTCGGTTGGGCATACTTGCTCAACAAAAACTCCAATTTTAAAACGAACTTAACGCCTTAACGACTCAAAGACTTAACGACTTAAAGAGGAACACATCATGATATATTTAGATAACAACGCAACAACTAAAGTAGATGAAAAAGTTTTAGAAGAGATGCTTCCTTATTTGCAAAATGAGTACGCTAATCCTTCAAGCATGTACGATTTTGCAAAAAAACCGGCTGCCGCAATAAAAGAAGCTCGTGCTAAAGTAAGAGAATTTTTGGGCGCAAACAATGAAAAAGAAGTTATTTTTACTTCTTGCGGTTCAGAATCAGCCAATACAGCAATTAAAGGTGTTGTTAGTTGTAATAAAACAAAAAAACATTTAATCACGACAAAAGTTGAACACCCTTGTGTTTTAAATACTTATAAAGCTTTGGAAAAACAAGGTTATGAAGTTGATTATATCGGTGTAAATTCTCAAGGCGAACTTGATATAGAAGAACTTAAATCAAAAATCAGAAAAGATACTGCCTTAGTTTCTGTAATGTATGCCAACAATGAAACAGGCGTAATTTATCCCGTAGAAGAAATCGCAGAAATTATTAAATCTAAATCACCTGAAACAAGATTTTATGTTGACGCTGTTCAAGCCGGAGGAAAAATTCCGATAAACGTAAAAGAAACAAAAATTGATTTATTAGGAGTTTCAGGACACAAATTTCACGCTCCAAAAGGCGTTGGTGCGTTGTATGTAAAACCTGATGTTAGAATTACACCATTGATTAATGGCGGTCATCAAGAACGCGGAATGCGTGCAGGAACTGAAAATGTGCCTTATATCGTAGGCTTGGGAAAAGCTGCCGAATTAGCAATAGATGCAATGAATTATGAATTAAAAGAAGTTAAGAGGTTGCGCGACAAACTTGAAACAGGAATTCTTAAAAATGTATTTAACGCAAGATTAAATACAGGTGTAAACGGCAGAGTTCCAAACACTTGCAATATCGGTTTTGAATATGTTGAAGGGGAATTGATTCTTCTACATTTAAGCGATATCGGTGTTTGCGCTAGCTCAGGAAGTGCTTGTACATCAGGTTCGCTAGAACCTAGCCACGTGTTGCGTGCAATGGGAATCCCATTCACTGCACTTCATGGTTCAATAAGATTTAGTTTATCAAGATTTACTACTGAAAAAGAAATTGATTACGTAATTGAACACATGCCGGCAATTATGGATAAATTAACTTCAATTTCGCCATTCCAAGATGAGTTAGCAGCATTAAGAAGCAGAAAGGGTGCGTAAAATGGTAGATTTCATTGTGAAACCTATATTTTCTTTTTTAGGAGTAAACGCTAAATTTTTAATAGGTGTTTTAGTAAACATTGTTTTAATTTGGGCTGTATGTAAATTAACAGACGCTTTTACGCACAGAATAGAACTAAAATTAAAAAGCAAAAATACAGATTCTCCACTTTTAAATTTAATGCCTGTTTTAAATAAAATTATAAAAGCAGTAATTGTTTTTATGTTGTTGGCGGGATTTTTACAAAGCTTCGGTTATAATGTAACTTCTTTAGTTGCAGGTTTTGGTATTACAGGTTTAGCAGTAGGTTTTGCAGCAAAAGAAGCTATTGGAAATATTTTCGGTTCATTTGGACTTTTGGCTGACAGAGTTTATAAAATTGGCGATTATATTAAATTCAATGGTTATGAAGGAACGGTAGAAAACATTAATTTGCGCTCAACTACAGTGAGAACTATAGATGGTTATGTCGTAAATGTGCCAAATAACGTACTTTCCAACGAAGAAATTACAAATGTATCTCAAGCGCATAAAAGAAGAATTGATATTTCTGTTGACGTTGAATATGGTACTTCTAACGAAAAACTTGACGCGGCTTGCAGAATTTTGAAAGAAATTGCTGAAAAAGATGCACGAATTCTTGAAGGTGCAGAAGCTTTTTTAGAAAATATGGCGCCAAGTTCAATTCAAGTAAGACTTGTAGCTTATACTAGCAAAACATCTTGGGTAGAATATGTACATACGAAAAGTGATGTAATTAGACAAATAATTCACCGCTACCGTGAGGAAGGAATCGAATTTGCATTCCCTTCTACGAGTGTTTATATGGCACAAAACTAGAAGTAACGCGCAATGTCATTGTGAGGACTCACCCCCAATCTCTCTCCCACAAGTGGTGTGGGGAAGAATTTGGTAACGAAGCCATCCATTAAAATACTGGTGAGGGGTAAAAAATAAAAAAATAACAAAAAGGAGTATAAAATGTTAAAATCTATAATTCTTGCAGCAGGCAAAGGAACTCGAATGAAATCAGATATGCCGAAAGTTTTGCATACTATTTTTGATAAAACGTTGGTAGGATATGTGATTGATGCAGTGAATAATACGGGACTTGCTGACGAAAACTATGTTATAGTTGGTCATCAGGCTGAAAGAGTTGAAGAATATATAAATGCGAATTATAAAAACGCAAAATGTGTTTTGCAATCACCACAGCTTGGAACAGGTCATGCTGTAAGTATGGCGATGCCTTATTTGAACGATTTTGACGGAGAAGTTGTAATCTTAAACGGTGATTTACCGCTTATTACATCTAAGACTATAAAAGAATTTGTGGAGTCTCATAGAGAGAAAAAGTCTGATGTTACAGTTATGAGCGCTATTTTTGAAGACCCGACTAATTATGGACGTATTATCAGAAATGAAGATGGAACTTTAAAATCAATTGTAGAAGAAAAAGATACGAATGCCGAAGAAAAACAAGTAAAAGAAATCAATGTCGGTTGTTATTGCCTAAATTGGAGTAAGGTTAAAACTGCGTTTGGTGAATTGAAAACTGATAATGCACAAGGTGAATATTACCTTACAGACATTGTGAAATGGGCAAATGACAAAAGACTTTCTGTAAACGCATACATTATAAAAGATAATGATGAAACTTTTGGAATTAATTCTAAAGCTCATTTGGCGGAAGCTTCTCGAATGCTTAATAACAGAATTATCCAAAAACATTTAGATAATGGGGTGCAAATCGTTGACCCTGCAACAACTTGGATTTCTCCGGAAACTGAAATTGGCGCGGATACAATTATTTATCCTTCTTGCTATATAAATGGAAAAAACAAAATCGGTAAACATTGTAAAATTGGGCCATTTGCACATTTGAGAGGAAATGTTGAACTGGAAGATTACGTTAAAATCGGTAACTTTGTAGAAGTTAAGAAGACTACAATTAAATCACATACAAACGCTTGCCACTTAACTTATCTTGGTGATAGCGAAATCGGTTCGAATGTTAATATTGGCGCAGGTACAATTACTGCAAATTATAATCCGCTAACAAAAGTAAAAAGCAAAACTATAATTAAAGACAATGTTAAAATCGGTTCTAATTCGGTTCTTGTTGCACCTGTAACTGTTGAAGAAGGCGCAAACGTTGGCGCAGTTGGAGTTATAACAAAAAATATTCCGGCATGGGCGCTTGCAATAACACGCGCTCCGCTTCGTGTTATTGAAGGTTGGGTAAGTAAACACAAAAATTAAGTTAATAATTGAGTCAAAAATTAAAATGAACGACAATCGCGCCGCGAGCGTTTTTTAGCGAGCGCAAGAATGCGGGTTTATCCGCTACATCCATTTGAATCACGCTCGTAAGAGCGTAGAAAACTTTAAAAGTTTCTTCTTTTTGGGGGTAAACAAATCTAGTTAATAGTAACATTTACCAACTTGAAAGTAAAGCAAAAAACTTTTTCTTCTTGTTTTTTCAAAGAAGAAAAAGTAAGAATTATTTAAAATAAAAAGTTTTTTTAAGTTAATAATACCCTCTCCCTAGCCCTCTCCATAGGAGAGGGGATGATGTGAAATACGTCCAAAGGAGGGGATGCACTAAAGACATCCATACAAGCAAGTCCCGCTCCCCTCTCCTTCTTCAATTCTACATGGAGAGGGTGCCGAAGGCGGGAGAGGGTGTTATATTCATTTAACAAGCCCCCACCCGAATTTCTAAGCTTCGCACAGCTCAGCTTGAAATTCTACCCTCCCCCGTGGAGAGGGCAATATTCATTCTTTGCAAAACATTCCCTAAAGCAAATATTCCGAATTTCCGAGCTCCAAATCCTTGTTAAATTCTCTTACAAGATGAGAAGATATTTTCCAACTGATTTTTCCATCAGGATATTTTATGTAATGTTTTGTTGAACAAGTTGTAGAAACAAAACATGCATCCAAGATATTCATGCAAGAAATATCAACACTCATATTTTTACAATGATACTTATCAATGTATGAGCTGATAAAATCTACTGCCTCATTTGGATTTGTAGTGCTTGGGGTAAGCGTGTCGTATTGGGGTAATAATTGTAACATGTAGGTTTTCCTTAACTCTATAGTTATCGGCTGATTTTATATTTAGATTAATTCAATACCCAAAAATCATCTATATGGTTGATAATCTGTTTTTATAATTTTTCTATAGAAGTCCTTGTTTCACTTCACAAACCTTGTTATATATGATATTATTAAAATATATAATTCGTATAATATAAGAAAGCGAGGATTACCTGTGAAAAAGATGTTTAGAGTTTCTATGCTCTCTCGTATGCGTAATATTTTAGGAAATATTGCTTACTTGGATAATAATAAAATCGGATTTTCATTAATGGAAATGATGGTAGTGCTTTTGATAGTTGCAATATTAGCAGCTGCTACTGCACCAATGGTGACTAAAAAAATGGCACGTAATGCAGGTAATGCTGAAAGCCCTTGGGTTTATACAGGTTTAAGTAATAGTATTGCATATAATATGAACGGTAGTAATTCAACAGCAATAATAGGTGCAACGCAATATAATAATGGCGGTAAAGGACCTGACCATCCTCGTTTAGTTTTAGCCGGTGATACCAGCCATCCAGGGCTTGTTTTTGCAGATAAAGACGGTGTTTTTACATTCCAAATGAAATTTGATGATACTTCTGTTGCACTTAATGATGCGGCAATTGGTAGTCATTCTGTCGCAGTAGGTATGGGACAAGCAGTCACAAATGAAATAAAGCAGACTACAAGTGTCGGTTATGGCGCAAAGGCTACTAAGGAATCTGCAACAGCAGTCGGATATAGTTCTGTTGCAGATGCGACAAGTGCAATTGCAATAGGTAATCAAGCAGAGGCTGGAACTGGTGCCGCTGCAATTGCTATAGGTGAGGCTGTAAAAGCGACAGGTTTTTCTTCA
This sequence comes from uncultured Candidatus Melainabacteria bacterium, assembly GCA_934777245.1. The sequence goes on along the minus strand of CAKVND010000018.1, from coordinate 12,673 downwards.
ATTGCAATAGGAGCAGCAAATGAAAGTGGTAGAGGAGAAGCAAGTGGTTCAACTTCAATAGCTATCGGTAGAAATGTTAGTGCAACTAATGAAAATGCTGTTGCTATTGGGTTATCAGCAAGAGCTACCGGAATAAATTCATGTGCAATAGGTTCGCTTGCAGAGGCTACGCATAACGGTTCTGTCGCGATTGGGCTTAATGCCAGAACAAGATCAAATGGTCAAATTGTATTAGGAGATGAAAATACTACAGTATATATTCCAGGTAATTTAGCAATTGGAAGAATTACTTATACGGGTGTTGATTTATCTCGTGATTTTGTTACAAGAGAAGCTCAATCATCATTATGGGTAACATCGAGTGAAGTTTCATCTGGTAAATATTTTCAAAGAAAATTAATGAAAACTGAGAAAGATAATGTGGCTCAATTAAATAAAAATACACCTTGGACGCGTTCTAATGTACCAAATCTTTCTGATCGTCGTCTAAAAAATGTCGGTGAAGCATATACTGCCGGATTGGGCGAATTGAAAAAGCTTGATTTCTACCATTATACATTCAAAAAAGACGAAGCTAAGACTCCGCATGTTGGGGTTATGGCACAAGATTTGCAAAAAGTTTTCCCTGATGCTGTAACTGAAGGTGATGACGGATATTTAAGAATTCGTATGGAAGATATGTTTTATGCAGTGATTAATGCTGTAAAAGAGCTTGATGCAAAGATTACACAGATTATAGAGAATGTGACTTCTTTGTCTAAAAAAGTTGACGAACAACAACAAATAATCGAAACTCAACAGAAATTGATAGAAGAGTTGCAGGCTCAAAATGCTGATATTGAAAAACGCTTGGCAAAAGTTGAGAAGAAAAACAAGAAACTGGCAGAATAGCCACACCCTCTCCATGGGGGAGGGTAGAATTTCAAGCTAAAAGCTCCGCTTGAAGCTTAGAAATTCGGGTGGGGGCTTCATCCCCACCCTCTGACGCATCCTACATTGTCCCCTCCCTCGGGGGAGGGTTAGGGAGAGGGTATTATTAACTATTAAAAAAACAATCTCACAAAACCTACATTGTCGCGAAAATCTAGCGATTTTCTTGCAATGACAGCACGTTTAAAGACAAACAAATCAAACTATACTTGCATTTCATCCATCTAATGTAAATTTTTGTAACGATTTGACTAAAAACCCTAAAGTTTTCAAAAATATTGCCGATATATATATCAAAGGAAAAAGGAAAAAAAGGAGACTCAATTATGGGTATGTCAGCATCACAAGCAAGGTTAATCGCTTTAACAGCAAGAATGAACGACATTGAATATCAAGGTCAACAAATTAACCAACAAAGAACAACTTTATCAAACCAAGTTAACGCTTTATATAACCAGTTGCTTGAAATGAGCGTACCAACTCCTCCTTCAACTTCTGATTATACAAAAGTTCAATACTCAGGTATTTCAGACGCATCAAAATTTACATTAGGCAACGTAGTTCCTAATGGTAAAAATGATGCAGGTGATAGCACTTATACAGTACAATTCAATTATAAAAGGTCAGGTAATTCTGTAAGTAAAAGTACAACAACTTCAAATGTACAAACTACTCCTGAGAAAATTGGCATTAAATCAGCTGCTGATACTGTAAAAACAAAGTGGCTTGATACAACAAGCACACACAAAGCTGAGGGTAATGCTTTAACTTCAACTACAGATATGGATAAAGATACAGAAGTTCTTATTAAATTAGATAGCGCAACTGAAGGGCTTGATTTTAATAAGTATACTGTTTATGATGCAAATGGAACTAAGCTAACAAAAAAGCCAGAATCTGGGGATGTTTACGTATCTTGCAAAGTCTCAGATTTAAGCAAAGATGCTTATAAAGAGTTTGCTAACTTTGAAAAAGATAAAGAGAATGTATATAAATCTGGCACAAAAACAGAATTCAATACTGCGTTTAGTGATGCTAAGGATATTTCAAGTGATGGTTTATACTATATTAAAGATAATCAACTTATTGCAATTACAACTATTAAAGAATTGAAACAAGTAATTGGTGATAATTGTGATACCTCAAAAGTATTTAAACTTGACCCAGACGCTTCAGATAAGTCATATGATAACCCTAACCTAAAAGAAGGTTCTACAGGAATGTCAGTTGGTACTATGCCAGTTTATACATTATCAGAAGCTAAGTCTAAATTAGGAACAAGCTATGAAGAGTATGTTAAAGCTCTGCAAAATGCTTTCCCTGATGAATTTGAATCTGATGCAGATTTAGATACAATTGCTGATAAATTCTATGTGTATATTGAAAATAAAAATGGTACAAATGTTCCACATTTTATTAAAAAAGAAGAATTATCACAATTTAATAATGATACAAAAGTTGTAACACCGTATGATTATGTTGCAGACGGTACTTATACACAAACTGATACTAAAAAAGAATGTCAATTAGAATTTGATGTTACTACAGGAAGAATAACAAAAGTTGGTATTCCAGACGGCAAAGGTCAAGTAAGTTGGATTTCTGTAACAGCAGAAACAGTAACGGATCAAGATGCTTATGATGAAGCTTTTAACGATTATGAATATCAAAAGAACGTTTATGACAAAAAGCAACAAGAAATCAACGCTAAGACTTCAATCGTACAACAACAAGACAAAAACTTGGAATTGAAACTTACAAGACTTGATAACGAAAGAAATGCAGTTAAAACAGAATACGAAGCTGTTAAGAAAGTTGTAAGCGACAACATCGAAAAATCTTATAAAACATTCTCAGGTTAATATTTGACACTGTAAGTAGCGAAGCTCATTAGAGCTTCGCTACTTTTTTATATGCTGGTCATGCCCTACCTCTCTTTATAGGGGGAGCGGATTTTCGGTAGGGTGAAGCGAACGTGAGTGAGCTAACCCGTAAGGTGGAGGTCGGACGTTACTCCGCCGACACCCCGAATAATCCAAGACAGGGCGCAGATGTTGGCGAAACTTCGTTGAGCCTTACAGATGCGGGTGGGGGCTGTTGGAGTTGAAAATGGAAAGTGGAAAGTGGAAAGTTAATAATACCCTCTCCCTAGCCCTCCCCCAAGGGAGGGGACAGACTAAAGACGTTCATGAAAGCGCATATAGCTCCCCTCTCCTTTTTCATTTCTACATGGAGAAGGAAACGAGAAGGCGGGAGAGGGTGTTATTATCTATAAAAAAAAAATAATTTATAAAAAAAACTGAATTGCCACGAAAATCAAAGATTTTCTCGCAATGACAGTACATTGGAAAGTCTAGCACCAAGTCTTCGCAATGACGCCAAGCTTGAAAGTCTCACGTCCGGTCATTGCAATAACGCCTTATTTAAATACGCCTTTTAAGCGTTCTTTCATAGATTCTTTTTCACGAGCTTTACGTCCCATTTGGATTTCATAAAGCTTTTGATAAAGCGCTTTTTCCTCGTTAGAAATATGAGTAGGAGTCTTAATTCCAACTACTACAACGTGTTCACCGCGAACAGATGGTTTGGATAAATTAGGAACACCCGCTCCGCGTAACTTTACGACCTCACCATGTTGAATTCCTGCCGGAATTGTTACTTGGCGTTCTCCGTCCAAAGTCTTAATAGTAACAGTATCACCCAAAACAGCTTGAGCCGGAGAGATATCAAGCTTCGTAAACACATTTGCGCCATCACGTTTATAATACATAGAAGGTTTAACGTGTATTACGACGTATAAATCGCCTGCAATTCCGCCGTTAACACCTGCATCTCCTTCATGAGAAAGTCGCATTTTAGAACCGTTATCCACACCTGCAGGAATCTTAAGTTCAATTTTCTTTTCAACTGTTTTTCTGCCTTCGCCGTGACAATCAGGACAAGGATCAGAAATAACAGTACCTTTACCATGACAATGAGGACAAGTTACAACCTGTGTAAAATGACCTAAAACAGTTCTTGTCGTTTGTTGAATTCTGCCTGAGCCTCCGCAAGTAGAACAAGTAGTTGGCTTAGAGCCTTCTTTTGCTCCTGTTCCGTTACAAGTTTTACAAGTTTCTAAGTGGTCGATTTTGATTTCTTTTGTTAAACCAAAAACTGCTTCTTCAAATTCTAATTCAATATCAAGCCTTAAGTCATCACCACGCTGTGGAGCATTCGGGTCTTGTCTTCTTCCACCACCGAAACCGAATCCGCCGCCAAAGAAAGAGTTAAAAACTTCGTCCAAATCGCCAAAACCACCTGCAAATGGGCCTTGTGAATTATAACCTGCATTCTTTAATCCGTCTTCACCGAATCTATCATAAGTTGCGCGCTTATCATCATCCATAAGAGTTTCATAAGCTTTACCCAACTCTTTAAATTTTGCTTCTGCTTCCGGCGCTTTATTAACATCAGGGTGCCATTTCCGCGCCATTTTTCTAAATGCTGATTTAATTTCGTCTTTGCTTGCGTTTCTCTCAACGCCTAATATCTCATAGTAATCACTCATCGCTATTTTTATATTCCTTTTTTACCCTCACCCGAATTTCTAAGTTTCGCACAGCTTAACTTGAAATTCTACCCTCTCCCTCTATGAGAGAGTAATGAGTTTTATCCCTCTGTCGCAACATTAACTAGTGTAGGTCTTAGCACCTTATCACCTAATTTATAACCTTTTTGCAATTCTGCAATAATCGTATGTTCCGGATGTTCAGAACTTGGAGTTTGCATTACAGCTTCATGGAAATTAGGATCAAAAGTTTCACCTTCCGCCTTAATTGTTTCCAATCCGGCTTTTGTTAAAACATCTGTAAAGTTTTTATATGCCAAAAGATAACATTCTTTAACTTTTTCACAGTCTTCAACAGTCTCGATTGCCTTAATACCTCTTTCAAAGTTATCAAGAACCTCAATCATTTTTTTAAGAGTATTTTCTGCACCATATTTAAGTAGCGCTTCTTTTTCTTGTTCTTGACGTTTTCTATAATTATCAAAATCAGCAGCCAATCTTATATATTGATTATTCAATGCATCATATTTTTCTTGAAGCGGATTTACTTCTTCTGTTTTTTCTACTTTTTCTTCTTTATTATCAGTTTCCTCAGAAGCTTCTTCTACAGCCTTTTCTTCATCAGCTTTATTTTCAACTTCTTCAACTTGTTCTTTGTTTAATTTTTCTTCATTCTTATCAGAACTAAATGGATTTTTCATGATAATTTTCTCCCCTACTATAATATTATATATGATAATTATAATGTATCAAATTAAATTCAGCGATAATGTTTATTTTTTCTTAACAATTGATTTTTTTGCAATTTTACTAAATTGTCACACTTCTTTATACTTATTTTTGTAATATTGGAGCAGAATTCAAAAGTATTTTAGTATAATCTTCTTTCGGATAATTGAAAATCATACTATTAGTATTTTCTTCTATCAATTCGCCGAAATACATTATTCCGACTCTATCAGCTAAATATTTTATGACGCTTAAATCATGAGAAATAAACAGAATTGTCAAATTTCTTTCTTTTTTCAATTCTTTCATTAAATTAATGATTTGAGCTTGAATACTTGCATCTAGTGCACTTACAGGCTCATCTGCAATTAAAAGTTTTGGATTTAAAATTAAAGCTCTGGCGATTGCAATTCTCTGTCTTTGTCCACCCGAAAATTCATGAGGATAACGAGCTAAAACATCATCCGTCAAACCTACTTCTTCTAAAACATCCATTACAACCGCTTTTTTTCTTGATTTAGAAAAATTTGTATTGATATCCAGAGGTTCTTGCAAAGTTTCGCCAATTTTCATTTTAGGATTCAAGCTTGAATAAGGATTTTGAAATACCATTTGAACGCTGGTTGGATAAAGCTTCTTTTCTTCTTTTGTTTGTTCAAAAATGTTTTTGCCTTCAAACAAAATCTCGCCACTTATCGGTTTTACAAGCTTTGTAACGGCCTTTGAAAGCGTAGATTTTCCACAACCGGATTCACCTGCAAGAGCATAAATTTCACCTTGTTTGATGTTTAATGAAACATTTTTTACAGCTGTAACCGTTGAAGCGACTTCGTTTTTTATGCTTTTATACTCAACGGTAAGATTTTTAATCTCTAATAAATTATCCATGCAATTATTTTATCATAATTGGTTTTATGTTAAAATTGTCTGAGAGGTTAAGGTGGGTTTATGTGAAATTTCCCCTAACCCTTCTCCCATAAGGAGTGAGGAGAAATATAGTAGGTTGGGTATACTTGCCCAACAAAAACTACAGAGGATTAAACCCTCACCCGAATTTCTAAGTTTCGCACTGCTCAACTTGAAATTCTACCCTCTCCCAAGGAGAGTGGGCTATTCAAAACTGTAAGGTGGAAAAAGCGCCAGCAGTTCTCACCACAAAATAGAAGGAGCAACTATGTTTGACATGTTCGTAAAAAAATACATAACAGTAAAGAATATTATTTTCTTTATAATTGCGATTTTGTTTTTGGTTTTTATAACCAAAATTAAAGATATTGCAATTTTATTTTTCGCCTCTTATGTAGTTGCATGCTCACTCAACCCTATAGTTGATAAATTAGAAAAGAAAATGAAGCGTCCGCTGGCATCTGCTTTAGTTCTTGGGGGAGGTCTTTTAACTCTTTCTTTATTCGTTATTCCAATCGGTGGCATGGCAGGACATCAGATAAAAGCTTTTTTACAAGCAATACCTGAACACATTGATGCGGTTAAAAATTTTCTAATGAACATTCCGCTTGTTCAAAACTCATTACAAGGTTCTGTTGATTTTGGTGAAATTATAGCTTCCGCATCCGGTGTCACAACGAATTTTGTAAATACTTCCATTAACGCAAGCATGGGGCTTGCAACTGCTTTGATTTACTTCTTTGCAGGTTGTATCATTGTTTATTATTTTATGGCGGATAAAGAAGCTGTCAGAAAAACTTATATGAGTCTTTTCCCTAAAGAAATGAAGGTAAGAGCAGAAGAAATTCTTGATTCTATTTCTCAAAAAATCGGCGGATATGTAATCGCTCAATTGGTAACAATTGCAAGTGTTGGAATTATTATGACAATCGGGCTTTTGATTTTGAAAGTCGATTATGCGATTTTACTTGGCCTGTTGACTTCTGTTTTAGATTTAATTCCGGTTGTCGGCCCTGCAATTGCACTTATTATAATGCTTTTAGCATCTTATAAAATGGGTGCTGTAACTTTATTCTTTATTGTTGTAGTTTTTGCAATTGCTCAATGGGCTGAAAATAATTTTGTCAGACCTTACATCTTTTCAAAATTCTTGGATTTGCACCCGCTAATTATTTACTTCTTCTTGTTTGTAACAGCACAATATTTAGGCGTAATTGGCGTTGTGTTCGCACCTGCAATTGCAGCAACTGTTTGCGTTTTGATTGAAGAACTTTATATAAAGAATGTAAACTAGCATGGAAAAATATTTATACACAAAAACAAACGGCAATTTTAATTTTTTGATGGCATATCCTGCTATTGAAGAATTTGCGTTGGCATCTCTTGGATATCTTTGGCTATACAAATTAGCTGATATGCAAGAAGGGATTAACGCAACAAGAATTTCAACAGATAATATTCCAAATATAAAAAATTTTGGTGCAATGGCTTTTTCAATGTCGTTTGACTTTGATTTTATGGGTGTTTTTGAAATATTAGAAAAACTGAATATTCCATTTTCAAGAAAAGAACGTGATGAAAATTCTCCGTTAATCTTTGCCGGGGGACCTGTTTTAACAACAAACCCAAGACCTTATGAAGAATTTTTCGATTTTATGATGATTGGTGATGGCGAAGATTGTTTTATTAAAGTCCTTGAAATCATCAAAAATAACGATAAAAAAACAGCTCTAAAACTGCTTGAGGACGTCGAGGGAATTTATATTCCAGAAAAACCTGTAAAAAAATACACTGCAAAACTTAATAATGTAATTTACACACCAATTTTGAGCGAAAAAAGCTATTTTAAAGATACTTTTATTATAGAAGTTGCGCGTGGCTGTATGAACAGATGCGCTTTTTGCACCGCTTCATACATTAATTTGCCATTTAGACATTATGAGTATGAAAAAATTATTGAAGCCATTGATTTGGGCTTAAAACATACAAATAAAATTGCATTATTAGGTGCACAAATCAGCGCACATCCTCGCTTTAATGACATAATGAATTACTTGAAAGAAAAAATGGAAAATGGAGAAGAAATCCAACTCGGAATTTCTTCTTTAAGAACAGATTCAGTAACTCCTGAGATGGTTCAAACTCTTGTTATGGGTGGTCAAAAGCATTCCACAATTGCGATAGAAAGCGCAAGTGAAAGATTAAGAAAATTTATCAACAAAAATTTAAAAGAAGAGCAAATTCTTAATGCCGTAAAAATTTCACGTGAAAACGGATTAAAGGGGCTTAAAATTTATTCGATGATTGGAATTCCAAACGAAACTCAAGAAGACATTGATGAGTTTTTAAGACTTGCTAAAATTCTAAAAAATGAAAACAAAGGTTTTAATATTGAGTTTTCGTTCTCTTCTTTTGTTCCAAAACCTCAAACTCCGCTTCAATGGTCCATGAGAGAAGATACAAAGAGTTTAGAAAAGAAGCAAAAATATTTAGAAAAATCGCTTGCTAAGATTGGTGTTGGCGCGAAATTTTGCAGTATAAAATGGGATTATTGGCAAACTGTTCTGTCAAGAGCCGGAGCAGAAATAGCCCCTTTGCTTATAGAAGTTTATAGGCGCGCTGGAAAAATCGGCGCATATAAATCAGCGCTCAAGGATTTAGATATTGATATTACCAAAGCTATAAACGGTTATAATATTGATGAAACTTTGCCATGGGATTTAATCGAAAACTATCCGCAAAAAAATCTTTTAATTAATGAATTTAATCGTTTAACAAAGCGATTGAGCTCTTAATCACAATAATATAAAGATAAAAGTATACGTAAAAATAATTGTAACAAATTATTTACAAACTAGCAAAAATAAATTTGATTTGTTTTAAGATAGATGTGTAGACAATAAATTTAGATTGGAAACTATGATGAACATTCATACAACGCAAAATCTAATCTCCAAAGTGAGAAAACAATCAACCGACAATGTTACTATCCCTGAGATTAGATCAAATTATTCAGAGCAAATGAGAAAGCAAAACCTTTATGACCAGCCAGACTCGTTTGAGGGTGGAGTGTCATTTAAGGGCAAAAAAGGACCTACTGTAGAAAACGCGAAGAAAATTTTTAAAGTAAGTAAAAAAGTGGTTGGCGATATTCCAAAAACAAGTCAACCTAAGATGAAAAAGGGGGACAGTTTAAATGACAGTCCTCTTTTAAATAAAATATTAAACTTTGCTAATAACGAAATTTTAGCGACAGCAACAATTGCAGCAGTGGCTTGTATGTTGCGTGCAGCTACTATTGGAGCACTACCGGCAAAAGACGAAAACACAAAAATTAATAATAAATATGCAATGGGTCATACCTTAGCATCTGGTACAGTTGGATTTATAACAGCGTTTGCATTAACTGCACCTTTCAAAGGTGGTGCTGACTATGTGAGAAAAAATCTGTGGAAGAACATGAGTGAAAAAACTCTAAAACGTTTCCATCCACAACTAGACCTCAAGTCCATTAGTGCTAACGGTAAGAGATTAGATATTGATATGTGGAAAAACCTTGATGGTAGACAGTTCTGTCAAGAAATTAAAAACTGTTCTTACCTTCCGGAATTTAAACAAATTGGTGATGTTTCAGAACAAACATTTAAAAATATTTTGAAAGTAGATGCTGATTGGGCATCTCAAAAAGGAAAATCCTTCAATGATGTTGTTTTAAAAGACGGTTCTAAACTATATGACAAAATTGATATGTCAAGATTAGGTTTGGTTGTAAAAGAAGGCGAATTCGATAATGCTCAAATCTTATTCAAAGACATGGATAAATCATATTTTGCAGATTTAATCAAGGATTCTAAAGACTCTAACTTGGGCAAATTAGACATCAAATCTGTCTACAATGAAAAAGGTGAAGTTGTAGATTTTAGAAAATGGAAAGATGTAGACGGTAAGCAATGGAAATTAGATTTGGATGAAACATTTGTTGCTTCTCCATATGAAACATTTGCAGATTATCGTCCTCGAATTTCCGGCGCAAAAAGATTTGATCCAAAAGAAAAAGTTTACAAATTCCGAACATATCAAAAGAATGGCGAAAATGATAAATTAGGAACAATGATTACTGATAAAATGCATGAGCAGGATGAAAACAACAATGTATTGTTCAAATTCTTAACTTATTTCCCTGATTTAGCATTTAGAGTTCCTATCGCAATGACAACTGTAGCATTAATTCCATGGATTTTGAAAAACTGCTTAGGTTTAGAAAAGAAAAAAGTTGCAGAACAAAAGCCGGAACTTCAAAAAGCTACTGTTCAAAATGATAATAAAAATATCGAAAACAAAGAAAGTGAAAATGTTTCATTTAAAGGTGGCAAAAAAGAACCTAATTGGTTTATCAAAAAATTAGGCGAATACTACGGCAAACCTTTAATGGAACAAGAATGGCTTGCAAAACTTACAAATAACATAAATAGACTTCCAGGTAGAGCAACACAGCACATGACTGTATTAGGGTCTTTTATTACAAGTGGTATGTATGTTCAACAAACATTAAACAAAAAAGAACTTGATCCGGATAAGCGTAGAACATTGGCAGTTAACCAAACTCTTGGTTTTATTATCCCAACATTAGCTGCTTATTTTGCAAATGCAAAATTAGACGGCTGGATAAAGAGACGTGAATACAGCTTTACTGGTAGACAACAGCATAATATAGATATTGCGAAACTAGAAGGCAATCTAGCTAAAGCAAAAGAAATTGAAAAATCTTTAGGTGTAAAGAAAAATGGTGTAAGAATTTTGGCTGACCTTGTAACATTTACATTAATCTATAGATATGTTGTTCCGGTTGCAATCACTCCTATCGCAAACAAAATTGGTGATAAGATTAACGCAAGAAAAGCTGAAAAAAGAAGATTGGCACAAGAACAGCAAAATCAAAAAACAACGGAAATTAAAATACCGGTACAAAAAGAATTAAAACAAGCAGTATAATTGCAAACCTAATGTGTACATACAAACAACCATTTTGAATTCCAAAGTGGTTGTTTTTTTATTAAACTTGAGCGTCCGCTGAAAAAGCTTAGCATCCGCAAGTCAAGCCGGCGCATAAGTTTATTGCTTGCCCCGTCACCCCTTTTGCATCTTCTGAAATTAAATATTTAACCATACCGGCAATTTCATCAGGAACAACAAATCTTCTTTGTGGAATGCATTCTACAATCTCATCTTTTGTGAATTCCCCTTCATCAGCTGAAGTGTTACCCATTTCTGTATCAACCCAACCAGGATTTATCGTATTAACAGTAATTCCATATTCCGCAAGTTCTAACGCTAACGCTTTAGTAGCACCGAATAAACCGGATTTTGTTGCTGAATATAAACTTGCATTAGCCTCACCCATCACTCCACTAATTGAACCGATATTTACAATCCTACCCCATTTTTTAGATTTCATATAAGGAACTGCTTTAGAAATTAAGTAAAGAGGCGCTTCAAAATTCACTTTCGTAATATGTTCAATTTGTGGAAATGTCATATTTTCTATTGAAGAATAAATATATTCGCCGGCATTATTTACCAAAATATCAATATTATTAACTTCAATAAATTCGCCTAATTTTTCAATTTCAGTCGCCAAATCACAAACACAATAATTTTTATAAGTTTTTAACAATTCTTCATTTCTTGCAGAAACAAAAACTTCATGTCCTTCTGCAATTAATTTATTTGCGATAGCCTTTCCAATTCCTCGACTTGCGCCGGTTACAAGTATATTCATAATAAAAATCCTCATGGCGATTATACCATAAGGATGTAGTTTTTCCAAAAGGCGGCTGAACCATTAGCTCTCTCAACCGCCCAAATCTAGTACAAGAATTGCGCTTGATAAGCTTGATAAGATATCGGCGCATCCTGAGTTGACGGTTTGTTTGATAAACCAAACGCCTGTGATGCTTCTGTTTTTAATGTCGCAAAATAAGTCATTGCTTGACCGTCAATTGCACTTTGACTTAATAACTGAATAGCATTGTTGAAAGCAGCATAGTCTTTGTCATAATCACCTGTCGCTTGAATTCCAATTTGAGCACAAACACTTGCCCAAGGAATATTTTGCTGACTGTTCTGATTATCGATTTGTTCCTGAACCTGCTTTGAATAGTCTTCATACATCGCAGAGTTTAGTTTTTTCAAATCATCTGTTGAACCCGTTGGAGTAATATTGAAATCATCAAATGCACGCTCAAGTGAAGTCGAATTTACCGGTGCTCGACCCAGATAAGAATAGATATTTGCACTTGTGTAGGAATATACTCCATTTACTGTGAAATTTGACATAAACACACCTCATTAGATATATAATGTATATCGGCACTTTTTCTAAAAACTTTAATAAATTTGAGGTAAGATTTACAATTTGTTACAAAACAAGCCCGTAATTCAGTAATAATAAGAGAATACTTTTCTAATCTAAATTTTTAAATATTAAGTTTTGTAACAAACCTTCTCTCGATTGAAATTTACTTTTTTTGAAATACTTTATATATACGTAAGACGAAA
>CAKVND010000017.1 GCA_934777245.1 uncultured Candidatus Melainabacteria bacterium | reverse complement strand
CTGGAATTAAGAATAGCTGGAAGTATGAAAAAGATTTAATATAATTATTTAACTCTAACAAAGGTCGTCGCACTATTAGACAAGTTGGCAGTTTAGAATTACCCAAGTGGAGAATATTATTAGAAAATAAACACAAACTACAAACTTAAAAAAATGTTTCGGTTCTAACGAACCTCACAATGACGCCCAACAAGTAGTTGCACGCCATGTCATTGCGAAGGCGATTAGCCTGAAGCAATCCAGTCTATTTTTTGCACCATAAAATTTTTGTTCTACAATAAAAAAAGCCTAAACGGCTCTGTAATTAAAAATAGTTATATTTAACTCCAACAAAACTCTTTGCGCTATAATGCTTGTTAACACTCTTATAGAGTAGAAAAATAAAGCCGTTTCCAATTTTTATCTAATTTTCAGCCGGTGTGTAAGTATAGTTAGGTTCTTGCACATCTTCTTCGGTTTTAAACACAAAATAAAAATCATCGCCGGTTTTGATTTTTAATTCGCCACCTTTTTCAACTAAAGAAACCGGAGATTCTTCATAAGCATTTGTCACGCCTGATTTAAAGCGATTATCTTTTTCATTTTTAGCAAACCCTTCTACAAATGATACGCCGATAGAAAGTCCTTTTACAAAATAACTTCCGACCAACAAGGCACCATTTTTAATCATTTTTCCGTAAGGCAGCTTTTTTATTTCTTCTTTTGATAAAACTGTTGTTGTGTATTTCCCATACATATCTTCTTCAATATTTGTGACAACACCTTTTTCAGTAAAAGTTAAAGGTTTTATAAAAAATGAAGCGTCGCGTTTTCCTCTTTTGGGGTCAACAATTTGTAATATTTGACAATGTAAAATAGAATTCACCCCAAGTGTGTACTGTCCAAGCGTTCCTTCTTCTCTTATAAATACATTAAAAGTTTCTTTAGGCGAAGCAGTATCAAAATCTTCCATTGCTGTTACTTTTAAATAATTTGCGGCATGACAAATTGAAAACTGGCAAAATAAACATATTAAAGTCAGTACAAGTTTTTTCATTAAACCTCCATTGTATTTATTAGATTAAACGAAGTTTTTGTAAATATTCTACTACATTTTTTATTGAAACTTTAGTCTTATTAATAAAATCTTCAGCAAGACTCGGTTCAAATTTAGCTTGCATAACATTAATAATATCAGCTTGCATGTATGAATAAAGCAAAGATGATTTAACTATTGCAGAAATTAATGCCGGTGAAAAAACGCCTTTTGAAAGCATAGAAATAACGTTATTAATCAAAAATAATTCTTCTTGCATCCAATCTTTTATCACAAATTTTATCGGTTTAATATCACTTAATATTAAAGACGTGCCGGAAGATGATAAAAATAGTGGAATATCATCTAATTTAACGTTCTTCATTCCTTCTATATATGCGCCAAAAGAAGTCGTATTATAAACTTCTTTTATAGCTAAATCTTTGATTAAAACTTCAAAATGATTTATGAACGCAGCATAATCATCACGAGTTTTAACAACATCACCTGTTACAGATTTTATTCTTGAAATATTTTTTGTAATATTAGAAGTTACAATTTGTCCGCTTGGAGTTTGCTGTATAGTTTCTCCGGTAGCGTACATAATATCATTTTTAAATGCTAAATCTAAACCCGCAAAAATAATTTTGCTAAAACCTAATTGATGCGCTACAACCAGTGCCATCGTAGTTGCTGAACCACCATATTCAGCCATTTTAACAAATTTGTTATAATTTGCCAATTTATTAACTATAACTTCGCTTTTTGAAAAAGTTATAAAGTGTTTTTTAAATGTTTTAGTAAGTAATGAAATATCAGATTTTAAATCGCTAATACAATTGATTTTTGAACAAAAATCTTCCAATCCTGTAAGTGTGGCACTGATACCCGATGCATCAAGGCAGACTACAAAATCAGGCGTAATCCCATTAGTTTCTAATACTCTTAAAACTTTGTTAACTGCAAAAATTACAAATTTGTCTCTGTTTGCTTTAATTTTTTCAATATTTTCATTTAAAGATGGCCCCGCTGCGATAATTAAAGCGGTTTGTCCTATAAATTTGTTTTCTAAATCTGAAAGCACAAAAACAGAACTCGCATTAACGGCACTTATATTTGTTAAAGAATTAGTCAACCATTGGCGAGAAAATCTTGCAATTGTGTTTACATCTAACATTTTTGTTTTACAAGTTTCGTAAACTTTTTGAGTTAATTCTAAAAGTTCGTTGCTTTTTACAAGTGCGTAATTTTTTAAATAAACAATTTCAACTTTATCTTTGTTGATATATGTCTTACTCAATTTTTCCAAAAGTTCTTTTAAATCATTTGTTATAAAAATTCTTCCGCTTTTTAAATGTTCTGATATATCAACATTATTTAATACAAAGTGCAAAAGTTTTAAATCAGGTTCGTAAACAAAAATTTTTGAATTATATGCATTAAATGTTTCGTCAAGAAGATAGCCGAGTCCAATACCAAAGGTTATTATGATGTCATTTTTATCCATTGGGATTTTAATTGTAGATTTTAGCATATCTTTAACAGCTTCTCTCGGATTGTTTATGTCATCTATTGGCACATCATTTTTCATCAATAAGTAGTCGTTAGAAGGAGTCATACAGTATGACATTTTTTTGCTTGACTCTTCAAGCGTAATTCGACTTAATCTATCTTTGAGCGCGTCGTTTCCAAGAAACTCTAAATTCTTATTAAACATTTCAAATCCTTTTTTATAAAAATATGCAAAAAAATACTCCCTGAAGGGCTTTTAATATAAAAATAACATATTTTTTAAGAAATGTAAAGTTACGATAATTACAATAATCTTGGCGCATATGCTTTTCCAAGCCTACGTTCTGCTATCCAAGATACATTTATTATAATTCGCTAAAATTTAATCAAAACAGGATGTTTGAATAAAATTTGTATTGTATAGAATTAAAATAACAGTTAATAAAAAGTCGGATTGTTATAGGCTAATCACCTTCACAATGATATGGCGTAAAACTATCGGTTGGACGTCATTCTTAGCTTCGATTAGAACCTCAGAATCCAGTTTTTTATTAACTGTTAAGTTAAACAAAAAATTTTACAATTGTCTTAAACGTGGTAGTGGTGATTTAGTTCTTTTTTAGTAAGTTTTAAAATAAATATATAAAACGGTAAGTTAAATACTTACCGCTTATCAAAATTTTAAACTTCTTTAAATACACCTAATGGGAATTCAGGAATCATTTCTGTCCTTATTCTTTCATGCGCGCCTTCAGGTGTCATGTGCCAGTTTGTTGGACAAGAAGAAAGAATCTCCACAAAACCGAAACCTTTTCCGTCTAATTGAACTTGAAAAGCTTTCTTAATTGCTTGTTTTGCTTGATTTATGTGCGGAATTGAATCCAACGCTACACGAGCAGAAAATGCTGTTCCGTCGCATAAAGCAATATGTTCTGCAACTTTAATCGGATAACCGAAATAATCAGCGTTTCTACCTGTAGGAGAAGTTGTTGTAACTTGTCCCATCATCGTTGTAGGCCCTAATTGTCCGCCTGTCATACCATAAGTTGTATTATTTAAACAAAATGCTGTAATTTTTTCGCCTCTCAAGGCTGTATGCATAGATTCAGCCAAACCGATTGACGCGAAGTCGCCATCGCCCGAATATGTAAACACAACTTTATCAGGTCTTGCACGTTTTACGCCTGTTGCTGAAGCCAAAGCTCTTCCATGCGGAGCTTCAACTGCATCTATATCAAGGAAGTTATAAAGAAATACAGAGCATCCGACAGAAGTAGAAGAAATGATATCTTCTTTAATTCCC
This sequence comes from uncultured Candidatus Melainabacteria bacterium, assembly GCA_934777245.1. Next base: position 31,726 of record CAKVND010000017.1, on the reverse strand, counting down.
AATTCGTCTATAACTTCGCCAACAAGTCTGATTGCTATACCGTGGTCGCATCCTGGGCAAAAAGTATACTTAAAGTCTTTTTTGAATGATTTTGGAATGCTAAATACTTGTTGCATACTCTTTTCTCCCTTCTAAAATGTTTTCAACGGAAGAAACGATTTCTTCAACGCTTAACCATTCTCCACAAGGTCTGTTAACCAAATCTACTTTAGACTGACCGTCAATAGCGTATTTAACATCCTTGAACATTTGTCCCATATTCATTTCTACAACAATAAAGTCTTTTCCGGCTTTCGCTAATTCAGAAATTCTTTCATTAGGGAACGGATTTAAAGTAATAGGTCTAAAGCAGCCTGCTTTTATACCTTTTTGTCTTAAAACATTCATTGCAGCTTTAATATTTCTTGTCATAGAACCAAATGCAGTTAAAATAATATCTGCATCTTCAGTATTAAATTCTTCAAACGTAGTTTCGTTTTCTCTAATTACATCAAATTTCTTGTGTAAATCATAGATGTGCTGGGTTTGAGTCTTTTCATCAGGAGCACAAGAATATATTGTTCTGGCTTCTCTTCCCTTAGCACCTGTTAAAGCCCAAGATGAAACATCTACTTCCGGATAAGGGTATTCGCCAAAGCTTGCAGGTTCCATCATTTGACCTAAAAGCCCATCAGCTAATAAAATAACAGGATTTCTGTATTTTTGAGCTAAATAAAACGCTCTATAAGTTAAATCAACGCATTCTTGAACGGTTGACGGCGCTAATACGATAATTTTATAATCACCGTTTCCCCCACCATAAACAGCTTGGTTATAATCGCCTTGAGCAGGATAAATATAACCTAAGCCCGGGCCTGTTCTCATTACGTTTACAAGCACAACAGGCAATTCGTCTGCTGCAGCGTAAGATAAAGCCTCTTGCATTAACGCAACCGCACAAGAAGATGATGAAGTCATAGCTTTAACACCGGTTGCAACCGCGCCCATAACCATGTTTATTGCGCCCAATTCGCTTTCTGCGCAAACATAGGCTCTACCTAATTCTTGCATTTTCCCGCTCAAATATTCACCAATTTCTGTTTGCGGTGTAATCGGATAACCAAAATAACATTGGCATCCGGCATTAACTGCAGCTTGAGCAATTGCATAATTTCCTTTTATTAAAACTTTTTCCATTATCTATAAACCTCTGTAATTGCCATATCAGGACATCTTTTTGCGCACATGGCACAACCAATACATTCGCCTTTTGGGTCGTCAAATTCAACCATATAATCGCCAAGGCGGTTTGTTTTGTTACTCTTTTTAATCAAGCCTTTAGGACAAGTTGTCGTACAAATATAGCAAGACTTGCAACGACTGTTATCTATAACAATTTTTCCCATCTCCACTCCTATCTTCATGAAAAATTATAGCACCAATGCGATTTTTAGACCTATTTTGTAACAATTTGTAAATAAATTTCAAAAAAATGTTATTAAAATCTGAATTGTGGAATTAAGAAAATATAGGATGCAAGGAAGCATCAAGTAGGACTAGCCAGAAAGGAGTATAACATGGCACTAACTATTAACACAAACCTATCATCAATGATTGTTCAATCAAATTTGAGCAAAGCAACATCTTCATTGAACAATGCGATTGAAAGAATGACAACAGGTTACAAAATTAACCACGCTTCAGACAACGCAGCAGGTTATTCTATCGCAAGAAATTGGGAAACTCAATTAGGTTCATTGGATGTAGCGGCAGACAACGCAGCAACCGGAGCTGACATGATGACAACACTAGAAGATACCTACTCTCTAGTATCATCACACTTACAACGTGTAAGAGATTTGACAGAACAAGCTGCAAACGGAACTTATGGTTCAGATTCATTAAAGGCAATTCAATCAGAAATTACTGCGAGATTAGACGAAGTTGACCGTATCGCTGCAAACTGCGAATTTAACGGCTTGAAAATGATGGATGGTTCAATGAAAAATGACATCAATTTACAAGTTGGTCTATACAGTAATGATGACAGCAAAATCGTTTTGGACAAAAGCTTATTTGCAAAAGCTGATATTAATACATTATTTGGTGAAGCAAAGGCTGATGTAGCTAAAAAATGTGCTGGATTAGAAACAGGTACTAAAGCAAGCTCAATGCTTGATAAAATTGATGAAGTTATCAATAATATTTCAGGTCGTGTAACAACATTAGGTGCAGCTCAAAACAGAATTGAGTCAGCAGTAGAATCAATTGGTGTTCAAACTGAAAATATTACATCTTCATTGTCAACATTGAGAGATGCTGATGTTGCAGAAGAATCTTCAAACTATATCAAAGCTCAAATTCTTCAACAAGCTTCAGCTACATTGTTGGCAACAGCAAACCAAACCCCAAGTATTGCATTGAACTTACTATAATTTTGAGGGGATATATTTACCCTAAGAAAGCAAGGACATTCTTGTCCTTGCTTTTATGTATAAAACAAAAAGTAATATAATTTTAAATTCAAATTATTTTTTAATTCGGAATATTGTTAAAAGCAAGTGATTAATATATAATGATAGATATGGATTTACTAAAAATTGGGCAAAAATTAAGTTTATACTTTGTTAAAGAAAACAACATGGTAGAGATTTGTTGCAAAATTGCTGATGTTCTAGAAGATAGACTGGTTATTGATTTGCCTCCATATTTCATGCGTTATATTGAGTTCCTTGAAGTAGGTTGCAGGCTAACCGTAAAAGTCTTTTCAAAGCTTGGAACTGTTGATTTTAATACAGTGGTTATATCATCACCTCTTGAAGAAGAATTTAGTGTGGAATTAGATTATAATGCTATGAAACTAACACCTACAGAAGAAATTCCGTTTATTAACGATATTTTACCAATATATCTTAAGCATGACGACGAAGAAATTCAATTGAAAACATTTGAAATTTCAACAGAATACATTAAATTTTATTCAAATGACACATTAGAAGTTAATCAAACTTTTGATTGTGAGTTAATTTTACCGAAAGATTATGGTAAAATAAAATTTAGAGCAACAATTACGGAAATTGATCCTGTATATGATAATGAAGTAAAAGCTGTATATTCAAATATGAGCGAAGAAGATAGGCAAAATTTATTGTATTATATGTATTTGTACAGTAATGATGTTAATTAGGAAAGAATATGAAGAAATTAATGGAAAACAACGAAAAACTTAATAGCAAGATTAGAAATAAAATGTTCGACAAAATTGAAAAATGTCGTTTGGATTTACAAAAAGATCCTACAAATCCAGAATTGCATGTTCGCTTAGGCGATTTATATGTTCAATGGCATTTGGATATTTTTAATGCAGGTCAGTATATTGATGAAGCTATTACTGAATATCAACTTGCTATGGAATCTTTAATTGATTCTCATGAAATTTATTACAAACTTGGCGTTGCTTTCTATCATAAAGGTGAATTGGATAAAGCTATTAATTATTTAACAATGGCTTTAGAAAAGAAAAATAACTATTATGACGCTTATTACATGCTTGCAGAAACTTTTGTTAAAAAAGCACATTTTACTGATGCAATTGATGCTGCTGAAGCCGCTGTTATTTGTTCTAGATTCGGTTCTTCCAGTGCCCATTTTTTACTTTATAAATTGTATGAAGCTTCATCATTTAAAAATACAAAAACTAAGATTAAGTCATTAAAAGAAAAAATCGCATCAATGATACTTGCGCCGTTTGATAGAAATGCAATTGCAAATATTATAAAAAATGTTTCATATATGCGCTTTTTACCTCTTTTCTTAAAAGGTTTTTACGCTATTCAAGTGAAAGATTTTGCAAAGGCTATTGACTTATATAAAAACGCAATTGAAACAGCTCCGGGGTTTGCTCCTCTGTATTGTGTTTTGGGCGATATATATTTATCAACTGGTTATTTTGAAGATTCTATTGATGAGTACAAAACAGCAATTTGGCTAGATTCTTTTAATGTTGCAGCATATAGACATCTTTGCAGAGCTTATGAAGAACAAGGCGATTATAACCAAGCGATTGATATTTATAATAAATTAATAGCTATGGCACCAAATATTCCGGATTTGTATTCAAATTTGGCAAATATTTATTATATAAAAGGTGAATTTGATTTAGCAATCTCAAATTATCAAACTGCAATTACGCTAAATCCTAATAGAGCGTGGACAAGTGTTATAGCACAAACTATGGGATTCGTTTACCAAGAAAACAAATCTAATCCTGACGCTGCGATATCAGCGTATCAAACAGCGTGTGTTTTAACACCTGAAGACATTGACATTTATGTAAATTTAGGTAGTGCTTTTTACGATAAAGAAGATTATGCAAATGCGCTTGCTGTATATAGACAGGCTTTAGAATTGCAACCATATAATGCAAAAATTCATTGTAATTTAGGTTTCTTGTATTGGGGTAAAGGTGAAACAGAAGAAGCTATCAAGTCTTATGAATTAGCGATTAAATATAACGAAAATTATGATATTGCATATAACAATTTAGGTGTAATTTACCTTGATGATTTAGGTCGTGTAAATAAATCTATTGAATTATTTAGAAAAGCAGTAGAATCAAATCCTAATTATGCATTGGCACATTTTAACTTGGCTAGAGCAATTTCAATCATTGGTGATAAGGTTGAAGCTGCTAAATTATATCAAATGGCGCAAGATATCAATAAAATTACTCAAGAAATTGACCCTAGAGATATTGCAGATAAAATTAGCGAATTATTTGAGTCTTAATTTTGTCTGTAGTATAATGTTAAAATATCATTCAATTGCGGAAGAAAAGTATGACAGAAGATGATAAAACTGGGATTTCCCACATGATAGAGAAGGAACTAGCTTCCTCTGATAAGATTTTAAAGCCGGATTTTAATCAGAAGACCGGACGAGAATTACTTGCGTTTTATTTGCAATCAAAATTTAAACAAGTACTGGCGTATGACAATAAAGCTGCCGAACCGATTTTTGTTGAGGTTCGGTATGATTTTATTCAGAAGTTTTCAAGAAGGCTTATCCAAAATCCGAATAAAAGAATTATGATTGGAATAACAGGAGAATCAGCATCCGGCAAGTCTACAATCTGCCGCGAGATTGAAAATGTAATAAAACAGTTTAATATGCCTGTTACAATTTTAACAACAGATAATTATTTCAATGATATTTCAGAATTAATTAAAAAGTACGGAACATTTGACAATCTTCGTGATAATGGTTATGACGTAGACTCTCCAAACAGTTTCCAACTTGATGTTTTACATGATGATTTGAATAAGATTTCTCTAGGCGAAGATATTTATTCTCCTGAGTATTTGTTAAATGGTACCGGCGTTTCTGTTCCTAAGGCAAAATTTGTTCCTTCAAACAAAGTCGTGGTTGTAGAAGGTATGGCATCTATGTTTGGAGATAACAAGGATATTTTTGATATTAAAGTGTATGTTGAAACAGATTTAGAATTAAGAAAAGAACGTTTCCTAACAAGAGCATATACTGAAAGAAACCAAGATTTAGAGAATGCTAAAAAGCATTGGGAGTATATTCTGGGTGCCGGTGAAAAATACGTTAAGCCATATCGAAATGAAGCTGATATCATTATTAATGGTGATACAAACCTTGCTTATTTTTCGCAAATATTAGAATATATTCATACGATTACTAATAATTTTGGGGATTAGATAATTTTTTTTAAATAGAATAGAATCAATATAACTATTTACAAAAATAACGTTAAGATACAAATTGAACGACAAACGCACCGCGAGCGTTTTTAGCGAGCGTAAAAGTGCAAGCTCTGCTTGCTACATCAATTCGAGCCACAACCGTAAGGTTGTAGAGAACTATTGCGTAATTTTTTTTTTTTGTTTACTTTTTTCTTTTTATTTCGCAACAAAAAAGAAAAAAGTAAGAACTATTTTGAAATAAAAAAGTTTTATAAAATGAATGATTAATAGGCATAGCCTGTACATTAATAAATTCTTATTGCTTTAACACATTAATCACAAATTCTAACGCGCCTTGTTGGTCTTGGAAAACTTTTCTGCCGGCATTCGAAGTTGCGTTGTAGAACTCGTTATCGCTGAATAGTTTGTCTGCAACTTCATATAAGGCTTCTTCAGTTTTTACAACAAATCCGGCTTTAGCGTTTTGTATAATTGCATAAATATCTTTAAAATTATGTATAGAAGGCCCTGAAATTACAGGTTTTGCAAAAATAGTTGCTTCAAGCGGATTATGTCCCCCTGTTTTATTAAAGCTTCCGCCAATAAACGCAACATCTGCGAATGCGAACATTTTGCCCAACTCACCCATAGTATCTAATATCATAATGTCATGTTCTGCCAAATTTCCATTTTCTGAGCGCAAACAGTAATCTTTTATGATAGATTTTACTTCGTCCAATCTTGTCAAATGGCGCGGTGCGATAATAAATTTTAAATCAGCATGTTTTGATTTCAATTTTTTAAACACATCTAATGCGATTTTATCTTCGCCGGAATGAGTAGACGCTGCCAAAAAGATTCGTCCGCATTTATTAAACTCTAAATCAATTTCAGGAGCTGTAATATCGAATTTTAAATTATTCATTCGTTTTGTGGTTTCTTTATTTGCGCCTAAAGATAAAAACTTATTCAAATCTTCTGTAGATTGAGTAAAAATTCCTGTATAATTCTGCAATAGCGGTTTAAAGAAAAATTTAAGTTTTTTATAAGAATTAAATGTTCTATCAGAAATACGACCATTAATTATGTATAGCTTGATTCCGCGCTTTTTACAGAGATTTCCAAAATTTGGCCAGATTTCAGTTTCTGCCATAAGAATTTCAGTCGGTTTAACCTTGTCTAAAAATTTGTTAACGCAACTTGGTGTATCAAATGGAAAATATGTAATCAAATCTGCAATTTCATCAAGCTTTTTATGCGCAATTTCTTGACCTGTGTTTGTGCCTGTAGTTACAACTATTTTAGCATCCGGAAAAGTTTGGCGCGTAGTCTTGATAAGTTTTTCAATTGCATTAATTTCGCCAACTGATACTCCATGAAACATAATTACACGGTTATTAGAAAAATCCGGCGCTTCAAAGTCACCAAGTTTACGTGCAAATGCATTAGCTGAATATCCGCCTTTTGTGTGCAAGATTTTTAATAAAGGTTTTGCTATTCTAAAAATGATTTCGCTTGATATGTTGATTATGTTCATGATTGTCCTTTTTGTGCTGTTATATTTGACTTGTTATTGAACCCTCATCTTGTACTGTACAGTAGCCTATTTTCTTTCAACCAGAGTATACTTTCTACCATCTTCAATCACCTTGTAGTTAAGGCTTTCAACTTCAGCATCAATTGCCTTATGTGGAATAATTACAAGATTGTTAGGTTTTTCCAATGCGGCTTTTAAATCAGCAGGAGTATACTCTTTACCATATTCAACAGGTTTTTCGCCATAATAAATCAAAGAATATTTATGTGAAAATCTGTAGCAAGTTAAAGTCTTATTCTCATTTTTTGCAATTTGTGCGTATTTCAACAAATCGTCTTGACCGAATTTGTAATCAATCTTGAAAAACTTTTCTGTGCCAAATGCTGAAAGTGCAAGCATCAACAATACATAAGTGAAAAATACTCCTAAATATCTTTCTTTTTTAGCAAACAAAATTGAAGCCAAGCCGGAAGCAAACAATAGAGTTATGCATAATGATTTTGCACTTGAGATATCCAGAACTAATTGTGCCGGTAAAAATAGTGGTGTAAATATTGCTACAATTGAAGCTAATATAAATATACCGCCCAACACGTACACAGTTTTATTAATAAATCTGCTATATTCGCCTTTTTCAATGTACTTAGTCCAAATATAACCGCCTAAGCATGCCAGAGACGGATAGATTGGCAAAATATACGTGATTAATTTTGTCTTTGATGAAGAAAAGAATAAAAGCGTGAATATTGCGATTATTCCGTTATATACCAAAAATCTTTGCGTATCGGTTAAACCAGTAAATACAAAATCTCGTTTTATGCATTTTCTTATAAAAACCACTAAAGTAGATATTATCCAAGGGAAGAAGCCCCATAAAATAGTTAAAAAGTAGAAATAGAACGGTTGCTGACGTCCGATTTCGTTTGAACCTAAAAATCTTGCGATATGATGCTTAATTACGTATTCTTGGAAGAATAGCGGATCGTGGATTTTTAGCATCACAATATGCCAAGGAAGTGTTATTAAGAAGAACAAAACAAAACCTACTAAGAAATATTGAGGTTTAAAAATCGTTTTGAAAGTTGGGATAACAAGCCCCCTCCTGTCCTCCGGACATCCTCCCCCGTGGAGAGGACGCTCGATTTGTTCATGTTTTGCCAAGAAACTGTTAAATATATAAATAAAGAATAATGAACCAAATGGTACAACAAACCCCGGAATACCTTTTGCCATAACAGCTAAACCTGAAAAAATATAGAATAACCACCAGAAGTATTTTCTATTTTTTTCTTCGCAGAATGTTGTTAGGATACCAAAGCATAATGAAAACCAAACGCAAGTCGCAACAACTATATCAAGAATTGCAAATTTTGATAGGATTAAAAATTCAAGAGATGTTGAAAGGATTAGTGCAGAAACTACACCATAACTTCTAGAAATAATTTTTCTTCCTATAAAATATGTTAGAAATCCGCAAAGTGTGCCATATAAAGCGACCGGAAAGCGTGCTGTGAATTCCGTAATTTTGCCAAATAAAGCAAAAGATAAACATTCGCCCCAAAAGTATAATGGAGGTTTTTCAAAAAAGAATTCGTTATTAAGATAAAGTGTCAAAAAATCTTTTGTGTTAAACATGTCTTTTGACATAGAAACATATCTTGATTCATCTACATCCATTAAGGCATACGCCCAAATGTTATGGAAAAATATAAAATAGAACAATATTCCTAATCCAAGAATCGTAAACAATTCTTGATGTTTAACAACAAACTCTCTAATCTTTGACATACACTATCTTCTCCTCTTAAGTAATTGTATCATAAAATTAAATCGTATCTAAAACTCGTTCAAAATATTCCATGTGTAGTGTGTGAAAAGCGGAAGCGGTTCCCACCTTTTTAAATTATCTAACTATATCCAAAACCCTTGCAAAATCTTCCAGTTTACAATCAGCGGTCAAAGAGATTCTTAATCTTGAAGTGCCTTCAGGTACAGTAGGCGGACGGATTGCAGGAATGTAATACCCCTCTGCACGTAGTTTTTCTGATATTTTAACCGTATCTTCATTTGCGCCGATAACAATCGGAATGATTTGAGTTGTGGAAACAGTCTCCATTCCCCGTTCTGTCATTAAATTATGAACATCTTTTGTAAGTTTTGTTAATTTATTCTTTTGCTCTTCCAAAAAGCTTCGTTTTTCAGTCAATAACCAATTTGACCATGCAATATTTAGCGGGGGAATTGATGTTGAAAATATGAATGAGCGCGCTTTGTTAATCAAATACGAAATAATTGTTTCGGAAGATACACAAAACGCTCCGAATGAGCCGACAGCTTTTCCGAATGTTGCCGTTATTATGTCGATATCTTTACCACCCGTAAAGCCTGCTAATGTTTTTCCATAAGCGCAAAACGCATGAGCTTCATCTATCATTAACAAACAATCATATTTATTTTTAAGTTCAATCAGTTTTTCAATATTTGCAACATCACCATCCATACTGAAAACGGATTCTGAAACAATGATTGCTCTTTTGTAATTCTTACGTTTAGCCTGTAAAAGTTTTTCCAGATTATCGTAATCAAAATGTTTGTAACGGATAAAATCGCCTTGTGCAAGTTGCATGCCATCAATAATACTGGCATGGTTTAATTTATCAGAAAAAACTACATCTCCACGGCCGATTAGAGCAGATATCACTCCTAAATTACATTGATAACCGGTATTGAAAATCAAACCAGCTTCTTTATTAAAAATCTTAGCGACAGTTTTTTCTAAGGCTTTATATTCAGGTGAAGAACCTGTTAAAAGTCTTGCAGATGCTGTAGAAAGCTGATAAAAATTATTCTGCAAGAATTCTTTTTCAAGTTCTGTTTTTGTACTTATACCCAAATAATCGTTGGAAGCAAAATTTACATATTCTTTGCTGTCAATCACTATTTTCCCGTCTGTTTTTGATTCTATATTTGGTATAGTTCTCAATTGTCCCTTACTTTTTAAGAGCTCCAATTCGTTTATCATTATTCAATACTTCCTTAGCTTTTTCTAACTGTTCGTCTTTTTGATTTCCAACAAAAAAATCAAACTCATTGCCGACTTCAATATCCGGCTTAATTCCCAATTTGTTAATATCAGTACCGTTTGGAGTTAAGTAACGCGCAATCGTTACATTAACGCCGGTTTGGTTCGGTAATGGCACAACTTTTTGTACTAAACCCTTACCAAAAGTTTTTCTGCCGACAAGAGTAGCCTTATGCGTGTCTTTTAGTGCGCCGGAAAGGATTTCACTAGCGCTTGCACTTGCACCGTTGACCAAAACTACTACAGGTTTTTGCAAGCCCAAGTGCTCATCTTGAGCTTTGATTGATTTTGTGTAACCGTTTCTATATATAATATCAACAATGGTTCCGTTATTGATAAACATATCTGCGACAAATACAGCGTTGTCTAAAAGTCCGCCTGTATTTCCGCGCAAATCAAGAATTAGCGCGTCTGTACTTTTAGTGTTTTCTAAAGCTTCCATAAATTCGTTTGGTGTAGTTCCGCTCATAAAGCTTAAAATTTGTATATAACCTATGTGATTGTCTAATACTGAGCTTTTTACACTTTTGATTTTGATTTCTTTGCGCTTAATTTTTTTTGTAAGTTTTTTGTTTTTTCTTAGAATAGTTAGCTCTACAATACTATTTTCAGGGCCTCTAACTAAAGTTGCAACATCTGATACGTTCATACCACTAATATCTTTGCCGTTAACAGCTGTTATTATGTCTCCTTGTTTAAGTTGAGCAAAATCAGCAGGAGTAGCCGGCATTACATTAAAAATTTCTATTTTGCCTGCGTTAGAATATATATTTACGCCGATTCCATAAATTTTTGAAGTTATTGAAGTTGTTAAATCTTCAAAATCTTTTTTTGGCATAAAACGTGTATAAGGTTCATCCAAACTTGCAATCATGGTATCAATCGCAATTCTGGCATCTTCATCAGTTTTGATTTTATTTTTGTAATGCTCTTTCCAACGATACCAATTTTGATGATTTAAACTCGGTTCGTAGTATTCGCGGTTTATAACTTTCCAAGTCTTATCAAATAATTTTTGCGGCGCAATTTCTTCTGTGTTTATTAAATTTTGGCGTGCATAAAATGCATTGGTTTTAGTAAAAATTGACATAAAAACTTTGTTAAAAATTACTAAAATTAAAACGGACAATATAAATATTAATAATTGCTTTTTATTCATACCACAATTTAACATCAAGAACGAAGTCTAATCAATATGCTAAAGAAATTCCGGCATGCTTATTTTTTTTATCTTAAAATTTAAAATTTGATATTAAAATAAAAAAAAGTGGACAATATGTAAAACGTCCACTTTCTTGTCTTTTTATAATATTTCCATTACAGGTTCCGAATGTCTTATTTCAGGAATTTCTCTTAAATTCGGAAGATCTATACTTTGCGGAGAGTGTTTTACGTCTCCGTTTGCTTTCGCTACCTTATGAGTTGCTTGAGCTTTCGATTGCTTAACCTTCAAAATTGCAGGGTCCGGATTGATTTTCTGATTATTGTAATCAGCCATAATCTGATTTACAAATCTTCTTGTTTCTCCATAAGGCGGTATTGTGCCACCAAATTTTTTAACATTGCCTGGACCTGCATTGTAAGCAGCTAGTGCCAATTCTGTTGAGCCAAACATCTTGTACATCATTTTGTAATAAGTTAAACCTGCCTTGATGTTTTCACTTAAGTAATAAGGGTTAAAACCCATTCTTTGGGCTGTTGATGGGAGCAGTTGGAATACACCTACTGCGCCATAGGGGCTTTTTAATTCGTGTCTAAAGCCGGATTCTTTTTTGGCGATACTTAAAGCTAACGCTGGGTCAACATTCATTTCGATTGAATGTTTTACAATGGTTTCTTTAATTACGTCTTGAGTTGGAGCAGCTTGCACCCTAACGCATAGCAAACTAAGCAATGCCATAGTTGTTAAGACTGTCTTTCTAATCATTGAAATCCTCTTATAATATTAGTAAATTGGATTCTGTATTGCTACTATAAAAAATCCTCCCTACGGTTTCACTTTGTTCTCGCTTGGTTCCTAACACAGCGTCTTTCCTAAATTTTTTACCCTAAGTCTGTGATAAACGTTGGTGCAATCACGAATGTTTCATGCTGTAAAAAACTTGTTAGGCGACTATCTTATGCTATTTCCCGCGCTCCGGCTTGGATAAATAACTATACAGAATTTATGTCAAACCCATATTAATACAAACAAGAAAATTTTTCAACCCTTTAGTTGTATTTTATACACTTAATATCGTGTTATTGCCCTTGTTGCTTGTTTTTAAGCCCGTAAACAAATAATAGAATTTCGGCTACAGCTTTGTATAATTCCGGCGGAATTTGTTGGTTAATATCGACCATTCTAAATAAGGCTCTTGCGACAGGCGCATTATCAATTACAGGAACATTGTGTTTCTGTGCTATATCAATAATTTTTTTGGCAATAAGTTCAGTTCCTTTAGCAGTTAGAGTTGGAGATTGCATTGTTTCTGAATCATACTTTAATGCGCAAGCTACGTGGGTCGGATTTCTTACAACAAAATCTGCGTCCGGTACAGAGTCCATCGCACCTTGTTGCAACATTTGCATACGTCTTTGGCGAAGTGCTGCTTTTACGTGCGGATCTCCTTCTGAGTTTTTGTACTCATCTTTGATTTCTTTGAATGACATTTTTTGGTCTTTTAAGAATTTCCATTTTGTCATCCCATAGTCTGCTGCGGCAATAATTAGAAAGGCTATGCAGGCTTTGTAAATAAATTCTACAATTAACTTCCCGAATTCAATCATTACTGCAAAATGGTTGTCAATTGCAGCGAGCATCAAAATACTTTCTAAGTGTGCACGATAAACCGTCCAACCAACAAGACCTAAAATAAATACTTTAACGATGTTTTTGCAAAGTTCAAACAATGTTTTTACTTGGAATAGATTTTTAAAATATTTAGTAGGATTAAGTTTGTCTAATTTTGGAACAAGTGGTGCTGTTGCAACAAGCGGACCAACTTGTATAAAATCACCTAATATTGCAACAAACGCTGCAACAAATAGAATAGCGCCGATAATCACAACTGTTGGAATAAGAGTTACTGTTAATATGTAAGTTAAACCGATATTCTCCAAATGTTGGTTTGGAATCTGCTCATAAAGAGTTTTAAACAATCCTACGATAAGTTTCCAAATAATCGGAGCAAGCATATTTATGAATGAGAACATAACAAGTAAAGACAATGCGGTTGACACGTCTTTTGATTTAACTACCTGCCCTTCTTTTCTTGCTCTCTCAAGCTTTTGGGGGGTGGCATCAAACTGTTTATCTTCATCACCCATCTATTTATTCCGTTGGATTTTCGTTTCTGTATTTAATAGTTTAGCATAAACTCAGATTTTATTGTACAATGTTTTCTATAAGGAGTTTTATTTATGAAAAATATTTTTTTAATAATTTTATCAATAATTACAATTGCTTGTGCAGGTTATACATTCTTGAACCAAACAGGACATATTCCAATGGTTACAATGTTCTTATCCGGTTTTGCTCTTGCAATATTTTTAATGACACTTAAAATGAATGTCAAGAATAAAAAACTAAATTCATATAAAAGAGAGTTGGAAAAAGAGTCTATTTCATCGACAGAGGCTTCTTCCAGAGTGAAAGTTTTGGAATCTAAAATTGAGGTTCTTGAAAAAGCTTTAGAAAATGCTTTAAAAAAGTAGCCATTTAGCTAATAGTAAATTATCTATGATTTAGTACAATTATATCCGGAAGTAGTTTTAAAAGGAGTTATGTGTATGAGGATTAACCCGATTAGTAATGTAAATTGCAGAAGGATTACTAGAGTAAAAAGACAAAACGAACAACCTGTTCAAAATCCAAATTTTAAAGGTGAAACCGGACGAGCAATAGGTTCTGTTCTTGGTGTGTTAGCCGCTGGAGTAGGAGTAACTCTTCTAACCGCGTCAGGTATTGGTATTCCATTTGCTCCGATTGTTGCTGCCGGTATTGGTGCAAAACTTGGTGGAGATGCAGGTGATAAAATGGAAAATGATAAAAATCATGGTCATGATTAAATAAGGACATAAGTCAAATGATTTCACCTATCACAAGTCAACCAAATTATAATGTTTTCCATAACAATAGGAGTACAGCAGTAACACCTGTAGAAAAAACTCCTATCTATAATTCTGCATCTATAAATGATGTAGAATTTTATGATTTTATGAAAACAACCCAAAAACAAAATGAAAAACGAAATAAATTACTTTTGTGTGGAGAGTTGGCAGTCTTGTTTGGCTCGCTGATTATTACTGGTGCATTACTGAATAGAAGTAGTAGTGCAAGAAGTACATCCTCTAAAATCTGGACCGGAATGGCGAGAGAATTTGAAAGCTTAAAAAGTAATGCTAACATTCCAACTTTAGATAGCTGTAAAAGTATAAATAAAAAGCTGAGAAGTTTTTTACAAGCACAAGTAAACTATTCTAAAGTAAAACCTGAAGATATAAAGAAGGTTGGCACTCCTAAACCGGCGAATAAATTATTACTATATGGACCTCCAGGAACCGGCAAATCATATTTTGCAAAGATATATGCAAAGAGTCTAGATGCTGAATACGCTGAGATAAAATATTCAGAAATAAATTCGACTTGGACTGGTCAGCATTTGGAACAATTGACGAGCATTTTTGAAGATATTCTTGCGAAATCACAAATGGCTAAAGATAAAAAATTCGTTGTAGTATTTAATGAAATTGATGCATTAGTAACTCCGGCGGAATCTTTGCGTAAAGGCCTTGGGCATTCTTTATTTAAACTAGAAGAACGTTCTATTTTCTTGAATTACATAGATGAAATTGCTGAAAAAGCTCCAAATGTAACAATTATAGGTACAACTAATATTTCTCCTAAAAATAACGGTTTAGACGGTGCAGCAATGAGCCGGTTTAAGAATATTATTGGAGTTGACTATCCCGAAAAAGATTGTCTGTATGAAGCTCTGAAAGCTAATCTGGAAAAAATGGATGGCGGAAAATCATTTATTGATGGAAATGACAAAAATCTTGAGAAATTAGCTGAAACTATGGCGAAACGCAAATCTTCATTCAGGGATTTGGATAAAGTTATTGATACTTCTAAAAATTATTATCTTGAAGATTATACTAAGAACAACAATGCAGAATTTAAATTTAAATACTTAGAAGACGCATTCAAAGATTTAGATTTAACAGATGGTGAAATTGCAAATGGCTAAAATTTACTTGTTGCTCATCCTTTAATTTTATTGTAAAATTATCTTAATGATAAATAAAGGAGAGAAATATGACAACAGAAACAACTGATTATAAAAAGATTTTAAGTTACGTACCTACAGTAATTGAATCTTCTTCAAGAGGAGAAAAGTCTTTTGATATTTTTTCAAGATTATTAAGAGAAAGAATTATTTTCTTAGGTACAGAAATCGATGATGAAGTTGCAAATTCTGTTGTTGCACAACTTTTGCTATTAGATAGCGAAAATCCTGAAAAAGATATTATGCTTTATATCAACTCTCCGGGTGGTGTTATTACTGCCGGCATGGCAATTTATGATACTATGAATCTTATTAAAGCTGATGTTCAAACCATTTGTTTAGGTGAAGCTGCGTCTATGGGTGCGTTCTTACTATCAGCTGGTGCTAAAGGTAAGAGAATGGCTCTTCCAAGTGCAAGAATTATGATTCACCAACCTTTAGGCGGTGCAAAAGGTCAAGCCACAGATATTGAACTTGAAGCTAAAGAAATTTTGAGAATGAAAGACATGTTAATCGGTATTATGGCTGAAAATTCAGGTCAACCATTTGACAAGGTTAAAGAAGACTGCGAAAGAGATCACTACTTGTCAGCAGCTGAAGCATGCGAATACGGTTTGATTGATAAAGTTGTTACTTCAGCTAATAACTAGATTGACTTGGGAGTATGAAAAACAATAAGGGGATATTATTTACACTTATTTCGCTCGGGGCGTTGTTCTATTTCTTTGCAAATTTTCAAAGAATAGCAATCCCCGGTGCAGTTTTTGATTTGCTTCAACAGGAATTGTCTGTAAGTGCTCCTTATATTACGGCTTTTGGTGCGATTTTTATGTACCTTTATGCGGTTAATCAATTGATTATAGGTGTTTTAGTTGATAGATTCGGTGGTTTGCGCGTAATGCTAACAGGCGGAATTATCCTTGGAATTGGTGCTTTATTATTCCCAATTTCAACTAACTTGCCTTTAATGTATTTTTCGCGTGTGTTGGTTGGTATTGGTGGAAGCTGTTTTTATTTGAGTTTAATTAGGGAGCTTAGAGAATTTTATTCGGATAAAAACTTTGGAATTGCAATTTCAGTAATGCTTTGTATTGGATATTGCGGTGGAATTGCGGCGAATGCTCCATTTGTATTCATGATGAAGTATATTAACTGGCGGATGATTTTAGTCATTTTAGCGTTGATTATTTTAGCAGGTGTTTTACTGTTTATACTTTTATCGCCGAAAGTTAAGTATCCTGAAATCAATCGGAATGTAAAATTAAGAACTTTGCCGTTCAGATTGGTTTTGCACAAAAAACACAATCGCAATTTATTTAGTTTTGCGTGCTGTAATTTCGGAATTTCTTATGCAATACAGGCGATTATAGGTAAAAAATTCCTTGAGGATTTTTGCGGAATGCCGACTGCAAAGTCTGCAATTATACTTTCAATAATGGCAATAATAGCGGCGGCTTTTAATATTATAAATGCTTCTGTTTGTAAAATATGTCACAACCATAGAGTTGTTTTTTTAAAAAACGCCTCTATTATTACGTTTGTTTCGCTTTTAATAATTTGTTTGTGTTTGATATTTAATATCAGAACAAGTTTAATTGCAGTAATATTCTTTGTTTTAGCTGGAAATGCAAGCTTGACTTCGTTGTTAGTTCCTGTTTTACACTTAACAAACCGAAAAATGGTATCAGGGACGGCTGTTAGTATAATGAATTTCTGCTTCTTTACGATGGTTGGACTTTTGGGAACTGCAATGGGATTTCTTTTGAATCTTTTTGAACCTCAAAAAGTTGGTGAAGTTTTGGTTTACACAAACAAATCTTATTTGGCTGTTTTTGGACTATTCTTCTTGATAAGTGTATTTGAACTTTATAAGGCAATGAAGCTTTCTAATAAGTATTAGTGATGACATTAAAAGTTTTGTGCCCAGTCATTGTGAGGCGCGGCGATTATTTGGGTGACGAAGCAATCCACTTAATCAAAAGTAGCAAGAAATAGATTGTCACGAAAATCTAGCGATTTTTTCGCAATGACACTAAGCCGGTAGTTATTCGCAGTCATAATAACAGAATTGTTGCTTTTTTAACTTCGCTCTGCTTGCATATATCCTCTGTTTATAGTACTCTACAAACAGGTAGGTATAGAAAAGAGGATATATTAAATGAACACAACAATTGAAAAACAACCTGAAAATGTAGTTAAGGTTGATATTGAAATTCCTGCTAAAGATGCAGTAAACTACTACAATGATGCAGCTAAAAGATTAGCTCAATATGTTAATATTCCGGGTTTCCGTAAAGGTAAAGCTCCTAGAAATATTGTTGAACAAAATATCGGCGAAGAAAGAATTAAACATGAAGCATTAGAAAATGCGCTTCCAAGAATTTTCTCACAAGTTATCAAAGAAAACGACTTTGATGTTGTAGCTCAACCATACGTTGAATCTTATGATTTCAAAATTGGCGAAGATTTAAAAATCGTTGCTAAATTGGAATTACGTCCTGAAGTAACATTGGGTCAATACAAAGGTTTGACAATTGATGTTGATGCTTATAAAACAGAAGAAGATGCTTTGCAAAAATCAATTGACGGACTTCTTCAACAACACGCTACAACTCTTGTTGTAACTGATAGAAAGACAAAAGACACTGATACAATTGTATTTGATTTTGACGGTTATTCTAATGGCGAAAAAATTGAACACGGTGATGCTAAAAACTATACTTTAGATTTAGCTCACTCTAGCTTCATTCCAGGCTTTGCAGAACAATTAGTTGACAGACCATTAGGTGAAGAATTTGAAATTAACGTAACTTTCCCTGAAGAATACCACGAAAAGAAATTGGCTGGTCAACCTGCTACTTTCAAGTGCAAAATCAATGAAATTAAGGCTAAAGTGCTACCTGAATTGACTGATGAATTTGCTCAAAAAGTTGGTCCATTCAAATCAGTTGATGAACTTAAAGCTGATATTCAAAAATACTTAGACACTCAAAAAGCTGATATCGACAGAACAAATTCAGAAAAAGCAGTTTTCGAAAAAGTAACTTCTGAAGCTAAAGTTGATATTCAACAATCAATGATAGACAGAGAAGCTGACCAATTGGTTGAAGAATATAAACAAAAACTTCAAATGCAAGGCTTTACTTGGGAACAAGCAGTAGAAGCTCAAGGTTATGATGAAATTATGAATAGCTTGAAAGAAGACGCTGCTGTAAGAGTTAAGAACTCTTTAGTTATTGATAAAATTGCAAAAGAAGAAAATATCACAGTTTCTCAAGCTGATTTTGGTGCTAAATTATCAGAATTGAGCCAAATGTACCAAATTGATACACCAACTATGATTAAACAATTATCTCAAACTCCTGGTGTGTTTAATGCATTATCTCAACAAGCATTGAATGAAAAAGTAACTCAATTCTTGGCAGATAATAATACTGTTAATTTAAAATAGTTTATTGCAGGCTAATTGCCTTTGCAATGACAGAATAAATAACTAAAAATAAAACCTGCTCTAAAAGAGCAGGTTTTTGTTACAATAACAAGTAATTTATATTTTATTATTAACCTAAACCGAATGTTGGTGCTGAATCTTTGATTCCTTCGCTGCAAGCTTGTTTGATGCTTTCTAGTCTTGCCTTTGCATCCGCCAATTGAGCTTCGCAAGATTCTTTTTCCAAGTCCATATCTGTTTCTTCTGCTTCTAATGGAGCAAGTGCTTCATCTTGTTCTAGTTCTAATTGTGCTTTTTGAGCTTCTAACCAAACTGAGATATTGGCTTCGTAATTTGAACTCATTTGCTGACACATCATCTGTGCTTGTGATTGGTTTTGTTGAGCTGCATTTAATGCTCTTTGGAAGCAAGCATATTCATCTTTTGTATATTTATTTCCGCTAAGTCCTTCGTATTCCTTAATATTTGAAGCACTAGTATCACCTTCTTTATCGTATACAGGCTTGAATCCACCAGAATAGTAATCTTGCATCATTTCTTGGATTCTTTGATTACTAAATGATACAGTTTTATCATTACCTAATGGAATTGCTTGACCGCCATTAGAAAGCATGTTTCCTAGTTGATTAGCTACAAATGATGTGATTCCACCGCCACCGTATGGGTTAAACATTTGGTTTTGAGTACCAAGACCCATAGAGTTTTGTATACCTACAGTAAATTGTTTTTGAAGAATTGATGCTTGTTTTTCAAGTTGCGTCATTTTACTAGAATACATTTTTTGTACTCTAGAAATGTTTTTCGTAATTCTTTCTTTACGACTAGACATCTTCAATTCGCGTAAAGTCAATTTGTTGACTTTACGTTGAAGCCTCATTTTTTCATGTAATAACATTAAGAATGCCATTGTCTGTGCCTAGTCTCCGTGTTTACTTTGTACTTTTATATATATAAAGTCGCTGAGAATGCATGAATTGCACATGTTTGGAGATATTGTTACAAAACTTTACATTAATTTAAAAGAAAAATTTAAAATTTAATAATTACATTTTTTATTATTAAATTTTTTGCACTGCATAATGTCTTCTTAGGCGATACAAATTTTTAGCAAACAAAATACAATTTCTCTGTGAGGAGAGATTATGTTTTCTAAGAAAAAATTCATTTCATTCGTTTTATTATTTTTATTTGTTATTAATTTAAATTTACCTATTATAGCAACAACAAAATCTGATATTCAAGCTATTCAAACAGAAAGCTGTAAATATCCTGATTATGCAGCGATATATGTTGGTGATGATAAATATGAAAAATTTAATCGTAAGATGTTCAATCTTAATTCACGTTTGAACAAATATATCGCGCGTCCGGTTCATGTCATTTGGTCTTCTGTAATGCCTAAATACGGAATGGATAGAATTAAAAGCGCTTATAATAATATTGAATATCCCAAAAGACTGGCAAGTTGCATTATCCAACGAGATGGAGATGCGCTAAAAAAAGAAACTGTTAGATTTTTAACAAACTCAACAATTGGATTAGGAGGTTTGTTTGATCCGGCAGATAAACTTTTTAATATTAAGCCGACTAACGAAAACATGGAGCAGGCGCTTTGTAAATGTAAAATAAAATCCGGACACTATATGGTTATGCCGGTGTTAAATGCTTGCACGCCGCGTTCGCTTTGTGGAAGAGTATTAGAAGCAGCGCTAGACCCTTCTGTATATTTAGCAACTCCGCTTACGAGTATAATCAAATTCGGGCTAATGGTTAATAGGACGTCATACATGCAACCTCTTGCAAAAATGATTGAAACAACTTATGCAGACCCTTACGATATTCAAAAAAAATTGTACGGTCTAGAAAACTATATTAAAAATTCCAATCTGGATAGGCAAGATTTATTGGAAACGGAAGCCGAATTGGTTAAAGAGGGGCAATCTGCTCTAGCAGAAGAAATGATTGCTCAAATCGGTGATAAAGAAGCCGAAATTTCAAATGAAGGTACTACCGGTATGGCTGCAGACGTAGCTGAAAATCTTGCAAAAAGCTTTGAAATAATTAAAAAACCAAAATTAGAGCCGGATATAATTTTAAATGATTATAATCCGCAAACGCCGGTAGTTGATTCTATGAGAACAGCGCTTTTTGAAGATAAATCTGTGAATAAATCGATATGGAATGAGCTTTCTATATGGAATAGAAGTTTTGCAAAACAAATTAAAACAGCCTCTATTAATATTGATGCAGAAAGAGCTTCTTATAAATATAGGTATATTTTACAAAAAGACAAAACTGCGCCACTTGTAATTTTGTATCCTTCTATTGGTGAAGGTTCTAATGCACATCATTCGGTTATATTTGCAAAATTGTTTTATGATGCCGGATATTCTGTAGTTATTCAAGGTAGTCATTTTCATTGGGAATTTGTAAAAAGCATGCCGGAAGGATATTGTCCGGGAATACCTTCAAATGATGCAGATTATATAAAACTTGTAACTTCAAAAATAATGGAGTCTTTGTGTGCAAGATATGGGTGTGAATTTAGAGAAAAAGTTGTTGTTGGAACTTCGTTCGGTGCAATGGCAACGCTTTTTGTAGCTGCAAAAGAAAGCAAAAATAATACATTGGGTATAGATAAATTTATTGCAATAAGTCCACCTATAGAACTTGTTTATGCTTTAGAACAGTTAGACAAAAATAGTGAAGAATTTGATAAAAATTCAGAGGAGGTTAAACATAAAACTGCAATTACTGCTGCAAAAATACTTCAGTTAACTCAATTAAAAGAGAATTCTGATTATAAAATTGATACATTACCGTTTTCTGATGAAGAAGGTAAACTTATAACTACATTTATTTTACGTCAAAAACTTTCAGATTTGATTTTTACGATTGAAAATATTGCTAAAGGAGATAAAACAGATATTTATCAAAAGATAAACAATATGAGTTATAGAGATTATGCTGAAAAATATTTGTTAAAAAATGGAATGTTGACATTGGATGATTTAAGATACGAAACCGGACTTTATTCACTTGCAGAATATTTAACAAATAATGATAATTATAAAATTTATCATTCGCTAGATGATTATTTTACAAATAAAGATCAAATCGCGCGATTAAAAACGCTAACAAATAAGCATTTAGTATGTTTAAATTGTGGCGCTCATTTAGGTTTTCTTTATAGAAAAGAATTTATAGAATCATTAAAAAATGATATTGAGCAAAATTAAAACTAAAAAAAAGGAATTCGTTTTGAATTCCTATGGTTGTTTTTCTTTTTAATTTTTACTCTGTCTCAATTTTCTCGTGTTTTAAATATCTCGTGTTTTTTCCTATTTAATCCTTAATTCCCTTAGGGGGATTATAAATCCCCGTTCCGCCCCTAATCTAGTAGTGCCTCTAAAATCCTAGCATTCTTGTCTGCTAAAGTATTTTGTCGAACTTGTGATCTTGTGATGTAGCTTCTAAGCGCTTCACGGATAAGCTCAGAACGTGATCTGCTTTCATTTTCTGCTACTTCGTCGATTTTGCCTAAAAAGCTTTCAGGCATTGAAATTAAAACTCTTGCCATAATTGGTACTCCTTTTATTATCCTTTTGTATACTTTATTTACTGATTACATATATATAAAGTATTTCGGTTTTAAAAAATTGCTTTTTTTCTCTTCTTATGTGAAGTTTTGTAAAGTTATTTTTTTACTTGGAAAGAGTTATGACATTTTGAGTTATTTTAAATACTTTTAGTGCAAATCAGTATAATTACAAATATCTTTTCTATAATGCTTGCCTTTAAAGTCTATATCTTCAGCTTCTTGATACATTTTTTTAACAGCTTTTGATGCCGTTGTGCCGGAAGAAGTTAAAACTACGACAGAACCGTAATTAGCTTCGAATTCCAGATATTTATTCTTATTTACACTCGGATAGAATGTTAAAGATGTTTCTTCTTCCAAATTATCAATGCCAATAATAGCATTTTCTACATTCTCTTTGTTTTTACAAGTCAAAACAAGGGATGCAGAGTATTTGTCAAAAAGATTAATTCCGTCTACTTCATCGCTAAAAGAGCCTATAACGCAAGAATTAAACAATTCAAACAAATCTTCATCCAGTATGTCTAAAACAGCTTGAGCATCGCAATCTTGCATAAATGATTGCCAACCGAGAATAAACATTCTACCGTCATCGGTTAAAACGCCATTAACACCTAAAATTCCCAAATAAGGATTGCCTTCAATTTCACAATAATCGAGTGTAGGATAAATTACATTGTCCATTAAATAATATTCTTGCTCAATTGAAAGCTTATAGTTAGGAGCGCAAGCACCCATTCCGCTTGTTAACTGTCCACCGTTGCCTTCAAGGGAATGTTTATAAGTAATTGAAGAACCTATTGGCAAAGCCTTGTATCCGTCAGTAATTGTGTAGAACGAAAATGGAGTGCCATAAATATAATCTTCGACTATTATTCGTTTGTTTTTTTCTATAAAACTAGATTCCACAAGAGTTTTTGCAACTTGATATGATGTAAAAATTGCGGCGCTATTATTGTCATCTGTTTTTAGCACAAAAGGATTTTTTAAGTTTTTAATATAATCCAAAACCATGTTTTGTTTTTCAAAAATACCGAATTTTGGAGTCGGAATTCTTAACTTATATAATATTTTTTTCGCTAAAGCTTTGTCTAATACAAGTTTTGCAGCATTTCTTTGCGGTGCAAAAATAGCTTGATTATTTTTATTAAACAATTCTACAATGTCTGATTTTAGAGCCATAGTTGATACAGGAATAGTCAAATCAATGCCGTTTTCCATAACGAATTCCAATAATTCGCTGGATTTATCTTCTCTTATATCAATACAAGTCGCAAACTCTTTTATCGTATCGCTTGAAGGCGTTACGTAAACTTCATGCTTTAATGATAATTTTTTTGCTAGTGCGTATTCTTTTGCGCTATTTCCAATAATTAAAATTTTCTTTTTCATAAAAATAATTATATCAATTAAGAAGGCAACTCGTCAATAAATTTCGTTACCTGTTTTTTTAATTCTTCTAAACTGGAATTGTTATAAATTACATAATCTGATTTTGCAATCTTTTCTTCCTGTGGCATTTGAGAGTTCATTCGCGCTAGTGCTTGCTCTTTTGTGAAGTTATTTCTTTTCATCAAGTGTTCTAGGCGGATATCATCGTTGCATTGAACAAATAAAACTTTATCAAACAATTTATCAAAACCGGTTTCAAAAAGAAGTGGAATTGAAACAAACACTATAGGGGTTGTTATTTTAGTAAAAATATTTAGAATTTCATCCTTAACTTTAGGATGTATAAAATTCTCAAGCTCTTTTCGCGCAATCGGGTCATTAAAAACTTTTTCACCTAACGCACGTCTATCAACATTACCTAAAAATTTGTGCGCAATTTTATCAGCGTCATAAATGGGATAATGCTCAGAAATTATTTTCTCTACTTCTGATTTTCCGGCTGCAATATTACCCGTTATTGCTATTTTTAGCATATTCCCTCTTGATTTTTGCTATATATGTTTTTAATTCTTTAACTTGTTTTGGTTTGATTGGTTTAACCTGCCCTTTTTTTAAACCTTCTATTGTTAAAGTAGCATGTTGAATTCTTTTTAAGCTTTCAACTTCATAGCCTAATTTTGCAAACATCTTACGAATTTGTCTGTTGATGCCTTGATATAAAACCACTTGAATCATCGAAGATTTGTTTTTTAATTCAATCGGCAATGTTTCAGCGTAAGCAGTTTTCTTTTCACCGGAATCCGTTTCAATTTCAATTCCGTTAAACATTTTTTCTGCATCTTCTGTTGTAAATTTACCATTAATTGAAACCAAATAAACTTTTGGAACTTTGATTGACGGATGAGTCATTTCATTAATAAATTCACCGTCATTTGTCAAAATAATAAGTCCTGTAGACTCTTTATCTAGTCTTCCGACAGGTTTTAGATGTCTCAATTCCGGTGGAATAACATCATAAATAGTTTTTCGACCTTTTTCATCTTCAGAAGTTGTAATATAACCGGCCGGTTTATAAAATTTGTAATATTCCAATTTTTGAGGTTTTACAAGTTTATTATCAATATAAACGCGGTCTTTTTCACGCACATAAAAACCAAGCTCTTCTATCGGTCTATCGTTTACGCGTACGCGACCTTCCAAAATAAGTTCATCGGCTTTTCTTCTGGAACAAAAACCGGTTGATGCTATATATTTATTTAATCTTGGCATTTTTGACCTTCTGAGAAACAGTCTAAGCGATTGCTTCTTCTACTTTTAATGCGTTTGTAATAGCTTCCGGCATTTTTCTATAAAGAGAGCCGTCATTGTGTATAGCTACAACCTCAAATTCAGCCTTAATAAATAATTTGCCGTTTTCTTTATTACGAATAGTTTGCGCAAAAGTCAATCTTATAGGTGAAATGTCTTTAATCCAAGTTTCAACAACTACAACATCATTTAATCGCGCAGAAGATTTGTAGCGAACATTCATATTTGTAACAGGCATTGCAATATCCATTTTTTCTAAATTGATAAGATTAAGTCCTGCTTGTTCGCATAATTCTACTCGTCCCATTTCCATCCAACGAAGATAGGAACCGTGCCATACAACGCCATAAGCGTCTGTGTCTGAATAATAAACTTTATGTTCTAAATAATTTTTCATAAATTAATTCTATCATGAGTAATCTTGTTTGTACATTAATTGTTAAAGAAATCTAAGCGACTGGAAAAACAAGCTTGGTCATTAATACATTCATCTTTTAAATAACGTACAACTTTTCCATTATTCCTAAATAGCAAAACATAAGGCAAATTTGGATAAATATAAAACTTTTGATTAAAAGTCTTTGCCTCGCTAGTTGCAATATTCATTGTCACAAAATTATATTTTGAGCCATATTTTTGTCCCATTGCGTTAAAAGCTTGCATGGAAGTATTATAATTATCAGCCCAAGGTGCATATATAAAAATAGCCATTGGTTTTGATTGATTAACAGCTTCATCATACTTAAGTGCATTTGCTTTTTGTGAACCCACTAAAAATAGAATTAATAAAAATAAAGATGATAAAAGTTTTTTCATATATAAACTCCTTTATTAAAAAGGGCGAATTTGCTTTAGCAAATTCGCCCCTCAAACCAAAACTATTCAGCTTGAGAAAGAACATCCATTTCTTCTGCTGAAGCGTAAGCTGAATGGCAACCACAGTCAACATAGATAACTTCGCCTGTTGTACCGCTTGAAAGATCAGAAGCCAAGTATAAACCTGCTTTACCTACATCTTCTAACGCTACGTTTCTCTTCATAGGAGCTCTCATAGCGCCTGCTTTAAGCATTTTAGAGAAACCTGAAATACCCATAGAAGCCAATGTCTTAACAGGGCCTGATGATAAGCAGTTAACTCTGATGCCTTTAGGACCTAAGTCTACAGCCAAGAATCTCATTGCTGATTCTAGAGCAGCTTTAGCAACACCCATTACGTTGTAGCTTGGAACTGAAAGAACTGAACCAAGATATGTTAGAGCGAAAATTGAGCTTCCTTCGTTCATTAAACGTTCAGCATGACGGCAGATTGTAACTAGTGAATATGCGCTAACACCTAAAGCGATATCCCAACCTTGTTTAGAAGTATCAACAAATCTACCCATCAAATCTTCTTTTGGAGCGAATGCTACTGCGTGAACTACAAAATCTAATTTTCCGTAGATTTTTTCACATTCTTTAAAAACAGCTTCAACTTCTGCTTCATTTGTAACATCACAGCTCATTATTAATTTTGCATCCATGCCTTCTGCGATTGGACGAACTCTTTTTTCCATTGCTTCACCTGCATATGTGAAAGCAATATCAGCACCAGCTTCGTGTAATTGTTTAGCAATGCCGTAAGCGATACCGTGAGTGTTAGAAACACCAAAAATTATACCTTTTTTACCCTTCATTAAGTCCATAATAAAACTCCTCTATTACCTAATCTACTTTTTCAGATTAACAAAAAAACAAATAATGCGCAATGCTTAAATTCAAAAATGTTAAGACAGTATATTGATAGTGTGATAGTATCTCGTAGAATTGATAATTTAAATATTTACATTAACTTAACTAAAGTGTATGATTTTAGTATGTTACCAATAGAAAATCGATTAAAAAAGAAAAGTGCATTTAATGCTACGTATAAAACAGGTAAAATTATTCGTCAAGATGGTATTACTCTATTTTGTGGTAAGAAAAAGACTAATGATTATCCGACAAAAATTGGTTTTGTTGTCAGTAAAAAAATACATAAACGTGCAGTTAAAAGAAATCGTATAAAACGTTTGATGCGTGAGAGTATACGACTTTTGATAAAAGAAAATAATTTTTCATGTGATAGTATGTCATTAATTTTTGTAGCTTCACAAAAACAATTAAATAAAAATTTTTATGAAGTGGATAGTTCTATAAAAAAATTGGTTTCAAAATTATGATTGATGGAATCTTAACTCCGGCACTTAGAGATATTGATTATTTAACACCTGCTGCACCTTATCCGGTTGTACCTTCAGGAATTACAGTTCATCAGAGCACGCTTTACAGATATGCTGTTCCGACTGACGAGCAACCAACTTTAACTATTTTAAATTATATCCCTGATTATAATGGAAATTTTATTAAGCCCGGACATTATGAACTTGCTCTATCTGATGATAGAGAATTTTTATACTTAATTGAATCAAAAGATTTAGTTGCGGTGATTCCTGTATTCAAGCTTGCTGAAAATGAAAAAGAGGTTAGAAAGTATTATGAAAAAAACAAAGAACTTTCTAAAGATGATAAAGCAGAGTTAAAACGAAAAAAACGTAAAGAAAAATTTCAAGCAATAATTAATGCGAAATATGCTAAAACGGGGGCAACTCCGCCAAAAGAATATGAACACATGGAAGCAAATATTGAATATGTTAAAGATGGCGGGTATTATCTTATTATGTATGAAAAAGGATTTTTGCGGGCATGGGGTGCAATAAAGGTTAATCAGAATTAACAAAAAATTGTTTCGTTGTATAATTAACACTGGAGGAAATTATTATGGGAAAACTTAATGCTTCAGAAGCAGCAAAAAAAATAAAAATGCTTGTATTTGATTGTGATGGAGTTATGACTGATGGTAGTGTAACTTATGATGAAAATGGCGTTGAATATAAAACTTTTAATGTAAAAGATGGGCATGGCATAGTTCGCATGAATAAATCAGGTTTTATAACTGCAATTATTACCGCTAGAAATAACGGAACAGTTGCACATCGAGCTAAAAATCTTAATTTTACAGAAGTTTATCAGGGAAGGCAATATAAGCTACCGGCACTAGAAGAACTTATGGAAAAGTATAATTTGAGTTATGAAAATGTTTCATATATGGGAGATGATTTGCCTGATATTTGTATTTTAGAAAAAGTAGGTCTTGCTTGTTGTCCGGCGGATGCAGTAAAAGAAGTTCAAGATATCTGTAATTTTAAATCTGCAATTAACGGTGGACGTGGTGCAGTTCGCGAACTTTGTGATTTTATTCTTGATTCTCAAGGTATAAAAAAAGAGTATATCGTATCAGAAGGTGCTGGAAGATAAGTTTTTTTTAATATCTCACTTATGCTAGAATAGTAAAAAAGGAGATTAATTGTGAGCATAAAATTTGGAACTGACGGCTGGAGAGCTATTTTAGATAAAGATTTTACAGAAGAAAACGTTAAGCGCACAACACTTGCTATAGGTAAGTATGTTACAGATAATTTTGGTTTTTCAAAACCAATTATTGTAGGTTATGATCCTCGCAAAATGGCTGATGAATATTCTTTGCTTTGTGCAGAAATCTTAAAAGACAAAGGCTTTACGGTTTTCTATTCAAGCAGAGTTGTGCCAACGCCGGTTCTTGCCTATAATGCACTTGTTAAAAATGCGTGTGCGATTATGTTTACGGCATCCCATAATCCTTCTGAATATTTGGGTATGAAATTTATTCCGGACTATGCAGGCCCTGCTACAGCAGAAATTACGGATGAAATCGTTTCAAATTTGGATAAAGATTATGAAAAATCTGCAAATTCAGGAGTTTTACATAAAGTTGATTTAGCTCCAAAATATTACGAGCATTTGAATTCATTAATTGATTTTGAGGTTTTTAAAAATTTAAAAACAAATATAATTTTTGACGGACTTTATTCTGCATCAATCGGATATTTTGATGAAATTTTAAAAAACAAAGGTATAAAATTTGATTCTATGCACATGTTCCACGATACAAATTTTGGCGGTGGAATGCCGGATCCTAAACCTAAATTTTTGAAAGAATTAATTGAAAAAATCAAGAATTCAAAAAACACTATCGGGTTAGCAAATGACGGCGACGCCGACAGATTTGGTGTTGTAAACGAGAATGGTGAATATGTTTCTCCGAACGAAATTATCGCAATTCTTTTAAAACATCTTATTGAACGCGGGTTTGAAGGTGCAGTTGTTAAAACTGTTGGCTCAAGCTTATTAATTGATTGTGTGGCTAAAAAACTCGGTGTAGAAGTAATTGAAACAGCTGTTGGGTTTAAGCATGTCGGCGAAGCAATGCGAAAAAACAAAGTTATTATCGGTGGCGAAGAATCAGGCGGTTTAAGTATCTTAGGACATATCCCTGAAAAAGACGGACTTGTTGCAAACTTGCTTATCTTGGAAGCTATGGCTGCTAGTGGCAAAAGCTTAGTAGAATTACAAAAAGAATTGTACGATTTAGCAGGTGCAAAATTCTATACAGACAGAATTGACTTGAAGCTTGATAACCAAGAAGAAATTAAACCGATTTTAGCGAAAGCTAAAGAAATTAAAGAAATAGGCGAATACAAAGTAACTTCAATTGATACAAAAGACGGTGTAAAATTAATGTTGGGTGATAAAACAAAAATTCTTGTTCGTCCGAGCGGTACAGAGCCATTGCTTAGAATTTACTTTGAAACAGATAGTGTTGAAAAGCTTGAAGAATTAAAGAAAAAATTGGAGCTTTAATATTGTTCAAAGGTCATGCTATAATAATTCTATAGACTACAAAAAGGAGAAAACAATGTCTTTAAGAAATGAACGAGTTAGAAAAGAATTAATGCGCGATATCTCTGATATTTTTAGAAAAGAAGTTAGAGGGCTTGAAGGTGTTGTTTCAATCGTTGACGTGGAAGTTTCTCATGATAATTCATACGCAAAAGTTTTTTATAGCGTTTTGGGCTCACCTGAACAAATCGAAAAAGACAAAAATATTATCGAAAAAAATACAGGTAAAGTTAGATTTGAAATCGGAAAACGCATTAGACTCCGCGTTACTCCTGAAATTAAATTTATATACTCTGACGGTTTAGAACAAGGTTCTCGCGTTCTTGATTTAATCGAAAAAATCTCAAGAGGTGAGATTAAGTAGTGTTCGGCTTTCTTAATATCTACAAACCAAAAGGCAAAACATCTCATGATGTTGTTGCTATATTAAGGCGCATTACAAAAGTCAAACAAATCGGACACACCGGAACGCTTGATCCGTTCGCAGAAGGTGTTTTGCCAATTTGTATCGGAAAAGCAACGCGTTTAATCGAATACTTGAAAGATGATAAAGCTTATGTTGCTACTGTTCAATTTGGCTCTGCGACTGATACCTATGATTTGGAAGGTGAGACGACAAAAACTTCTGATTTAATTCCGTCTTTGGATGAAATTGAAGCAAAATTGGACGATTTTAGAGGAGAAATTGAACAGACTCCGCCAATTTATTCTGCAATAAAAGTTAATGGTAAAAAACTCTATGAATATGCAAGAGCCGGTGAACAAGTAGAAGTTAAAACACGTAAAGTTTGTATTAGTGAATTAAAATTGCTTGAATATAATCAAGAAACCAGAACTTTAGAATTGTATATTGCGTGCTCTAAAGGTACTTATATCCGCTCTATTGCAAATGATTTGGGCGAAAAATTAGGATGCTTCGGGCATTTGATTAAGCTCGTTAGAGTTCAAGCTGGCGATTTTGTGGTGGAAAATGCAATTAAGCTTGAAGATTTGCAGACAAAAGAAGAAGTTGAAAAACAATTAATTTATCCGTTACAAAAATTGAATTATCAAACCTATTCTTTAGATGAAATTGAGAAAGAAAAGATTTCGCATGGCATGCAGATTTTTGCAAAAAATGATTTAGAAAATGGAATTGTAATATTGATTTTTGGTGGTGCTTTGTTAGCGGTTGCGGAATCTTGTAGCAATAAAATTGTATGTAAAAAAGTATTTTTATAAGAATGGATTGACTTATGAATTATTTTATATTAAGATAAATTTTGTTGATATTATTAAATAGTTCAGTTGCCCTTGTGGCACTCTGCCGAGTAAAAGTTGACTAAATGTCAAGTTCTACGAGAGGGGAGGTAGATAGTCTACCGATTCTGCCGACAGAGAAATGACAATTAAATAATCCGCATGCCCTTGTGGCACTCTGCCGAGTAAAAGTTGACTAAATGTCAAGTTTTACGAGAGGGGAGGTAGATAGTCTACCGATTCCGCTGACAGAGAAATGACAATTAAATAATCCGCATGCCCTTGTGGCGGAATCGGTAGACGCGTTGGACTTAAAATCCAATCGGGGTTCACCCTCGGTGCCAGTTCAAGTCTGGCCAAGGGCA
>CAKVND010000016.1 GCA_934777245.1 uncultured Candidatus Melainabacteria bacterium | reverse complement strand
TACAAAATTGCGATTAGAGAAGGTGCAACAATTATTAGAGTAGGTAGAAAGTTATTTAGTTAAAAATATAAATTGGAGGAGAAATGGCATTATCAGAAGGATTAAAAGGGTTTGTAAACTTTTTTGCGAAAAGTTTTAACGATGGAGAAGGCGAAGATGCTTTCATGGATTTAGTGGACAATGATGGCGAGTATGAAACAGACGGTACTTTAGCTATTAATAGAGATATTGACAGTATGTACGGCACAAGAGTTAATTCAAAACCTGAACGTTCTTTTGAAAGAGAATCAAAAGTAGTTTCTCATCCAAATTCATATAAATCAAGTGAAGTTACTGTTATTGAACCTCGTTCATTCTCAGAATCAGCTCAAATCGTTAAGAAATTAATTGACAAAAAGACTGTTATCCTTCATTTAGATTTGTTAGATAAAGAACAATCTCAAAGAACAATTGACTTTGTTTGTGGTGCTTCTCACGCTTTAAGCGGAACTGCTCAAAAAATCAGCGACATGGTATTCATTTTTACTCCAAGCAATGTTTCATTGTCAGTTGAAAATGGCGCTGTTCAAAGCAAATTCGCTGAATCTTTGTGGAATAAACCACTTTAAGAAGTCGTTAAGGCTTTAAGTGGTTAAGGTATTAAGTTCGTTTTAAATATTTATTTGAACTTAATGACCTAACGACTCAACGACTTGAAGACCTTCGAAGCGAAGTATGAAATTTTTATAATATATTGATTTGTGATAGTTGGATTTTCAGGGTGCATTTGCACCCTTTTTATTAGTTAATTTGTCGATAATGTCCTTTTCCATCGCTAATGCCAATTTCTGTATCAACAAGGGTTATTTTATAATTTTTATATTTATCTTCTCTATGAAAGAGCTTTCCAATGCCTTTAAATAAATTTTTAAAGAATTTTCCAATATTGGATTCTGTTGTTGCTTGAGCATTTTCAGTTCCCTCTGAGGTTTCAATTTGATTTTCACCTGAAGATGGTGTTTGTCTAACAAAACCATCACCTGTGCCTGATCCTTGCAATAACTTTTGATTGTCTCCTAATGGAGCATTTCCTCCTAAGTTGTTGCCATTGCCATAAAGTCCGTAGTTTGGTCTGAAATTGCTGCCTTGAATGTTCATCTGCTAAATCCTCCTTAAGATTTTAATATATCCTGTTTGTTTATTTACATATGAGTATATCGGCATAATTTTTGAAAACTTTAATGCTCGAATACATGTTTTTGCTATCTATGGAGTATGTAACGATTGCTAGTAATGTGTTTGAGGTAATTGTAAAGATTTTAAAAAATGCTTAACATAAGAAAATATATTAAATATTGTTCCTGAGTAAATATTAATTGAAATTAATTGTTTGCATTTTTTTCTATATTTTTATTCAATTCAGGTTCTTCTACCCATACAAGAATTATTGGTAAAGGCGGGGCTTCAAAAGGATTTGAAGTTGCTTTATCATACTTGTTTATTTTTCTATTTAACAATTTAAAAAAACTTTTCACTTTCATAATTATATGGTTACATTTTGAAATGCAAGTTTAATCAGCAAAAAGGATTAACTTATTTTTTTAGTATTAATAATTTGTCATAGGTAAATCGGTGGTCAAAAATTATTATTGGTTAACAACAATGAACATAATATTTGGTATAAGATTCAGCGTAAAGTTTTTCTTTACAAATCCACGTTTTTCATCTAGTATAAACTAAAGAGAGGTAACTAATGGGTACAAAATATAAACGTGTGTTATTAAAGATTAGCGGAGAAGCACTATTAGGCAAACAACAATTTGGTATTGATTACGAACCTGTTGAGATGATTGCTAACGAAATCAAATCAATTTACGATAAAGGCGTTGAAGTAGCTGTTGTTGTTGGCGGCGGCAACATCTTTAGAGGTATGAAAAATAGTGCAAAACTTGGTATGGATCAAGCTTCAGGTGATTATGTAGGAATGCTTGCAACTGTTATGAACGCTGTTGCCTTGCAATGTGCTTTGAAAAAAATCGGCGTTGAATGTCGTGTTCAGACCGCAATTGCGATGAACCAAATCGCAGAACCTTATGTTCGTCATAGAGCAATAAGACACTTAGAAAAAGGTAGAGTTGTTATTTTTGCAGCAGGAACAGGAAATCCATTCTTTACAACTGATACAGCATCAGCATTAAGAGCTTCTGAAATTGACGCAGAAGTGATGTTGATGGCTAAAAATGGTGTTGACGGTATTTATAACGATGACCCTAAAACAAATCCAAATGCTAAGAAGATTGATAAAATGTCTTACAATGACATTCTTAAAAATGAATTAAAAGTTATGGATTCTTCAGCTTGTGCTTTATGTAAACAAAATCATATTCCAATAATTGTTTTTGATTTTAAGGCTCAGGGAAGTTTAGTAAAAATTATGGACGGCGAAGCCGTTGGAACGTACGTAAGTTAGTTAATTTTATATAATAAAGGAGAAAATTATGTCAGAAGCTCTTGAAGAAATGTTTTTGTTCGGAGAGGAAAAAATGGAAAAAGCTCTTGGTCAAATGAAAAGAGAATTTTCTACCGTTCGTACAGGTCGTGCTAATCCTGCAATTTTAGACAGAGTTATAGTTGATTATTATGGAGCGCCAACTCCAATCAGACAAATGGCACAAGTTAGCGTTAGCGAAGGTACAACTTTGGTAATTACTCCTTTTGATAAAAGCATCTTGAAAGATGTTGAAAAAGCTGTTATTAAAGCTGAATTAGGTGTTGCACCAAACAACGATGGTGTTTGCATTCGTTTAAACTTCCCACCTCTAACAGAAGAAAGAAGAAAAGAAACTGCAAAAGAAGTTAAGAAGTTCGGCGAAGATGCTAAAATTGCAATCAGAAACGTAAGACGTGATATGGTTGATTCTTTGAAGAAAATCGAAAAAGAAGAAAATCTACCGGAAGATGCTGTTAAAGATAATCAAGATAAAATCCAAAAATTAACAGATAAATATGTTGGCATTATTGATGCTCAGGTTGTAGAAAAAGAAAAAGAGGTTATGACAGTATAATGGCTTTAACAAAAAGTGTAACAAGATTATTGACGGGATTAGTGTTCGGATTTACGGCTCTGTTTGCCATAATGGCAGGTGGGTTATGGTTAGTTGGACTAGTCCTTATAATTGTTGCACTTGCCTCAAAAGAATACGTAAAAATTCTCGAGCACAAAGGGTTTCGCCCAAGTTCCAGAATTATAATTATATCAAGCTTTTTATTTGCAGCTCTTGCTTATTTTAATCGTTTTGATTTAGTTGCTTTAGCTTTTACTGCGTGTTCTGTAATGGCGTTTTTGTCAGTATTATTCAAAGGAAAGCAACCATATATTGCAAATGTTGCTACAACAATTCTTGGTTTTGTATATTGTGGATGGTTTCCGCTACACTTACTTTTTCTAAGAGATTTAGGTAGTAATCCGACTTATGACGGAATCTTTAAACAAAATGTAACAACCGATGGTGCCGGATATGCGTTGCTGTTATTTTTTGCAGTAATTTTAACCGATAGTTTTTGTTATTATGTTGGGTGTCGTTTCGGCAAGCACAAGCTTTCTCATGTTATAAGCCCAAATAAAACAATTGAAGGCGCTATTGGCGGTACTACAATGTGTATTTTATTTTGTTTGATTTTCGGAATTCACGTAATGGGATTTCCTTGGTATCACGCATTAATTCTTGGGTTTATTATTGCATTTTGTGCTCAAATCGGTGATTTATGCGAATCAATGATTAAAAGAGATGCCGGCGTAAAAGATTCAAGCAATGTTCTTCCGGGACATGGTGGATTTTTAGATAGAACAGACAGCTATATATTTACAATTCCAATAGTTCATTATTATATGTATTTCTTTGTTGTGAACAATTTTTGGGATTTGTTTAGAGGCATGATGTAATGCTTGTTGAAGAAATTTTTAAAATTAATAAAGATGATGAGTTGGTGAAAATTGCACTGACTCATCCTTCTTTTACAAAAGAAAACGGGTATAGTGATTTAGAAAACTATGAACGTTTGGAATTTTTTGGTGATTCTGTTTTAAAACTTTACACTTCAAAACTTTTGTATAAAACTTATCCGGAAGCGCCGGAAGGAGAGCTTTCAAAAATTCGTTCAATACTTGTGTCTGATGCAATTTTAGCGCAGATAGCTAAAAAAATAGGTTTGGATAAGCTTATGATAATTGGGCCGGCGGAAGAAAAGCAAGGCGGAAGAAAGCGCGAATCAAATATTGCTTGTACACTTGAAGCTGTTTTGGGTGCTAGTTATTTTAGCGGAAAACAAGCAGAAATAGAAGCTTTTATTGAAGAATACGTTATGGCATTTGCAGAAGATGTTGATAAGCATTTTGAAAAATACAATGCAAAAGATATTTTCCAACAGTATACTCAAGGTATAAACAAGACTTTACCTATTTATAAAACGCTTGCAGTAAAAGGCCCTGCCCATAAACCTGTATTTGAGGTTCAGGTTGAATGGAATGGTGAAATTATTGCGACAGCGACAGGTAAATCTAAAAAAGAAGCTCAACAAAATTGTGCGTTGGAAGCGTGCAAAAAATTGGGTGTGATTTAGAAATGATATAAATAATCGGATGATTTTTATTGCTGATTATAAATTACACTCCCAAAGATGGTGCGATTTGAATAAATGTTCTTACTAAATCGCCATCCCATTGAGTTCCGGCGCCTTCTTCCAATATTGAAATAGCTTTTTCGATATTCATTCCACGTCTATATGGTCTATCACTAATCAATGCGTGATAAGTATCAGCAATTGCTACAATTTTTGCTGCAAGCGGAATATCGCCGTTTTTAAGACCTTCCGGATAACCTTTACCGTCAATTCTTTCGTGATGGTATTTTACAATAGGGATTAAATCTCTAAGTGAAGGGTTTGGCATAAGTACTTTTTCTGCACCAATTACAGGGTGTTGTTTCATAATACACCATTCATCATCAGATAATGGGCCTTCTTTTTTAAGCACTGATTCAGGAATGCCAATTTTACCAACATCATGCAACAACGCACCCAATTTAATGCGTTCAACTTCACCTTCAGGAAGATTAATTGCACGTGCCAAAGCTTCTGAAAATCTTGAGACAGAAGTTGAATGACCTTTTGTATACGGGTCTTTTGCATCAATAGCACCTGCTAAAGAGGTTGCAATTTCTGAGATTCTGTTGCCTGACATTTCATGGTCAACATTAAATTTCGCTAACAATTCTTCTTCAAAGTTGACACCAAGTTGAGAGTGGCGTTTTCCGATAACTTCTGCATAAGATTGAAGCGCAATATCATCCCAGAAGTTAAAGTCGGCAGAGCTGATAATTGCGGACATGCCGTCTTTATAACCTTTTGCTTGTGAAATATACATTGCTTGTTCTGCAAGAATTAACAATTTTTCTTTATCATCCGCACAATCAGGGTATGTTGAAACACCAACTGATACTTTAACAGGCCCGATATCGTCAATAAAACAGCAAGAAAGAGAGTAAGTAATGTATTCTGCAACATACTTAGCTTGTTCTACTGATGTTTTAGGAAGAATTAAGGCAATTTCATCACCGCCATAACGACCTGCAATATCGCCTTCTCTAATGTTTTGGCGTACTTTTTCGGCAACAACTTTAATAACTTCATCGCCTTTTGCATGGCCAAGCTCTCTATTGATTCTTGTAATATTACAAATATCCATCATAACGATAGAAAGCTGTTGTTTGTTAGTTTTTGCGCGTTCAATTTCATTTGATAGAATTTCTTGGAAGCCTCTATGATTGTATAAAAGCGTCAAGTTATCAGTATTCGCATATTCATCACTCTTTTCAATTAAATCAAAGTTATGCGCAAAAAGAGCAGAATAGTTTGCAATTAATTTATACAAACCGATATTTTGTCTTGCGTACTTATCTTCTACGATTAGGACTCCGATGCATTTGTTTACTGAAATTAATGGTAAAATAACAACTGCATGGTTTGTAAAATATGACAATTTTAAAAAGTCTACATCATCTTTAAATATAATTTGACGTTTTAAAAATGCTTCTACAATCGGATTTTCGGTTTCTTTTAAAAATACTTTTGTTGAATAATAATTTCCTGCTTTATCTCGTAAATTCAGATTAATGCAATTTGATTTATCTTTAAAAAATCCATACGCCATAAAATCAGAATCTATATTTTGTGAAATTATTGAATAAATCTTTGCATAAAATTCTGCAATAGACGCAACTTCTGCAATTTTAACAAGTTCCTCAACAACTGTTTTGTAATTTAAAGTAAATCCTTTTTCATTACTAAATGATTTATTTTGAGGCTTGGTTAAAGAATTCGCGCAAGAATGAAATGTCAGTGAATTAACTTTAGACACTAATTTTTCTTGTTGAATTGGAGAGGTTATTGGGGCTTTTGTTGTAATCTCTGTAATCTTATTTATTAAATCTTTTTCTTTTTTCACGTTTGCACCTTCATCACATTATGGAAATATAAAACCGATAAATAAAAATAATTGACTAATTATTACAAAATGTTTACATTCGATTCTTTTCTTCAAACATCCCTTTTTCTCATCTTAACATTTTTTTTGATATTTTCTAGTGTATTATGTATTTTTATTTACAAATGTTTATATTGTTTATAGTTCAAAATACTCTGCTTTATTTAATGTGCGTTCATCTCTATAGTAACTGTTGTAAAGCTTTGCATTTTTTATAATTCCGTACCATTGATTGTAATGATACATAAAATCATCTTTATTTTTGTTCATGTAATGGATGGTTACAATTCCTTCATATCCTCTTGTAACTCTTAAAAATTCGCATTGACCTTCTACTTTGTTATAGTCAGTCGTACATCTTCCGACAATAGCTTCATTTTCAGTTAGTCTTAAAGTTTTATAATGAGAAGTTGGGTTTATTTTAAGCATTCTACCTGTTGTGTTAGCTAGAAAAACATTAATCGGGTAATTTGAATACTTATAAGAATGAATAACTACTGACTTTGACCAATTATTACGAGCTTGACCGCTTGGAACATATTGCAAAATAGCTTCATTTCCAACTTTTTTATAATACGCTTTAACCCATAATTCTTTGCCGGGGAATTTTATTATGATTGTTTCATAGGCAAAAACGCAGAGTGTAGAAAATAAAAATACTGCGCAAGTTAGGCTAAATAAAAGGGCTTTTCTCATTCGCAATCACTCCCTTTTCTCCAACTCCTGTAATCTCGCGCAACAATTCCGGCGCAAAAATTTCGCTCTCAAAATGTCCGATATCAAAAACAACTTTTTTAGCATCCAATGCCGTGTGAAACTTCAAATCTCCTGTAACAAATGCGTCTGTTTGACCTATAAATTCTGAACCTGAACCGGCACAGAAACCAATAGTTTGAACTTCTTGCGCGTCATAATTATTAACATATCTTAGCTTTGGCGAAATTTTTAATAATTTGTTTTTAAGTTCTTCAACCGAAATAGGTTTTTCAAGCTCTACGACTCTTACAAAGTCATCATTGTAGCTTTTTTTAAAGCCGAGCTTGTTTATGATTAAATCAGTTGTTCCGCCTTCTGCGCGATCTAAATTTGTATGCGCGCAGTACATGTTGATTTTGCGATATTCCAAAGGAACAAAAAACAATGGATGGTGCGAAATTATCATGTCGCAATTTTGTGTAATTGCTTGTTCAAAAACCTTGTCAGTAATCGTGAGTGCAAACATGATTTTGTTGACCTCATTGTTTGCACGTTCTACAATCCAACCGCTTGCATCCCATTTTTCTTGGGTTTCAAGTGGTGCAAACTCTTCTATTTTTCGCACAATCTCGTATTTATTCAAAAATTTCCTCCAAAATACGTTTTGCAATATTTTGTTTTGTGTCTTTTTCAATATGTTTGATGTTTAAATCTTTATCAAGAATATAAATCTCGTTTTCGTTGCTGTTAAATCCGATATCTTTACGTGAAATATCATTCGCAACCAAATAATCACAACTTTTAGCTTGGATTTTTTTCTTAGCGTTTTCTATTAAGTTTTCGCTTTCGGCGCAGAATCCAACGATAAGCGGATATGCTCCTTCGCCTTTGAGGTGAGGGTTAGGGTGAGGTGAAAAACTTTCATTCCTTATTTGACATATCTCTTTCAAAATGTCCGGATTTTTCACCAATTCTAATGTGATTTCTTCTTCTGCGCCTTTTTTCATTTTTTGTTCAGAATAATTTTTAACTCTGTAATCAGAAACAGCTGCTGCCATAATTACACAATCTTGAGAATTCAAATATTCTTTTACGACTGCTTCCATTTCTTGTGCTGTTTCTGTAACAATATTTTTGTAAGGCTTTTTAACTTTAAAAGTTGAAACTAATGTAACTTCAGCTCCTTCAGAAACCGCAGCGTCCGCCAGAGCTATACCCATTTTGCCGGAAGATGAGTTTGAAATGTATCTTACGGGGTCGATTTTTTCTTTTGTTCCACCGGCTGTAATCAAGATTTTCTTACCGTTTAATTTGCCTTGAGATAAAATTCTGTCTGTTTCTTCAAAAATTTCTTCGACTTCGCGCATTCTTCCTTTGCCGTTAGTTCCGCAAGCTAAAAAACCGTCATCCGGCTCCAAAATATGATATCCGTTTTGTTTAAGCTTTTGTAAGTTTTCTTGAATAAACGGATTTTCCCACATATTAGTATTCATCGCAGGTGCGATTAAAAATGGTTTATTAAAAGCGCATGCCGTTGACAATAGCAGATTATCACAAATTCCGTTTGCAAGTTTAGAAATCGTATTTGCGCTAGCCGGTGCTATTACAAAAATATCTGCTTCCGTAAGTGCGATGTGTTCGGGTTTGTATTCATCAATTTCAAAATTATCCACGTAAACTTCATTATTTGAAAGTGTTTGAAGTGTTAATTTAGTAACAAAATTTAAAGCGTTTGGAGTCAAAACAACTTGTACGTTCGCTCTTGCTTTTTTATAAAGTCTTATAAGTTCGCATATTTTGTATGCTGCGATACCGCCTGTAATCCCGATTAAAATATTTTTATTTTCTAGCATAAAAATATTATAGCTTAAAGGTATAAAAATAGCACATTGTATGCATTAGTTTTGTGCTTTAAGAAATTTACAAATATTTCTTAGTGCTACTGAACGATGGGAAATTTGATTTTTTTCTTCTTCACTCAATTCCGCCATTGTACGCGTATCATTTTTTAATAAGAAAATCGGGTCATAACCAAAACCATTTTGTCCACGAGCTTCTTTTGTAATTGAACCTTTACAAATTCCCGTTGTAGAAAATTCAATTTCTCCGTTTGGATTAATTAAAGTCATACAGCAGGCAAAATGCGCAGTTCTATCGGTTTTATCTTTCATTTCTTTTAAAACTCGCTCAATTCTTTTAGCAGGTGTTTCAGCATAACGAGCTGAATATATTCCCGGAGCACCGCCTAATGCGTTAATACAAAGTCCTGAATCATCGGCTAGACTCCAAGTCTTGGTTAATTCCCACGCAGCTTTTGCTTTAATTAAAGAGTTTTCTTCAAAAGTAGTTCCATTTTCTATCGGGTCAAAACCTTCCGGCGGTAAAATAAATTCCAGACCGCTTCCTGCCACAATTTCATTAATCTCTTTAACTTTGTGGGCATTTGAAGATGCCAAAACGATTTTCATACTGTTCTCCTAAATATTTTCAAATGAATCAATTACAACATCAATAATTGCGGTACCATCGTGGTTTATTGCTTTTTCTAAAGCCGGAATTAATTCTTCTTTTTTCTCAACTCTAATCGCAAATAAATCATAAGCTTCTGCGATTTTGGTAAAATCCGGATTTATCATTTCAACTTGATAACGTCTATTGTAAATTTTTTCTTGAAGTTCGCGCACCATGCCAAGATAGCTGTTATTCATAATAATAACTTTTAGTGGAATGTTGTGTTCGCGGCAGGTTGCAAGCTCTTGTAAATTCATTTGGAAAGAACCATCGCCTGTAATATTTAGTACAAGGTTGTTAGGATTTGCAATGTAAGCTCCGATTGACGCAGGAAGCCCAAATCCCATTGTGCCAAGTCCGCCTGAAGTTATAAATTTTCTTGGTTTATTAAAGTTGAAAAATTGTGCGGTTAACATTTGGTGCTGACCGACATCCGTAACAACAACAGGTTCAAAATATTTTGTAAAATCTGAAACTGTTTCTAAAACATAGGAAGAGTGTAGTTTTTCGGAGCTGGTATCTTCAAATTTTTCTTCTTCATCAGTACTTGCATCAATTTCCATAAGCCATTTTTCAGGTCTTTCAAATTGATTGCTAGAAGCAGTAAATTCCTGCAAAAATTCTTTAATATCCACAATAATTTCATAATCAACGGGTTTAGAAGCCGGTTTTAAATTGATACTGGCAATTTTAAAGCTTTTATTGAATTCGTTGTTTTTGCAAGTTGAACGGTCAGAGAAGCTTGCGCCAAGTGTGATTAGTAAATCACACTGCTTAAGTGCAGAATTTGCAACCTCAACTCCATTCAACCCGATCATGCCGAGATATAATTTGTTTTCCGAAGGATAAATCCCAATTCCCATAAGAGTAGAAACAACCGGACATTGAATTTTTGATATAAATTTTTCAACTTCTTCTGAAGCATTGATACATCCGCCTCCAAGCATAACGAGAGGTTTCTGTGCGTTTTTTATTAAATCAGATAACGTTGAAATTTCTTTAGAAAAATCTT
Source organism: uncultured Candidatus Melainabacteria bacterium (assembly GCA_934777245.1). The sequence continues at coordinate 26,159 of CAKVND010000016.1, read as the reverse complement.
TAATCGTAGAGTTTTGCAAATTATCAGATATTTTTCTCTCATGATATTCAGCTTCTAAAATATTTCTGGGAAGTGCCACTACAACAGGGCCTTTAACGCCAGATGTTGCTTCTTGAAAAGCAGATTTTATAACTTGTGCAATATCATCGTTGTATTTAAGAGTGTAGACTTTTTTGCAACAAGAACCGACGATTGATTCAATATCTACATTTTGGAAAATCTTGCCGGATTTGTTTGTAGAAGGTACATCTCCTGCTAAAACTACAAGTGGAGTCGAATCAGCATACGCATTGGCAATTCCTGTTATAGTATTTGTAAAACCGGGGCCGGAAGTTACTAAAACAACACCTGCTTTCCCGCAAACTCTTGCATAACCTTCAGCTGCATGTACGGCAGCCTGTTCGTGGCGAACAAGGTAATGTTTTATTTTTTTTACTTGAGAAAGTTCATTGTATATGCTTAAAACGGCAGCACCAGGGTAACCAAATACGCTTTCTACTTCAAGTTCAACAAGTGTTTGAACAAGAACTGCGGCTGAGCTTAGAGTTTTTACCTTGCAAATTGATTTAATCATCGTGAAAATATTATACATCAAAATTAAATAAAAGACTTGATTTTTGATTTTGTTTAAGTTAAGATTGTTTTGCACTAGTTGGGCATTGATAATTTTATATTAGAAGTCAGCTTCTATAGTTGCATTTCGGGATGTAGCGCAGTTTGGTAGCGCACCTCGCTTGGGACGAGGGGGTCGCACGTTCGAATCGTGTCATCCCGACCATTTAAAAAAAGACTTTCAGAGATTTCTGAAAGTCTTTTTTAATGTCATTATGTAATTTTTATGTAATAGAAAGTTTGTTCGTTAAAATCTGTTAGTCTTTAATAGTATGCTTGCCATAAGATAGTTCAATGCCCACTAAAATATTAGCAGCAATATCAGTTGGGACTCCATAAGCTACAAGAGCATCTGTCAACATCTTACTAGGACTCTTTTGGGTAGAGTCTTTGTGTATAAATTCTCCGAAAATAAGTCGTAAAAATTCATCATTTTTTATGTCAAGAGTTTTAGCTAATGCAATTAAAGTATAGAGATTGGGTATCTTACCTTTTTCATTTTCTAAATCAGAAATAACTCCTATACTAACTCCAGATTTCTGGGATAGTTCCTGTAATTTCATTCCTTTGCCTTTTCTTGCATTAGCAACCATAGTTCCAAATCTCATGATTATCGTTTTTACTTCTTCTTGAAGTTTGGTTATATTAGGACTTATATCTTTATTATTTTCTAATTTTCGCATACATACCTCACCAAAGATAACTATACACCAAAAATTCATTTTAATAAAATTTTCATTCAAGAGTTAAGAAATGTAACAGTATTTGAACGAAATTTTCGCTAGATATTGCAAAACGAATTTTTAGTGCTTTAATTATTCTTGAGCGAAAATTATGTTCAAAAGAAAGGAAGCAAAAATGAAAATTATAACAACAGAAGAAGCAGCTAAACTTCTAAGAACAGATATTAGAACACTTCAAAAGCAAGCTCAGAAAGGAATTTATCCTACAAATGTTTGTGGAAGAATTGGTAGAAAATATCTATTCAATGAAGAAGCATTGATTGAATTTATTTTTTCCAAAAAGGAAGTAGCATGAGGTTTTTAAATGACTACATACAAACATAAAAATGGCTATTGGGGCTATTACTTTATGTGTAACGGTAAACGCATTTGCCGAACCTTTAAAGGTTTAAGTCGTGAAGAAGTAGAAAAGCTTGAAATTATACATAAAGCGGAACTTATAAAAACAGGTCATGGCGTAATAAAGAAGCAGGTCTATTACTTAGAAAAGTTAATTGCCAATTTTAAAGAATATACAAAGGCTAACTATACTAGACCCGAAGAATTTGATTATGTCATAGATAAATTTTACAAACTAATCGGCAATAAAAATATAGAACAGATTACTATTTCTGATTTCGAAAAATATATCAACACTCGTATCGGAAAAGTAAAAAATAGCAGTATCAACAGGGAACTTGATATTATACGCAGGATATTTTCACTAGCAATTGAAAACAAATTATTAAAGGTTAATCCTTGTGAAAATTTGAAAAAACTCCGGATTGAAAACCCACCAGAACGATACTTAACGAAAGATGAGGAACAAAAATTGTTAGCACAATGTAACCCAATAATGAAAGCAATCGTAATAATAGCATTGCATACCGGTATGCGTCAAAACGAAATTCTTAGCATGCATTGGGAAGATGTATTTTTAGATGAAAATTACTTAATAGCGAGAAATACTAAGAACAATAAGCCAAGAAAACTCCCTATAACTCCTACGTTAAAAAAAGAATTGGAGAATCTACCGCATTTGTCAGAATTTGTTTTTACTTCTCCAACTACAATGACAAGATATAAGGACGTAAAAACTTCTTTTAAAAGAGCTGTAAAACGAGCCGGCATTCCACATATTACATTTCATAAGTTACGCCATACAACTGCATCACGACTAAATGAAGCTGGAGTAGATATCGTAACAATTCAGCAAATATTAGACCATGCGGATGTAAAAACAACAATGCGATACACTCATAGCAGTAGTGCTAGTATGAGTAACGCATTTCAAGTATTAGACAAATATAGTAAAGCCGAAGGAGGTAAATCATGCTAACATTTTTATTAAAAAAATCCAGTAATAATACTCAAAATTTGGCTTCAAAATCCAAAGCCTACCGCAAGGATGTACTATTAACTAATGAGCAATGCAAATTTATTGAGGAACATTTGCTTGGTTGTTGCAATAAAAGTGCTTTGGTTGGTAAGGCTGTGCGATATGCACAAGAACAATCCAACGGCAAAATACCATTAATACCGAAAATTCAAGTCAATAGACAAACTCTATCTTCAATAAAAGTTACTGTAAGGTTGGATAATAATCTTGTAAAATTCTTAGAGGAGATAGTGCATCAAAATCACATATCTTATAGCGGCGCATTGAGATACTTACTTCAAAGCTACATTTCACGTGCAAGTGGGGAATAATCCCCACTTTGTGTATATAAGTGTTTTAGGACAAATAAGATATTTTAATAAAGCCCTTACATACATTATTTTTAAATAGTTTGAAATCCAGAAATATAAGGAGGTTAAGAATGATTAAATCCATTAAGATAATAAAAAATTCTTCTTTCGGTAGTTACAATAGCATTTCAAGCATTTTATCTTATAAAAATCTTGAAAATATTATTGTAACTATGGTTGAAGATGAGAAACTAAAATTTCCGTTTATTGATGAACTGAAAAACACTCTATTCAGTATAAGTGATTATCTGAATTCATATGAATCCATATTATTAGATAAACAACTTGTTACTGAATATTTCAATAGATACTTATGCTATTCTGATAACATAATAAATGACTTTATAGCCATTGCCCAAGGCAAAAACTTAAAAGACATTATTGACTTATCATACATAGCAAGTGGAAAGAAAAGGAAAAGTGTTCCGGTAAATAATGCCAAAATTCCGGAAAAGAACTTAGTTTGTAATTTTAATTGTGAAAGACTAAAAGCAATTCTTAATAAGTCATTGAAAGATGATATACTGGAATATGCTAATGCATTTTTGCATTTAACAATTCTTCTTATCATAGCCCAATTAAGAGTTAGTGTTGGTGATAAGGTTGAAGGAGTTGTATTATCAGTTAGTGATAACTTTGCAGTTCTTAACAGAAATGTTAATTTTGCAATTGTTACCTGCATGGAATTCTTTGCTGAATTTAAAGTTGAAAATGTGTCATACATTCAGCTCTACTATGAACTAGCCAAACTACATCCGCAAAACAAAAGAAATCTTTGCATTACCAACAATGCAGATAGAAAAATAATTACGTTCAAAATCTTAAATAGTTATTTATTAAGAAATGCATTTAAAATAGAAGGGTATAAGGAAGTTTTAAAGCTGTATGATAGGTCTTTAGACAAAAAGACTACATCTGAAATTCGAATTATGCAGGGCAATTCCGACAATGATATAAGAATAACTGTCTCTATTTTCGGCATGAGAAGTATTGGCAGGTTATTATCTGTTAATTGCGATGCAGAGAGAAAAGTTTATTTAAACTTGATGAATTCAGAATATGGAGCAATCTTTGTAGAAAATATGGTAAGTTTTTGTTTTAGAAGTGTTTTACAAAATTGCTCCGGTGAAGATTCATTGCCGTTTTTATACAATCTATATTCTGATTTTATACGAGATTACTCAGTTAGAACTGGCTCACAAAGAGGTATTGCCTTAAAGTTTATGACAGCAATATTACTTTCTCGATTACCTAAAACAACTCAACAGCAACTGATTAATAAGCACTTTGCTAAAACTGATACTAAGCAAAAAACTGCTATTTACAAAGACCTTGAAGAATTGAAGTTACAAGGAGATGTTGAACAACAAAGTATTCTACAACAATTATACAGTAATCTATGGAGGCATTATGGTTGGTAATAGCTTGTTTGAAACAATTTTGATTGATAAACTCCAAATTAACATTGATGAATTAGGGATAGATGATAACTTCCTTGATAACATTAGAAATGTTCTGTCAACGCATTATCCTACTAGAGCTTATACAATAAAAGTAAGTAGAGGGTATTTTTCTCTAACATTTACTCCTACTAGATATTTTAAAAATACTTTTGAACAGGAAGCTACAGATACAAACCTTCAAATTCCAACTGAACAGGAGTTGTATGATTTATTTGTTAAATTGGGTTTTTATGATTTGGATGAAGAAGTTTTGCAAGAAGCGAGAATTCCCAAAATTCATTTAACTAAAAATTTTTACACAAAGAATACTCCACCTAAGTACATTGAACATCTTAGTACAAGAAGTTATAAAAGGCTTAAACCTATACAACGTAATTCCAATTCAACTAATTCAAGTCTTATTCTTGCACCATTGAAGAAAAACACTATTAAGCAGGACATTATAGGTGATAAGAAAATCCTATTTTATGACAAAGTACAAGAGTTGTTAGATAAAGCTTCTTTAAAGCAAGTAGCATTAAAATATCCATTATCCGATGATGAAATAAGTTTATTACCGAAAAATGCTTACAATGCAGAAACAAAAGAATTAAACCTAAACAACTTACACATCTTAAGATGCGAATTACAGTACAAATACACCAAGCTAAAAGGGATTGCTAATATTTTGTCAAATAAGACAGAAGATAATATAAGTTTATATATATTTTGTGAATTATTGAAAGAAAATCAATTATATAAATTGCTTGATGAAGCTTACACACAGGAACTTTTGAAAAACATTTTTTATAACAAACCTTCTGGTAATTATAACGAACTTAATAATTATGAAAAACTACTTGCTGAATTGATAAGCAGAAGTGATAATGACTTTTTAATTTGCTTAATGCATATCCTACAAGAAAACAATTATTTGGATTCATACAAACAGGTACTTAGAAAAATTCAAAAAACTAAATCTAATAATTATTATGATGAGTTATATAACAAACTAAACCCCAGTAATACTCTTATTTTTAGCTAGTTTAATAAAAACGACGTAAGAAAATGGGTATGACTTTATGCCTAGCGGATATAAAACTCCTCTTCAAGAACCTTCTAGTAGCTTTAGAATTAAGTTTCAAAAGCTTTTAGAAGGTTCTTTTTATCGTTCCTCTGATACATTTTATTTCAAGTGTTGATACCTTCCAAATTTTAGTTATGTATTGAAATCCTATTTATTTCAATAAGTCTTGTAATGCGATTTTTCATGTTCTTTAATCCCAAAGCTTAAAAATAGAGTGTTTAGTTATTACATTCTAAATATAGAACAAAATGAGTTTCCGGTTGCAAAAAGAGGAGGGGGCATGAAAAAATTAGTAGAACCTATTAGAAATAAAAACGACATTAAAAGAATTGAAAATTATTTAAAAGCACATAATTTTCGAGATTACGTAGTCTGGGTAACAGGTTTGAATACAGCATTAAGGGTGAGTGATATTGTAGGTTTGAATGTAGGTGATGTGCTTAATAAAACACATATTGACATAACGGAAAAGAAAACCGGAAAACGCAAAAAGTTTCCTATTAATAACAAACTTAAAAGCGTTTTGGAAAACTTTGTAAAGAATCGTAGTCTTGACGAGCCTTTGTTTATTGGAAAACAGGGTAAAAGGCTAGATAGAAGTGTTGTTTATAGGTTTATTAATAAAGCTTGTGCTGAACTTAATATTACAGTAAACGTTGGAACACACACGATGAGAAAATCGTTTGGATATCATCATTATCAACAATTTAAAGATGCAATACTGTTACAGAAAATTTTTAATCACAGTAGTCAACGAATAACTAGAACTTACATAGGTATTGAGCAAGATGATATTGATATCAGTTATTATAATTTTGAACTATAACTTTGTATTTGCACCATATCGTTTCTAGCCCATTTTGTACCATTTTGGTGCTTAAAAGACCACAAGTTAATAATAGTACAAATTTTGCGTAGCGTCAACCTAACGCTACGCACTCAATTTGTTTCAAAATACAAACATTTAAGACTGTATAATTGCACTACAGTTAAGTGATACCAACCTTTTTTGGATTTTGCACCAAAATGGTACAAAATGGGGCAAAATTTTAGAAAGGAATTTTATATGCTTGAATTAAAGAAGAAAATAGACTTGGATTTGAAAAATTTTTTCAAAAAACTGTTTCTGTTTGGACCAAAGCAAATAATGAATTCTGATTTTCAATCACCAAAGGATGTTTGTTTTGGTTATGTAAAAACTAATCGTATGAACATCTTTCAAGATAGAATGGATGCAATTGATACAATGGTTACATGGAAAAACAATGACAAAACAAATAAAAATTAGAGTTTATCCGGATGGTAGGATTGAATCTGAGACTGTAGGTATTAAAGGAAAATCTTGCCTTAACTACATAAAAGAAGTTGAAAACTTAACCGGAGCAAAAACTGTTAAATCTGAATTCACGCGTGAATATAATGAAACAGAACAGCACCATTACACTTCAAATGAGGAATATCAACAAAATGGATATTAGAATAAACTCATATATTCCAGTAACAGATGTTGAAGGTATTGGTACGCGATTTGCAATATGGGTTCAAGGATGTTCTATACGCTGTAAAGGTTGTGCAAATTTCCATATGTGGGATGCTAATGGTGGTACTTCCTATAACGTAGGTGAATTTATAGAATTAATAAAGTCCTATAAAAGTAAAATTGAAGGCATAACTTGGTTAGGTGGAGAGCCTACAGAACAAATAGAAGCAGTAACAGAAATTTCCAAGGCAGTTCAAAAAATTGGACTGTCTGTAATTATATTTACCGGTTATGAGTATTCTGTTCTTAAAGAAAATAGTGATTTTCAAGAACTTGTTAAATATATCGACATTCTGATTGATGGAAAATTTGAGCAAGATAAGATAGATTACTCAAGACCTTGGGTTGGCTCAAGTAATCAGAATTATCATTTTTTAAGCAGTAGATATAATGAAGATATTATTGCGAAGTATAAGAATAAAATAGAAGTACGTGTAACACCTGATAACAGGATTCTTATAACTGGCATGGGAAATTTTAACGATTTAGTAAAACTAGTGGGGTAAATAAATGGCAGAGACATTAGCATTGGAAGGAATCAAGAAAACTGAACTATATTTAACAAACCTATTTAAAGCAAGGTTTCCGTTTGTCTATATTCCGACTTGGGAAGAAATAAGGGTAATTGAACTAATTACAAATATTGCTAATAATAAAAAGGCTATTAAAAGCAAACGTGATGTATTTGTTTGGAGTACAACAGAAGGTTTGAATAAATTGCTTTCATCCGGACAAGAACACGTCAATAATACTGATAACCCAACAGACGCTCTTAATTACATAGATAGTTATAATAAACCTGCAATAATGATATTGAAAGATGTACATCCTTTGCTTGGAATTCAGGGAAGAAATGCTGATTATGGTTTTATAAGAAAAATAAGAGATGTTGCAGGTTCTTTAAAAAATGCAGAATGTTCAAAAAATGTTGTAATACTTGCCCCAACACTTGTTTTGCCTAATGACTTGCAAAAAGATATTACAGTTGTTGACTTTGATTTACCTACACTTGAAGAGCTTAAAAGCCTTTTAAACGATATGATAGGAATGAATGACGGCTCCGGAATCAATATTGATTTAGATGAGTATGGAAAAGAATTGTTGTGTAAAGCTGCTCAAGGCTTGACTTTACAGGAAGCTGAAAATGCTTTTGCACGTGCAATGGTTACAAAAGGGCAACTAACTGTTAAAGAACTAGAAATTATACTTGAAGAAAAGTGTCAAGTTATTAAGAAAACAGGAATTCTTGAGTTTATCAATACAAACATAAATATTGACGATGTTGGAGGTCTGGAAAATTTAAAGAAATGGCTTTCTAAACGTAATAATTCTTGGCTCGGTAGAGCTCAAAAAGATTATAATTTACCTGCTCCTAAAGGGGTATTAATAACAGGGGTTGCCGGTTGTGGTAAATCAATGACTGCTAAAGCAATGAGTGCAATGTGGCAATTACCTTTATTAAGACTTGATATTGGTAAAATATTTTCCGGATTGGTAGGAAGTAGTGAAGAAAATATGCGTAAAGCAATTCAAACAGCAGAAGCTGTTGCACCTTCAATTCTTTGGATAGATGAGATTGAAAAAGGTTTTGGAGGTAGTTCTAGTGGTGAAATGGACGGTGGAACTACAGCAAGAGTATTTGGAACTTTTCTTACTTGGATGAATGAAAAAACAAAACCGGTATTTGTTATTGCAACAGCAAATAACATTTCAAAATTACCGGCAGAAATGCTTCGCAAGGGTAGATTTGACGAAATATTTTTTGTTGATTTACCTACTATTAGTGAACGAAAAATTATTTTTAAATTGCACCTTGAAAAAAGATTGAAAGATAGTATTTCTAAGAAATTTGCAATTACAGATGATTTGTTAAATAAACTTGCGAATGCTACAGAAGGTTTTGGAGGTTCTGAAATCGAACAAGTTGTAATATCAGCCTTGTTTGAAGCATTTGCTGATAATAGAACTCTTGTAACAGATGATTTGTTTAAGGTTATCAAGAATACCGTCCCTCTTTCAACAACACAATCTGAGCAAATTTTAGCAATAAGGGAATGGGCAAATGAAAGAGCTGTTTCAGCTACAGCACATGATGAAAGTTACAATTATGTTCCAGAAGATACCGAAGAACAAGCTGAAAAGAAAAAGAAAGCGGAAAAGAATACTGAAAACGTTAAACGCGCTAGAGGTGGAAGAACGATTGATTTTTAGAGAAATATTTAGTTTGTAAAATTAAAAGGATAGTTCATGGACGAAAATAATAATGATATCAAAGCAAAAACAAGAGAATACAAAAAATCAATAAAATATTATACTAATGCTATTGAATTAGAACCCTCCAATGCTGAATATTACAATAGCAGAGGCTTGTACTATTATTTGCTTAGAGAATATGAAATGGCAATAGAAGATTACACTAAAGCCATTCTCTTAGAACCTTCTAATGTTGAATATTACAATGATAGAGGTGATTGTTATTATTATGGGCTTAATGAATACGAAAAAGCTATAGAAGATTATACTAAAGCTATTCAATTAAAACCTTCTAATGCTGAATATTACAAAAGTAGAGGTGATTGCTATTATTGGCTTGATGAATATGAAAAAGCAATAGAAGATTATGCTAAAGCTATTCAATTAAAACCTTCTAATGCTGAATGTTACAATAGCATAGGTCATTGCTATAGTGGACTTAAAGAATATGAAAAAGCAATAGAAAATTATACTAAGGCTATTCAATTAGAACCTGCAAAAGATGCTTCTTATACTGGTAGAGGTTGCTGTTATTATTGGCTTATGGAATACAAAAAATCACTTGCAGATTTTGATAAAGCAATAGAATTAAATCCTCAAAATGAATCTTACTATTACGACACTATTAAACATTGTAAAGATAAATTTTTCGAAAATGAAGATTTGCTTGATAGACAAGTTGCCAACGATTCTGATAATAAAAAATCAGATACTATTAATGTAGTTAAAAAAATAGAGATTGCTAGCTGTAGCAAACAAGAATTACGGCTTACTAATTGTTTTGATGATGTAAAAATCGACAAATTTCTTAAACTTAGAGAAAATGGAAAAATGTGGTATAACATAAACTCTTTTGCTAGTGAATTTAATTTACAACCACATGAAATGATACACTTAGAAAATTGTTTGATTTTTCCTGCCAAGCCTAATAGTAAACATGGTAGAGTAGTTGAGTTTTAAGAGGAGATGTTATGTCAATAAAGCAAGATTTAATAGATGCAGAACGCCAGATAGCAGAAGAACAGCGTAAAATGGGAGACAAAGCATATGATGATTGGGTACAATCACAGCAAAAAACATACTATACAATGTTCAAAAGTGAAACTGAACTTGAAAAACATTTGGCAGAAGTAGGTTATGATTTTATAAGGATACGTACCGACAAATTTTTATACTTAAAAACACATGTAGGGATAGGTGATTGGGATTGTATTTGGTGGATGTTGATAGATGGTGAGATGGAAGCTGTTGTAGATACTATAGTAAATAATAAATATATGCCTGTGTTTATAGAAAAAGTTGAAAAGTCTTTGGGAAGTAGATACTTCTTTGAATCTATAACACAAAAGAACCAGTATAAAACATCACATAAAACAAAGTCTATATTAGAGCCAACAATAGAATCAATACCAGAATACACATTTCCTACGATATTTACGGACGATAATGTATTAGAATCTGCTCTAAAAAAAATGGGGATTGTATCCCAAAACATAGGCAACAATTTTGAATTTGTATTAGAAGGTTGTAAAACAATTATTTATAAAAGCAATAATGGAAACTATGCATTTAAAGTTTTCGGTAATTGCGATTTAGAAAAAATTTACAAAAAATTTATCCAGATAGAAACTGAATACAATAAAATATTACAATACAAAATTTGTGAAAACATAAAAAACAAAGTACAAAAGAATTCTAATTATAGTTTTGAACAAGAAGAATTTTTAGAAGATGGTTCGATTGTTATTACTGTAAATATTTAAAGGAAGTAAACATGCCGGAAGAAAAACAAGCCGAAAATCAACAGCTTGGGATTAACTATTACTATGAAACTAGAATACTAGGCTATTTAAATAAGGCAAATCATTACAGAGACGAAAGAAGGTTTGAAGAAGCAATTGCTAATTACACGAAAGCTATAGCTTTAGAACAAAATGTTGCTTACTACGTTTTACGGGCAAATTGTTATAAGGAATGTGAACAATATAAAAAAGCTATTGCTGATTATAATATTGCAATTAACTTAGAGCCTAATCCATATTATCTCATGTGCCGTGAAGATTGTTATAAAAAACTAAATCAGAAGCGTAACAATGATTCAGATACTAAGGATAATGTAGATACAAACTTAGTATTAAAACCTTCCAAAATAAAAGGTTATGGCAGAGTTATGGATTTTTAAAGTTGTATAAGAACTAATATAGGACATTAATAAAGATTGCGTATGAAAAAATTTTTAATAATTCTTGAAATCCTTATAATTGTAATAGACTTTTGTTTACTAATGGGTACAAACGAATTATATGATATATATACTTGGTGTGCAGGTTTTCTTCTGCTTAATGCTATACTTGGCATTCCTTTATTCGTAATATATAGTTTTTTTAATTTTGTACTAAATTGTTTAGATAAATTAAAAAAAGATGATATTGACGAACGTGTAGACAAATTATTAACAAAAGATTGTCAGACAAGAGCTGAGCACGCACAGCAATCTTTAGATGATTTACAAAAATCTCTTGATTTTCAAAACAGTGTGTTAAAAAATGAAACAAATAATTATGCAATAGCACGTATAAATAACAGAATTGGAGACATTTATTATCAAATGGGAAAATTTGATGAAGCATTAGAAGCTTATAATACTGCTATAGATATTGATAAAACATTTGAAATAGCCATCGAAAAGAGAGAAAAAGTTTTAAAAATTTTAAATAAAGAGAAGTCGCAACAAGAAAAATTTAGTAGTAAGTTTGAAACACAAACTTATACTAAAGAAAATAAACTAGAGTTTTCTCCAGATGATAATAACAAGCAAGTTGATAAGCTGGAAGTAACAGAAAATGATAATCAAAATTCTAGTTTAAACAAAGCTTTAGATTATTACAAAGAAATCCTTAAAAGAGATGAAAACAATAGCATTACATATAATGCTATTGGAAATATTTATTATCAAATAAAAAAATTTGATAAAGCATTTGAAGCATATGATAAGGCAATCGAGAGTGATAAAACGTTAGAAAGTGCTATTGAAAATCGAAAAAAAGTTCTAAAAATTTTAGATGAAGAAACGTCGAAACATCTATCGGCAAAATCATATTTTCACAATGCAGAAAACCTTTTAACAAAACAAAAATATGAAGAAGCCATTGAAAATATAAATAAGGCAATATCATTGGATTCATCAAATGAAGATTATTTAAAATTATTAGATGTTATCAATGAAGAAAATAATAAGCATCTTGCACGTGCTTTTTATCAAAAAAGCCTAAAGTGTTTGAAAGATGGGGATTTTGACCAATCAATAATCAATATCAAGCAGGCTTTAGAACTTTATCCTAATAACAAAACTTATCAAAAAATATTAAGTAAGGCTAATTCTCGTATGATAGATATAAAAACTTGCACAAAGAACGCCATATTGACTCTTGATGGGTTTGATAATGAAAAAGCAGAACTATTCATAAATGAAAGAAAAACAATGACTTGGTATGATTTGGATAGTTTTGCTAAATATTTTGACTTGCAACCTCATGAAAGAGTTTTACTGGAGGATAAACTTATTTTTCCTAAAAAACCTCTAATTAAAAAAGGACGCACATTAGAATATTAATGATTAAGAAAATACCGGTAACAGATAGGAGATTAGAAATCTTATGTCAAAACGAGGCGACTATAGAACTTTTAATATGTTAGTAAAGCTTGCTATCAGCATAATAATAGGCTTTATTGTGCTGGTATATAGATTTTTAAAAGAAGTCGCACGATTAAATCTTTGGGGAACTTTGGGCAAATCATTATTATTGTCCGTTTTATATTTAGCGGTATCTTGTGTTTTGACTGGAATATCCAATGAAATTGCCGGAACTTTTATACTTATTGGAGTAATTTATTTTTGCTATTGGTGGCACAATAAATTATCTTATGCAGATACAAGACTTAACGCTGATAAATGGAAGCAACGTCAATGGTGGTGGACTCTTGACGGTTGGCAATTTGAGCAAGAAGTTGCTAGGGTATTCAGAATTAATGGTTATAACGCTACGGTAACTAAAGGTAGTGGTGATGGTGGTGTTGATATAATTTTAAAAAAGGATGGGTATAAAGCAATTGTCCAATGCAAACATTATCAAAATCCGGTACCTCCGGAACCTGTACGTGCTTTATGGGGCTGTAAAGATGATTTTGGAGCAGATGAAGTTATTATTGTAGCATCATCTGGATTATCAGAAATGAGTGCTAAATTTATACAAAACAAACCTAATTACAAAGCTTTAAATCTTGATGATATAATCGACATGAGCGAACAAGCTAATCAAGAAATGGAAAATTGTCAATCAATAGAAAATAAAGAAACTGTAAGTAGTTCTAGGTATGGTAGAAAATTGGACTTATAATAATAGGATGACCTCAAAGTCATTTCCTTCTTTCTTTAAGTCTATGAAAAGTGTACTTTTTGTGGACTATTTCTTAATATGAAAAATCAATATTTTCCGGAGGTAGTTTTGATAAAAATTGGTCTATGAAAAACACTTAACTTTTTATAGACTGTGCGTATTTATAAAACGTACTTTTGGCAATATTACACATGCACATTACATCTTTAGCTTTTATCAATCCTTGCTGATAAAGTTCATATGCCCGTAAGAAATCTTTTGGAATCTCTGCAACAGGTCTGCCAAACTTTACTCCTCTTGCTTTTGCACTTGCAATTCCTTCTGTTTGTCGAGTTTTTATGTTCAATCTTTCTTTTTCAGCTACATAACTTAAAAGCTTTAAAACAATATCAGTAATCAATCTTCCGGTTAAACCATTTTCGTTATTTTTTGTATTTAGCACCGGCATGTCTAAAACTTGAATATCTACGCCAATATTGGTTAATGTCTCCCACTCCTTACAGATTTGTTTGTAATCACGACCAAATCTGTCTAAGGAATGAACAATAACTAGGTCTCCGGCTCTTAGCTTTGATTTCATTTGTTGGTACTTTTCACGACCAACAAAATTTTTACCGCTAGCTTTTTCTATAATAATTTCATCTATTCTTAAACCTGTAAGTGAATCAAGTTGTCTGTTTTCGTTTTGTTCACGAGTGCTAACTCTGATATATGCAAAAATTTTTCCCATTTTGTACCTCTAATTAAAGTGTAGGGGGGTGAACCCTCTACACAATATCAAATTTTCTATAGTGTGTTTGTTTAATAAACGCATTATAAAGTTCCAAGTATTTTTTCTTAAAAGCTGATGTATTAAAGTTATTTCGTGTAATGTTGGTAAATCTTACTGTGAATGCTCCAATTTGCAGTTCTTCTATGCCTGCATCGTCAAGAACTTTTTTAATAATAGCTTCCTTTTCTTCTTTAAGTTCTTTAAGCTCCTGCAATTTTGCTTCGATCCCCTTAATGGTTTGAATTTCATCTATTAAATTTGTGTTTGTAATAATAACTTTGTTTTGCATGTTTAGCTCCTTTCGATTGCTTACATATATATTCATGTATCACGATAACATGAATATCAAGTGTTTTATTGCTTCCTCGACACAAAACTTTACGTAAACGTGATACTTGTTTAAAATAATGTTATACTGTTTTTGTGAGGTAAATATATGAGCAATCCTAAAACACCAAAATACAAAGCTCCTAATGAACGAATAGAGCAGACTAGAGCCCTTATAAAGGGCTTTCTAAAAGAGAATAATACATCGATTCTAAAGCTAGCATCATTGTTAAATGAGCAATATGGTCGCTCTGCTTCAGCACCAAATTTAATGAATAAATTGGCTCGAGCTTCTTTTAAAATTACAGAAGTCATGGACATTGCAGAAGCTTTAGGGTATGAGATAAAATTTGTACCTAAAACAGCGATAGAGCATGTTGAGAAAAATAGTTAGAAATAAACTGTAAAAAGCCTACTGCAACTGTGCTAGTGATATACAAATGCACCATATTGTTTTATAGGGGCTAAAAAATTCATACCGAGCACAGAATAAATCTGTCTCGGTATCTTTCTATTTATAGTATAATCTATATGTAAATAAATTTCAAGTGTTTAGGGCAAGTGATGATTGAATATTTTATAAAAGAATTAGATTTGAATGAAAAACGCAAGGATAGTATTAAATCTTTTGCTGAAATTTCAAGATTACTTTCTTACATACAAATCATAAAGGAAAACCCTACAATCATTGACAACCTAAAAGCTATTTACCCTGAAAAAATAAAAGATAATTGGGATTGTATAGTTGAACTCTATAGATATAATATCAAGCTCTCTAAAACGCTTTATCCATACTTAGCAATATTGGAAAACATTATAAAAGTACGATTATCAAATTATTTGTATACTAAGTATGGTGATAATTTCTGGTTCAATACTGAATTGTTTTATGATTTATTAGAGCTTGATGATTTTGATAACGAAATTATTAATAAGTATTTTTATCACAAGATAAACAAGATAGTCCGTGAACAAATAATAAGAGAATATTTAGAACACGATACAACTTTATCAAGAACTGCAATAAAAACAAAATTGGGAAAGATAAGAAAAGCTATTGCAATCTTATCCGAAGCAATAGAGTACAGATTTAAAAGAAATACATCTTTTACAATTTTCGACTTTTTAGAAACAAAGCCTACATTGAATTATTGGATTACGTTACTTGAAGTTCAAGGTCTATATTACAAAGCTGACTCAAAAGAAGAACTAGAACTAAAATTAATATTCCCAAATGTAAACAATGAAGACATAAGAACGCTTAGAACGATTACTCAAAAGTTGGATGATATAAGATTGTTAAGAAATGCCATATCTCATTACAATAGAATTATATACACCAATATTGCTCCAAAGTTAGACTTATGGAAGATTTACACAAATATTATCGAAATACTAAAGTTACTAGGTTGTGATGATATAAATTATTTAATAGGTGATATTACTTGCTGTAGTAATAGTGATTTTGAATTTTTATATCACAAATTCGATTTTTTACATGAAATGTTCAAGCTTAATAGGCATTAGTTAATCCATTTTATAACGGTTTCCCCTTGGTAACCTTTTACCCATACATACCAAGCATACGCTATTGCACCGGAGTTGTATGTATTGAAATTACCATTTCTAGCACAATTTATTCTGCTTGAAGATACATAGACAGTTCTAGGTGGATTCTGTGCAAAAAATTCTTTTCTAGTTTGGCTCTCTAAAAATAGAACTTTGAGGAACATACAAACTTTACGACCTGTTTCAACTTTGCTTAATGCATGTTCTACAAACTCTTGCGCATATTTATATGGCGGATTCGTTACGATATCACCATTTAGATAAAGCTCGTTGTTAAACAAAAAATCTTCAACGCTTCCATAACCTCTATTAATAAGGTCAGTTGCTTTACCGAGTTTGTTATGCATTGCAAAAACTTTTGCCAAATGCCCTTCTCCACAAGCACATTCCCAAATGTTATTAAGGCTTGGTTCAACTTTTAATAGTAATTCTCCGGCAATAGGGTCTGTTGCATAATAATCGTTTGGTTCTCGTTTATTTTTACTGTGATTACTAGCCCCAAGAATTATAAATATATCTTCTTTCATTTTTAAAATCCATTTATGTTTGTATACATGAAAGAATTTATATAATCTTTTTATTGTTTATAATAATGATAAATATTTAAGTCAATACACTAAATAGGAACAGTATAATAATTATGGCAAAGTTGTTTATTATTGGTAACGGATTTGATTTGGCTCATAACATGAAAACTGAATATTCTGATTTTAGAAAATTTCTTATAGATAATTATTTGAATGGTGAATATATGCCATATACATTTTGTGATGTTCCTCAAACAACATTAATGCCTGATGGGGATGAGCTATATAATGACGTTGATGTTGTAAAAAGTATATTAAAGGTTTTAGATGATACAGAGGGTATTAATTGGCATGAGATAGAAGATTCTTTAGGATGTTTACAATATTCTCATTTTTTAGATGATTATGGAGAGTATGACCCAGAAGATGATAATTATATTAGAGATACATATTACAGAAACCAAGATTTATCTGAACAACTTCATGGTGCAATTTGTCAAATTAACAATTATTTTCAAGAGTGGGTTAAAACAATAAAAGTAGCAACAACTCCCAAACAAGATTTTATGGAACTAATTAGTCCGCAGAATGATTTATTTTTGAATTTTAATTATACAAACACTCTCCAAGACTTATATAACATTAAAAAGGTTTGTCATATTCATGGAACAGTAAATGATAAAATATATTTTGGACACGGTAAAAGCAATTGCCCAAGTGGAGAATATGAAAAATATTGGTTTGGGGCTGAGTATTCGTTAAAACAGTTGTTTTTTGATTTAAGAAAAAATACAGAGGAAGCATTCAACAAACATAAAGACTTTTTTAATGAATTGCATGATATTGCTTGTAATTCTACATTAGATATCTATTCTTATGGTTTTTCTTTTTCCGATGTTGATAAATATTATTTGAAAGAAATTTGCAGAATCATTAAAACTAAGAATATTTGCTTCTTTATGAATGACCATAATAACGCGTTTAAACGAGAACACTTTGCAGATATTTTAGTGGAGTGTGGTTTTAAGGGGACTATTTCAAGCTTTCATATTAAAGACAAATAAAATTCCGTTATGTAATTATTATGTAATTGCAATTAAAAAACTTAAAAATATTTAAAAATCATTAAACGAATTAAACGAGCTAGAATATTTATAAATAGTACGTTTAAATCCGTTTAAGTGATGTTATAAAAATTCTAAAAATCTCGCTTGGGACGAGGGGGTCGCACGTTCGAATCGTGTCATCCCGACCATTTAAAGAAAAGACTTTCAGCGTTTTGTTGAAAGTCTTTTTTAATTAATTAATTTATTAATTTATTTATTTATTTATTTCAATCATTTTTAGGATGACTTATTTGTTTATTTATTGTTTTATAACATTATGTTAATTACAATTTTAGAAAAGATTAATGGGTTGTATGAAAGTTTTTTTGCCCCATTGGATTTGATTTTAGAAAAATTGCCAATCGCAGATTGGGCGGTTGATGCGATTTGTGATAGTATTCACTTGCTGCCGTTTTTGTTTATTGTATTTATAATAATTGAAATTATAGAGTTTTATCATGCGGATAAAATAAATCTACTACTTAAAAAATCAGGTAAAAGCAGTGTTTTGGTAGGTGCATTGGCATCTATTGTTCCTCAATGTGGTTTTTCTGTTATTGCAAGTAGTCTTTATTCTAGCAGAATAGTTACTAGAGGGTGTTTAATTGCTGTATATTTAGCTACTTCTGATGAGACAATTCCTATTTTGCTTGCAACGCCGAATAAAGTGTATTTAATTATTCCAATTGTTTTAATTAAATTGGTAGTTGGGATTATATTTGGTTATTTTATTGATTTTATAATTCCATCAAAAACGGTTGAGGAAGTTAATGTTACTGATATTATAGAAGAAGGTTGTTGTAAGCATGACATTGAACATGGTAGTCGACGTGAATTAATTATTCATCCGATTTTGCATACTGCGAATGTTTTTGCGTTTATTCTTGTGATAACTTTGATTTTAAATTATTTTTTAGCAAATATCGACGTTGATTGTTTAATAAACGGTAATAAATTTTTACAACCTATACTGGCTTCTTTTGTGGGCTTAATTCCTAACTGTGCGGTATCAATCGGGCTCACGATGATGTTGATAAAAGGGACTATTTCTTTTGGAGCTGTAATGAGTGGTTTGTTATCAAATGCAGGCTTAGGGTTGTTGGTTCTATTAAAAAACAACGATTTCAAAGACACATTGAAAATTATTTTAATTTTACTTGTTATAAGTATTTTTTCAGGTATGGTAATTAATTTATTTATATAAATTAATTGTTAGCAAATTATTTTTTTACGAGTTTTTAGGATTGTATGAATATTACATTTTCTCAAAATAATTATAATCAAAAACCGCTATTTCAAGGGCATTCAAGGGATTTACATAAATCTTTGGATAAAATTTTAATGAAATCGCAAATTTCTTCGCAAGATGAACTGATTTTATCGGATGCAATAACAAAAGCATATTCAAGTGTCGTAAAGCCTGAAAAGTTTATAGAACAAGGTTCACATAATTCGGTGTTTAAAATTACTCAAAAATATGCAGCTAGAATCCCTAATGAAATGGTTGATACGGCAAAAAGTGTTGTTGGAAATGTTAAACTTGGGAAAGGTATTTTTAAGAGTTTAACGAATTATTTTGGGGAAGCAATAATTGAGTTCGGACACTTTCAAGTTTTAAGAAATTTAGGAAATCACAAAACTGCCGGAGTTCCGGAACATATAAGTAGAAATCTTAGTAAGTCTCAGGTAGATTATTATTATTTAACAAGGTATTTGCCGAGGTTTGCTCACATTCCTCAGTCCGGATATGATGAGTTTGCTCAAAACATGGCGAAACTTAATGAAATTAAAGTAGGTGAGCGTCAGTATTGTGCATTTGATTCGTTAAATCCAAATAATGTAGTTCTTAAAAAAGGCAGACTTTTTTTAGTGGATGAAATTGATACGCATCAAAACAGGCCTTATGCTAATACAACAGCGAAGTTGTTAGAAGTTTTTTTAAATAGAGCAACTTACAACCAACTTTCGCCTATTCCAAATGATGAGCAAGTAAAAACTGTAAGAAAAATTTTTAAAAAGGTTTTGTTAGCGGCTTCTAAGGCAAAACTTTTACATGCAGATTCAGAAGTCGATTTTAAAAATTGGCAACTTGCTTTGGAAAGATGTCATATAAAAGCAAGTACATCTTATGTTTTAAATACGTTGGAAATGATTGAATATCAGGCAAAGGATGATGCATCGCGTAAGCATAAGGTCGTAGCTTTTATAAATCAACTATTTGTTCAAAATAAATTTTAACAATTCTCAAAATAGATTTTTTTTCTTAATGATAATATAATGTTTGTATGGGGAAGTTTGATTTATTTAACAAGTTTAATAGTGCTGTGATTGTGCTGAATGAAAATCGTGAAACTGTGTTTAGGAACAATGTTTTTAAACGTATTTTTCCGGATTTTGAAAATATAAAAAAGTTTTCGCATAAATTGAATTATAATGTTTGCGCACTTGTAAGTAATGACGTAAGTGTGCATTCTCCTATAACACAAGCGATAAATTCTAAAGAAGATTTTTCTGCTCATGTTTTGTATCAAAGTTCAAATAATGATTATTCTTACTATGATTTGAATGCTACTAAAAAAGGCAAGTATACACTAATTGTTTTTACTGATGTTACGGCAAAAATTAGTTTAGAAAATGTATTAAACAGAAATCAAAATTATCAGAAAAAAATTACGTTGTTGGAAAGTGAAAATAAAAATCTTTCTAAAATTAAACTCCAAGCTCAGTCTCAAGCAATGAAATTGCTTCTGTTGAACAATATTTCTAATATTATAAGAGAATCTATTGATACTTCTGTAATTTTAAAGTCTGCGTTGGAAGAACTTGCGCAAATGTTTGGTGCGTTTCGAGCTTATTATGCGGCTGTTCAAAAAGATGACAAATTCTTAATCAAAGAGTCTTTAGAAAAAAAAGATATAGGTTTAACAATTTCTTTTGATAGAAGCGTTAGTCAAAATATTAATAATGGCAAGGTTTCATGCCTAACTTGTATGAAAGAATATAAAGAAGCAAAACCATTTAAAGAAATAGTACAGAGGATTGTTGTGCCGATTTTTCATCTTAATTCACTTTTAGGAATAATTGTGCTTTCTACAAAACAGAAAACGAAACTTGATGATACATTGGAAGTTCTGAATGGTGTGTCTTCTCAGTTAGGCAACGCGATTATTCAAGCAGAGCTTTATAAAAAGAATGCGCGAATGGTTAAAGATTTGACTAAAACGTTAAAAGAACTTCAAGACACACAATTAAAACTTATTAATTCCGAAAAAATGGCTTCTTTAGGTCAGCTTGTTGCTGGTGTTGCGCACGAAATAAATACGCCTGTTGCTTCCATAAAATCAAATAATGAAATAATGAAAAAACTGATTTTGCAGGTGGAAGACGAGGATACAAAGGATTTGCTTAAAGAAATTAATGATATTGATACAGAAGCTATCGCACGTATTAACAGACTGGTGGTATCTTTGAGAAAATTTGTAAGACTCGATGAAGCAGAGCTTCAAGAAGCCGATATCAATCATGAAATTGATTTAACGCTTGATTTAATCAGGCATGAAACGAAAAATAGAATAACAATTGTGAAAAATTATGGTAAAATTCCACCAATTAAATGTTATCCAAATATGTTGAATCAAGTGTTTATGAATATTCTTGTAAATGCTGCGCATGCTATCGAAAAAGAGGGAATAATCACTATTGACACAAATTATGAAAATAATAATTTGGTTGTAAAAATTAAAGATAACGGATGTGGAATAAAAGAGCCGGAAAAAATATTTTTTGCAGGTTATACGACAAAGGGAGTTGGTGTCGGAACTGGGTTAGGGCTTGCAATTTCTCAAAAAATAATTGAAAAACACGAAGGAAAAATAGAGGTTAAAACAAAAATAAATGAAGGTAGTGAGTTTGTTATTACTATCCCGAGTAAGTAGTATTTATTAAGTTTTATAAAGTCGTATTTTTTAATCTATATCTAAGTTGCAGACGTATTACAATTATAATATTAATTAACTTTTGTAAAATTATCTGGTAAGGTAGTCATAAAAATGCAAAAATATGGTATATTAATACTACTGAGATTAAGTGTAAATTTTACCCTAATTAGGGTATGTAACAAAATCTTTACAAAACGAAAAAAAATGGCAATTTTTAAAATAAAGAAAACTTTATATTACTGTGTAGAATTTTAAATTGATATATTGCATATCGGAGGTAAAGTGTATGGCAATTACTGTAAACAGCAAAAAGAAACAAGTAAAAAAATCTTTCCAAGAACTTATTAATGATTTGATGTCATCAAGTTCAGAAAAAGTTAGATATAATGCCGCTCGTGTTCTAGGTGAAATGGGCGATTCTAAAGCTGTTGAACCGTTAATTAATGTTCTTAAAAATGACAAAAACGGTTCTGTTCGTTTATATGCAGCTCGTGCATTGGGCGAATTAGGTGATACAAAAGCAACTGAACACTTAATCGAATCTTTAAGAGAAGATCGTAACGTAGATGTTAGAGTTCGTGCAGCTCGTGCTTTAGGTCGTTTAGGCGGTAAAATTGTTGTTGAACCACTTGTAGAAGCTTTAAATGATGAAAATTCACAAGTTTGTATTACAGCAACAGATGCTTTGATTGAAATTGGTGATGTTGCGACAGATGCTTTGATGAATTCATTAGATCATGAAAAAGTTAATGTTAGATGTGATGCAACAAGAGCATTGGGTGAAATCGGCAACAAAAAATGCGTTGATAAAATCATTAATATGTTATATGACGAATGGGTTAACGTAAGAATTTATGCAGTAACTTCATTGGGCAAATTGAACGATACAAAAGCAGTTCCTGCGCTTATTGATGTTATGAAAAATCGTTCAGAAAACGATTTAGTTAGAGCTGGTGCAGCTGCTGCTTTAGGCGTACTTCGTGATCAAAGAGCATTGTTACCATTAAGAGAATTGATTATGGAAGCTGAAGAGTTGGGTGAACTTGAAGATACAGCTCTTAAATCATTCAAGAAAATTATGGCAGCAAACTGGCAAGCAATTCCTGGCGCTACTCAACAAAAGAAACCGGCTGGTTCTTATTAAAAATAAGTAAAAGAATTAAAAAGACGAGCGACTTGTCGCTCGTCTTTTTGTTATAATGATTTAAAAAGGAATTTTTATGTCGAGATATATAGCTATTACAGATGTTCATGGAGAACTTAGGAAACTGGAAAGTGTTCTAAGTCAAATTGATATTCAACCGGATGATATTTTTGTCTTTATGGGTGATTATATAGACAGAGGGCCTGAATCAAGGGGTGTCGTTGACAGAATAATTCAGCTGGCAGAAACAAACAAATGTATATATTTGATTGGTTCACATGAATATGCGCTTTTGCATGCAGAAACGGATGATTATTACCAATTTTTGTTTGATAATTATGGTGGGCCTGCAACAGTAAAAAGCTATGGAAGTTTTGAAAATATTTTTAAAATTCATGGTGATTTTTATAAAAGTTTAAAATTTTATTATAAAACTGATAAGTATTTATTTGTGCATGCTGGAATTAATCCTGACTATCCGTTAGAAGAGCAAGATGAAGTAGATTTGGTTTATATTCGTGGAAAATTTATATATTCAAAACACAATCTTCCACAAAAAATCATTTTTGGGCATACGGAATTTGATGAGCCATATATTGACGAGGGTAAAATCTGTATTGATTTGGGTTGTGGCAAGTATCCAAATGCTCATCTTTGTGCGCTGATTTTAAATGAAGACGGTAAAGAAGAGTTTGTGTATTCCTAAATGATTTTATTTAAAAGTTCTATAATCTTGCATTTCATTAATAGCAAGCATATCAGCAACGCGAGAAGCTTTTTTCTGTTGCTTAGTAACGTAAGCATTCACTAGTACAGACGGTAAAGAACTTAACAATATCACGCCCATGTATTTTGCAAAATTTTCGGCAGTTTGCATTGATGTTTTAGTTTTTTTACTTAAAAGCGGAAGTCCAATTGCTATACCAATACCGCTGCTTATTAAGCTAATTGGTAACTTGCTGGATTCTCCCAGAGCTTCTACACTTTCTGAATATTTTTGAGAATTGTCATCGATTTTGTTAAATGTTCTAAATGCATTTTTTTGTAATCTTTTTGCATCTTTTATTTGTGTTTCACTTAACTTTAATTCTTCAATTGCTTTGTAGATGCGTTTTTCTTCTTTTGCAGTGGTTTTTTGATATAATTCGTATTCTTTATTATTTTTATAAGCAGATTTTAAGAAATCAATCATGTTTTGTTTTTTTGTCGTATTAATTTTAAAATCTTTTATTTCATTAGCTTTTTTGTCATCTACATAGACGAAGGTTTCAGGATGTTCCATTAATTCTTGTTTAACTTTAAATCTACCAACTCTTGATGCTTGTTTGGTGATTTGTGAAGTCCAAATGGCTGTACCCAATGAGGCTATAATGCCGGCCGCTTTTGATGCAACCGATATTTTCTGTGCAGATTGAACTTTAAATATTTTCATTAGTTTGGATATTGCTAAATCGCCTAAAAAGGATAATGCCATAATTCCGGTAATTAGCGTTCCAGCTGCCAATTCTGCATTTTCGGCATAATCTTGTGAGGCGATATCAATTTTTTCTACAAGTTTTGTTAAAAGTTGTTGGTCTTTTTTTGCTTTTTCAATTTCATCTGGCGTCATCTTATCATTTAAATGAGCATTGTCGTTTGCCAACTCAAGTTCAAAAGCTTTTTTCTGCTTTTTATATTCTCCGCTATCCAGTGCCATTGATTTTAATGTTTCAATGCCAAAAGCTTCTGAAAGCTTAGCTGTCATCTTATTTTTTATTTTGTCTTCTTTAAGAACGATATTTTTTGATTTTTTGTGAGCTTCTGCAATCTGTTCGTCAGTTAGAACCGCAAATCCGTTAGGATTTTTTAATTCGTTGCGCATTGCTTCAAATCTTCCGCGCCTAGAAGCGGAAACTTCTGCTTTAGCTCCCCAAGCTTGTAATGGGAAAGATGCTATTGTGCCGATTATGCCACCAATTATGGCTGGAATTACTATACTTAAGGTTGATGCCTGTTTTGGGTTTTTTGTGTATTTTGCGATTAGATTTTTTACGCTTTTTAATTGTCCGGCTGCAGCTCCTAAACCCATTCCTGCAAGCATTGTAATCTCAAGTGCCATTCCAATGACGGATTGACTTGCAACTTCTACATCTTGTGCGCGTTTTTGTGAATATTCATCCATTATATCAATTGCACGAATAAGCGCTTGCCCACGTTGAATATCTTCTTTAGAAATTTCATTTGGGTTTTGTTTTAAGTATGCAATACGTTTTGATTCCTGAATGTCTTGCCGGTTTTTCCAGCTTGCATACGCAGGTTCATATTTTTTGTATGATTTATAATCTCCAAAAGTCGACATATATACACATTCCTTCCATATATATAAAAGATTGAAAATAAATAAATTTGCGTTTTTGTAATATAAACTTAACAAAATTTAACAATAGGTTGTAAATCGTCAAAAATAATATTGATTTGACTCTCTTGATTGGTTAAGTTACACTAGTAACATTAGCTTGTGAAGGAAATTTGCATAATGGTAGATTTAGCCAAGATACTTCCGCATAAACCGCCAATGATTCTTATTGATGATGTCGTAGAAATAGATTTAGAGAACAATTCTTTGACAGCTAGGTTTGATGTTTATCCCCAAAAGCTTTTCTTTGAGGATGGTAAAGGTATTAATTCTCTTGTCGGAATTGAATTTATGGCGCAGACTATCGGGTGTTACGCATATTATAAACGTGGAGATAAAGAACCGCGTCCGGGGCTACTTTTAGGCTCAAGGCTTTATAATAACAAAATTGATTATTTTCTTGAAGGCAATACATATTTTGTAAAAGCTTCCGAAATTTTTGATGATAACGAAATTGTCGTTTTTGACTGTTTAATATATGATAGTAAAGGAAACGAATTGGCGAGCGCGACGATTAACGCTTATCAAGGTGAAAATATCGAGGAAGTGCTAAAAAATGAATGATGTATTAGTTACAGG
>CAKVND010000015.1 GCA_934777245.1 uncultured Candidatus Melainabacteria bacterium | reverse complement strand
TTTCGTCTTACGTATATATAAAGTATTTCAAAAAAAGTAAATTTCAATCGAGAGAAGGTTTGTTACAAAACTTAATAAAAAATACAAAATTAATTTTTAGAAAATTATTAAAACATGCCGGCAATTTGTGTTAAGAACTGTTCGATTAGAACACCTATATATTCTGCCATCGGGCGCATGAACATCAAAGAAAGCAACAAGCCCAAATAAATTTTTAATGGCATAGAAACCATAAAAATGTTCATTTGTGGCATCATTTTTGATGTAAAACCTAATAAAATATCTGTAATAAATAAAATTCCAAAAATCGGTAGTGCAATACTCAAACCAATTCCAAAAATTTGACCGCTCAAATGTACGATTTGTCCGATAAGTTCAGGGGAAAATGTAAACACGTATCCAACAGGCATTGATTTAAAACTGTTATAAATTGCAGAAAATAACCATTGATGCGCGCCTAATCCCAAAAATAGCATTGATGCTAAATATGTATAAGCTTGCGTAATTACAGGTGATTGTCCGCCGGAAGTCGGGTTCAGCGCTTGGTCAGCAGACAAGCCCATTTGAACTGCAAATGTATTTACACCGAGTTCAATCCCCACGAATAAAATATTTGCACAATATCCCATTGCAAAACCTATAACAAATTCTTTAAATAAAATAAGTGTTAATGCCGGAACAGAGTTTGGTACAACAAAGCTTGTATTATATTGCACTATTGGAAATAAGATAAACGCAATACAAGCCGCTAACCAAATTTTCACTTGCATTGGGATTGGATATGTTGAAAAAAGTGGAGCAGATGCAAACAACCCGGACAATCTGGTAAAAATTGCCATAAAAAGAATTATATTGCTTACTGAAAACAACACATCCAAATTGAACATTATGCAACACCTATTAATTGAGGAATCATATCCATAAATTCATTAAATGTCGTAATAAATACGCTTATCATCCAAGGCATTAAAAATATCAACAGAAGCACACAACCGACAATTTTTGGAACGAATGTCAAAGTTGATTCCTGAATTTGTGTTACAGTTTGGAAAATACTTACCAAAAGACCCAAAACTACACCAACAAGTAGTATTGGAACTGATATTTCCAAAGTTAATATGAACATTTTTTGTAAAAGTGTTATTACTATATCTTGATTCATTGTTTTACTTTCTACATCTTTAGAGGCGACTTTTGCAAAGAAATATGTTTACATTTCTAGGTTACAAAGCTTTCTACAAGCGATTTGACTACCAAATACCAACCGTCGACCATTACAAACATAAT
This sequence comes from uncultured Candidatus Melainabacteria bacterium, assembly GCA_934777245.1. The sequence continues at coordinate 36,260 of CAKVND010000015.1, read as the reverse complement.
CAGCTTAAACGGCAGCGCAATCATTGTTGGCGGTAAGAACATCATACCCATAGATACCAGTACTGATGAAACGACAATATCAATTACTAAAAACGGTAGATAAACTACAAAACCTATTGTAAAAGCTGTTTTAAGTTCACTCAAAATAAATGACGGTAAGAGAACATAAGTCGGAACATCATCTTTATTTTTAGGCTTTTCTATTTTTGCCATTCTTACAAACAACGCCAATTCTTTTTCATGCGTTTGTTTAAACATAAATTTACGAACAGGCTCAATCCCTCTATCAAGCGCAACTTGTTGAGTAATTTGATTGTTCATATAAGGTTGGAGAGCTTTCTCGTTAATTTCATTAAAAGTTGGCGCCATAATAAAGAAGGTTAAAATTAATGCCAAACTTGTAATAACTTGGTTTGGCGGAAGATTACCTGCGCCAATAGCTTGTCTTGTAAGCGACAATACAACAACAAGTCTTATAAAACTTGTTGTCATAATCAAAATACTTGGCGCAAGTGTCAAAATAGTTAACCAAATAAGAATTTGCAAACCGTTTGTGAAATCTTGCGGAGTATTCGCTGTACCTAATCCAATATTAATATTCGGAAATGTCATAGCAGCATTTGACGGCATTATTGAAAACAAAAACAGCCCAAATGCTCCTCCCCATTTCTTTATATCTAAAAACTTCATGATTATTTCCTTAAAAATCGACTATACCTCAATATTATGCTAACAAATTATATTAAGTCATGGCAAATCATTAAGTTTTATTGCGTTTTAATTTGGAAAAGAAAAATTGTTTTATAGTAAAATTTATCCCTGCGAATATAAAACTTTGTTGTACAATAGAATAAAGAGGTGGAATAAATGAAAAAGGTATATATAGAGACATTAGGTTGCCAGATGAATAAATCCGATGCTGAACGTATGTTTGGTATGTTGGAGTATTGTGGTTATACGCAAACACTTGAACCAAAAGAAGCTGATATGTTGATTATCAACACTTGCTCAATCAGACAACTTTCTGAAGACAAGGCTTATAGCGCAATTGGCGTTTGGGGTAAGTGGAAAAAGAATAATCCTGATTTAAAAATAGTATTTGCAGGTTGTGTTGCTCAACAAGCAGGTAAAGATTTGTTTAGACGTGCTCCATATGTAGATTTGGTTTTAGGAACTCAAAGGCTTTATGAGCTACCAAATCTCGTTAAACGTATTGAAGCTGGCGAAAGAGTAGTTTCTACAGAAGAAAAACCGTTTGAAGAAAGTGATATTCAAATAAACCGTGTAAAAAGTATTAATGCGTGGATTCCGATTATGGAAGGTTGTAACAATTTCTGCACATACTGTATCGTGCCTTATACAAGAGGTCGTGAGCGTTCCAGAAAACCGGAATTGATATTGAATGAAGCTAAGAAGGCTTTAAAAGAAGGCTTTAAAGAGATTACGCTTCTTGGACAAAATGTAGATTCTTATGGTAAAGACCTGGAGCCGCACCAAAATCTTTCTTGGCTCTTAAGACAAGTTAATGCGCTTGAAGGTAATTTTAGAATAAGATTTGTAACATCTTATCCGACAGATATCACGGAAGAACTTATAGATACTGTGATTGAGCTTGATAAGGTTTGTGAATATTTCCATATTCCAATGCAATCCGGCGATGATTATATTTTAAAGAAAATGAACCGCAGATACGATTATGCAACTTATAAAAAGATTTGCGATAATTTAAGAAGCCGAATTCCTGATGTAACAATTACAAGTGATTTTATTGCAGGTTTTCCGGGAGAAACGGAAGAACAATTCCAAAATACTTTGAAGGCTATGACTGAATTGGAATTGGATTATTCAAATACGGCAGCTTATTCTCCAAGAGAAAGAACTGTAGCAGCGAAATGGGTTGATTTGTACGTACCGGAAGATGTTAAGACCGATAGACTTGCGCGTTTGAATGAACATAACCGCGAATGCTGCTTGAAATCTAATCAAAAATATGTTGGACGCGAATTGGAAGTTTTGATTGAAAAATTTGAAACAAGAAACGGTAAAAACGTTATTACCGGTAGAACCCGTAATAATAAAATCGTCCACATTCCGTATGATAAAGATATCACTGGCGAATTTGTAACAGCAAAAATAACCAGAGCAAGAACTTGGTATTTGAATGGCGAATTGATATAATTTTTGTCAACAAAAATTTGTAAAGTATAATATGTTAGTAAAACGAGAGCAAGTGTTTTATTGCTCTCTTTTTTACTAACATTTATTGTTGTTTTTTTTTTAGAACATTAATCTGAATAACAAAAATCTCTTATTCAATTTTTCTGAGAATTTTTTCAAATTAGAAACAGTAGAAGAAGTATCTTCCATAATTTGTTTCAAGCCTTCTTTATCTCCATCTTCTCCGTTAATTGTTTCTAGCGCGTTTGAAACTTCGCACATTGTAATATTTAAGTTATCGATAGAAGTATTAATTTTTTTCTTCAAGTTTTCGTCTTTAGTCATTTGATTAACGGAAGTTGAAATTTCGTTTAAGTTTTTCATTACAGCATTCAAATCTTCTGCAAATTCTTTAGCATCAACAGAACCAATGATTGGTGTTAGTTGTTTTGATAAATTAGAAATTGCATCCGCTGTATCGTACATCATAGGCTTGAATTTTTCATCCCCGATAATGCCGTTAATATTTGTTGCCAATTTGTTGAAGTTGTTAGAAACATCACTCATCATCCAAAGAATTGCATCAATATCATTTTTAGATGTTTCAATAAGTTTTTCGGTTTTAGCTAAAGTTGTCGTAGCTTGAGCCGTTAAAACTTTGAAGTTTGTTACAGATTGTCTGATTTCTGCAATCATGGAATCATTTAACAGTTCGTTTACAATTCTGTTTGTTTCAGTCAAGGATTCGGCTGCTTTATATTGTAAATCCATAAAATCGGCAATTCTCATCGGTTCAATTATTGTATATGGCGATGTCTGTTGCGGATATGGAATTGCGGTATTATCTAAAGGTGCAATTCTTAATTTTCTTTCACCATTTATATTAACAATTTGACCTGTCATAAAATGTGGTAATATAAGCCCCGGAAGATTTACGACATAGTCAACTTTATATGCGTAATTAGTTTTTACAAAATCTTTCAATTCGTAAGGCACAAGTTTTGATGTCATGATTTGAGATTTTTTCACAGTACCAACATTATAGAATTTGTCATCAAGTTTGATTTCAACTTCGGTTCCATTTGATAATAACTCATTGCTGATAACAGGAATGTATACAGAACGAGTTCTTGGAGGTGTGATTTCTAAAAATTGTTCGCCAATTAAACCGGATTGTTGAATTGAAAGCATAGAAGCTTTTGGAATAGTAATCCCCGGTTCTGTAATAACGAATTTCATTCTTACATAACTCGAATCACCATTTACAACCGGAGTAATTTCTTCAACTTGACCAACGCGAAGTCCCATCATTTGTACCCCTGAGCCCGGACGCATGCCGTTTACGTCTTTAAATTGAACTTCTATTCTTTCTGCCGAAGAGAAAGAACGTCCTTTAATCCATAAAATTGTAAACAATAGAATTGTTAAGGCTACGATTGCTAATATTCCTACTTTAAATGATGGTGACATCTTCATTTTGTGTTTTCCTTTTGGTTTGTGCTGAATGCACTTTGTTTGAATGTTTTTAATAAGTTTTTGTATGCTCGCTAATGTAGAACCCTCACCCTAGCCCTCTCCCTCGGAGAGGGAATAACCGAGGTGTGTTAGCCTATGCGTTCATTTTCATTGGGCCTTCGATGGTTGCGTTTACGAACTGTTTTGTGTAAGGAGTTTCTTCACGTAAAAGTTCTTCAGACGAACCTTCAAAAACCGCATGTCCATTATACAACATCAAGACAGAATCGGCTGTCCTCTTAATAGTTGACATTTGGTGTGTTACAACTATTGATGCTGCGTTAGTTTCATTTTTTAATCTTACGATATAATCTTCAATCAAGGTTGATGAAATCGGGTCTAAACCTGCAGTAGGCTCATCATACAAAATAATTTTAGGTTCTGTAACGATGGCACGCGCAAAGCTTACACGTTTTTGCATGCCGCCGGAAAGTTCAGACGGATATTTATCTTCAATGCCTGACAAGCCAACCAGTTCAAGTTTTTCAGCGACAATTTTTTCTAATTCTTTTCGTGTGTATTTACCACGCAAATCTTTTCTTTCTTGTAGTGCAAAAGATATATTATCAAAAACATTCAAAGAGTCGAAAAGCGCAGAATATTGGAACACCATTGCAATATCACCGCCTGTTGTAATGATTTCTCCGGAATCTTTTTCAATTAATCCACTAATCAGTTTTAACACCGTACTTTTTCCGGAACCGCTAAAACCGATTATAGATAATATTTTCCCGTCATCTACTTGAAAAGAGATGTTGTCTAATATTGTTTTTTTGTCGAATGTTTTTACTAAGTTTTTTACTTGTATTCCCATAAGTTTCTCGTTTTCTTTTTGGAGGATAAATCCCTCGCCCTCTCCCTCAAGGGGTGAGGGGGTTGGAGTTTAATAAAAGAACATCGCAGCGAAGATTAAGTCAAGAATTACTATTGCTACAAACGACCAAACGACCGCTTTTGTTGTCGCAATACCAACTCCTTTTGCTCCATCTCGCGCTTCCATTCCGCATGAACAACTTATTAATGTAATTACAAAACCAAACGATATTGATTTTAGCAAACATACGTTTAAGTCGTGCATATTTAATCCGAACCAAACTGAGTCAAAATAAGCTTTGTAAGTTAGCCCTGATGCTAAGTTTGAAGCAACTGCTCCGCCTAATACACCAAAAACCGAAGCAACAATAACTACCAAAGGCATCATTAAAGTACCTGCAATAATTCTTGGTGTGAATAGATAATGAACGGGGTTTACCTTTAAAACTCGTATTGCATCAATCTGTTCGGTAACTTTCATTGTAGCAATTTCAGAAGCCATTGAAGAGCCTATCATAGAAATTATCGCAAAACCAGCCATAATAACTCCTTCTTCTCTAACCATAAGAATTGCAACAAGCATTCCAACATAATTTCCTGCACCTTGTTTAACCATTTCTCCTGCAACCTGCATTGCAATAATGATTGATGTCATGCCAACAATTGACAAAGTTATAGGAAGTGAAGACACGCCAAAACGAGCAGATTGCTCAATAATAGCTTTTATAGTTGTTGGAAACGATTTAAGTCCTTTGAATAACTCTAAACCAAAAAGCGCAATGTTTCCAAGTGTTGATACAAAATTATCAAACTCACTCAAAAACATTCTGAATATTTTATATGTGTATGTCGCTTTATAATATATCTTCACTATGTGTTGTATTTTACCACACATAGTGAACTATTTACAATATGTTTATGTTTATTTGAAGGGATTAAGGTAATAGGGGAATAAGAATGTAGAGTGGGAACCGCTTCCGCTTTTCCCACCCTACGACTGTGAAGACACTACTGTCCAAGATAATTTTCGTCAAAAGTACATCAAAGAAAACTTTTCTTATTTCAAAATAATTCTTACTTTTTTCTTTTTTGTTGCGAAATAAAAAGAAAAAAGTAAACAAAAAAGAAAAATAACGCACTGTTTACTACAACCTTACGGTTGTGGTTTAAATGGCTGTAGCAAGCAGAGCTTGCACTTTCTCGCTCACTATTGGTGCTACACACGTAAATATTATGTCGGCAAGCATAAGTAAAATACAAAATTTTATTTTCTCTATAAAAGCTTGCCTCAAAGTCATATTCCATGTTCGCACGCACGCTCGCGGCGCGAGTGTCGTTCAATTTAAGTCGGGTTCAACATTTTTCATTGAACCCGACAATAAATTTTCTGCTGCATTTGTAGTGTTGGATTAAATTAATAACCACCCGTAGTTGTAGCCTTCGACGCAGTCTCAAACACAACTATTCTCTCCTCCCAAAAAAAGAGAGGGTAGTAGTTGATTAAATTCTTTTCAATTTGCGTAAACAATCGAGTTTCGCGCAGGTTGTGCCTAAACCTGTCAAAAGCATTGTAGATTTCTCGTTTGTTCTTTCATCTTCTATGTTAAATTTATCAAACAAAATTTCTGAAAGTTCAAATCCGCTCAAACCCTGCTTTTTTATAAGAATTTTTGTAACATCATCACCGTAGAACTCCAAATTGCCGAGTTCGGCTTTTATTTCTTTAATTTTTGTAATCAATTCATTAATTCGTTTTCTACCTTTTGTTGAATTCAAATAATTAACATTAGCTTCAATTGTTGCAAGCATAGGATATGATGGCGATGTTGTTGTAATTAGTTTCAGTGCGGATTTTATATCACATTCATAATTGCAATGCAAAAGGGCTGTCGGATTAATTCCACCTGCTGTTTTATGTAGAGATTGAACCGTGAAATCCGCAAATTTTACAGCACTTTGCGGAAGTTCGTCTGAAAAAGGATATAAAGCTCCATGCGCTTCGTCTACTATTAAATAAACTCCTGCATTTCTGCAAGCTTTGCTCAATTTTTCTATGTCAGAAACAATGCCTTCGTAGCTCGGAGATGTTACGATTATCGCTTTTGGAGAATATTTTTCTAAAAGTTCTTCTACATTATCTAAACCTTCAAAAACGCCCCATTCTTCATTGTAAGGAAGTTCGTATTCTATAGCTTGCGCGCCTGCAAGTTTGATTGCGTTTTTATGGCAAGGATGGGATTTAGACCAAACAAGAACTTTGTCATTAAAATGACAGCAAGCTAAAACGGATGCAATAATTCCGCTTGAAGAACCATTTGTTAAAAAATGGGTCGATTTTGTACCATAAATTTTCGCAGCTTTTTGTTCTGCTTTTTCTAGTGCAATTTCCGGATTGTATGCATCCACTTCTGAAATATCTGAGTGATACCATTGGTAAAATTTATGAAAAATGCACAATTTGCCAGCATGGCTCGGTGTTGTAAAAAGTTGTTTTTTATTTTTTTTCTTTAAAATTGATATTAAACTCATATGAATATATTACTATAAAAATGTTTTGTAAATTAATTCAATATAATAATTACAGCCCCAATCGCCATAATTGTAGAGCCAATTAACTTCTTTTTAATATTGGATTCTTTAAAAATATTTGCGCCTAGAAAGACGCTTAATATTGTTGATAATTGAAATATGGCAAGTGCATAAGAAACATTCATATTTGCAAAAACAAAATTTGTAGAATATTGCATAATTCCAACTGCTAAAATTAATAAGATTTGGTTTTTTATAGATTTTATGATTAATTTATTTCTCGAAACAACGACAAATATTGATGAAAATAACCATCCAAAGAGACACCATAGAATAAATGTATTTGTTATTCCTGTTAATAAAATTATTTTTTTTATGAAAATTGCTTCAGTCCCGGAAAAAATTAAAGCAAGAACTCTATAAAAAATGGCTCTTTTAGAAATTTGTTCGCCGTTACTTTTTTGTCCTAAAACAAAATATGTTCCTATTATTATTAGCAAAATGCCTAATAATGCGTTTATTGATGGTACTTCGTGTAAATATATAAATCCGACTAAAATTGCAATAATTGGTTTATAAGAATTTATTGGAGCAATTGCTGACAAATCGCCTTCAGAAAGAGCTTTAATAATAAAATAGTTGCCGAGAGCGCCTAAAAAACCCATTATAAGAGTATTAAATAAAATTATACTATTGAAATGGATTTGATTTATAAAAAATAAGCAAAATAATGATAAACCTAAATATGTATAAAAATTTATGACAGAAGATTTTTGCCCCTTTGTAGTTAAAATTTTCTGAAAAACATTAAGATATGAATTTGATAGAATTCTTGCTAAAATGCCGGTAATTGTAAGTAACATAAAATTATTATATCACTAAACAGTATGTCACATTATGAATTGCCCTGTTTTAGAAACTTTGCAGTTTTTTATTTCATCTGGAGTTCCGGTAAACACTATTTCACCTCCGGCTTCTCCGCCTTCAGGCCCCATATCAATTATGTAATCAGCATTTTTGATTACATCTAAATCATGTTCAATAACAACGACTGTAGCTCCATTTTCTATTAATGTTTGAAAAACTCCGAGCAACGTCTGAACATCCAATGGATGTAAGCCGATTGTTGGTTCATCAAACACGAAAACTGTGTCATTTTGTGCTTTGCGCATCTCGCTTGCAAGTTTTAATCTCTGAGCTTCACCACCGGATAAACTCGGTGTCGCTTCGCCTAAAGTCAAATAACCCAAGCCCAAATCCTGCAAAATTTGCAATCTCGATTGCACAAGTTTTAAATCCTTACAAACTTCAAGCGCGGTATTGACGTCCATTGCCATAAGTTCCGGCAAAGAGTGCTTATTGTATTTAACTATTTCTGCGGATTTTGAATATCTTGACCCACTGCATTCAGGACAAGGAATTTCAACATCCGGCAAAAATTGCACATCAAGATTAATTATTCCGTTTCCGTCGCAAACAGGGCAACGCAGATTTCCTGTATTATATGAAAAATCACCTGCTTTATAATTTAAACCTTCTGCTTTTGCAATTTTTGCGTAAACTTTTCTCAACTCATCATGAATATTGGCGTACGTAGCAACTGTTGAGCGAATATTTATTCCAATCGGCGTAGCATCAATTAATTTAACTTGTTTTATTCCGTTTGCTTCAATATTTTTAACATGAGCAGGTTTTTTTGAAGCTTCCGAAATTGATTCCAGTGCCGGAACAAGGCTTTCTAATACCATTGTGGTTTTTCCAGAACCTGAAACTCCTGTTACAACAGTTAATCTTCCTTTCGGGATTTCGACTGTAAGTGGTTTTACGGTATGTATTGAATCTGTTTCCAAACGGATTTTACCTAATTCGAACATTTCTTCTTTTGGAGTTTGTTTTCTTACCAAAACTTTGTTTTTGTCCGATAGAAAACCGCCAATTATGGAATTAGTATTATTTTCAAGCTGTTCAACCGTACCTTCTGCTATTACGTAACCGCCATTAACACCTGCTTTCGGCCCCATTTCTATAATCCAATCAGCTTCGCTTAAAATCTGTGTATCGTGGTCTACTAGAATTATTGAATTTCCGTCGTTTAGTAAATCATGCAGTACGCCTTTTAGACCTATAATATTAGACGGATGTAAACCGATTGAAGGTTCGTCAAGTACATATAAAACGCCTGTTGTGCGATTTCTAACCGCACGCGCAAGCTGCATTCTCTGCCTTTCCCCTGTTGAAAGTGTTGATGCAGCTCTATCAAGTGTTAAATAACCTAAGCCTAAATCCATAAGTCTTTTAGCGACCGTTTGAAAAGAATCGCAAATACTTTGCGCCATTTTTCGCATTTCTTCCGGTAAAGAATTCGGAACTTTACTAACCCAAACTACTAAATCCGCAAGTGTCATTTTACAAGCTTCATCAAGAGTTATATTCATAAGTTTAGGCGTTCTGGCTTTTTGAGATAAACGTGTTCCGTTACAATTCGGACAAATATCTTGTTTCAAAAACTTTTCAACGCGCTTCATGCTTTTTTCATCTTTAACTTTAGATAACGCGTTTTCTACCGTATAAGTTGCATTATAGTATGTAAAATCTAATTCTCCTGCTTGGTTTGTGTTTTTTGCTTTATAAAAAATATGCTTCTTTTCCGCAGGTCCATTGTACACAATGTCTTTTTCTTTGTCTGTCAAATCTTTAAACGGAATATTGGTGCGCACTCCCATTTCTCGACATACATCAGTCATAAGCGACCACATTAAAGTCCCCCAAGGTGCAACAGCACCTTCATCAATGGTTAAATTTTCATCAGGTACAAGTGTTGATTTATCAACTGTTCTTACAATACCCGTTCCGCCACAAGTTTCACATGCTCCTTGACTATTAAATGCAAGTTCTTCTGCTGACGGCGCATAAAAATGAGCGTTACAAACAGGACAAACAAGTTCTTGTTCAGCTGCAACGGCAAGTGTTGGCGCATGATAATGTCCGTTTGGACAGCGGTGGCTTGCAAGCCTTGAAAACATCAATCTCAAGCTGTTTAAAAGTTCGGTTCCTGTTCCGAACGTACTTCTAACCCCGGGAACTGCCGGACGTTGGTGTAGAGCAAGAGACGCAGGAACATAAAGTATTTCGTCCACAAGCGCTTTTTCTGCTTGTGTCATTCTACGGCGAGTGTAGGTAGAAAGAGCTTCCAGATAGCGCCTTGAACCTTCTGAATACAAAACACCCAGTGCTAGAGATGACTTGCCCGAACCCGAAACTCCGGCAATACCAACAATTTTATTTAATGGAACATCCACATCAATGTTCTTTAGATTGTGAACTTTCGCTCCTCTAACCTTAATTGCGTTTATTCTATTATATTCTTGCTCACTCATTTTCACCTCTTCTTATATTATTATACAAGAATATGGTTAATAAAAATATGCTATGTAATATTGAAATTTGAAATTATTTAATTAATTGTGTAGTATAATATAAAGAGCGCTTTTTGACTTATGAGGAGTGTAAAGCTTATGAAAAGATTTATAAAATCAGTTATATTATTATCAGCGGTTGCAATGGCTATCGGGCAAGCATATTCTGCAACTCCGAGCGAAATGTACGATGAGGTTTGGAGAATTGTTAATAAAAAATATTATGATCCGTCTAATAATGCTCAAGATTGGACAAAATGGCGTTATCGCTATGAAAACAAACTTAAAACAAAAGAAGATGCTTACGTAGCAATAGAAACCATGCTTGCAAGTTTAAATGATCCGTACACACGTTTCTTAGACCCAAAAGAATTTTCTGAAGAAACTCAATCTATTAAGGGTTCGCTTAAAGGTATAGGTACGCAAATCGGTTTGAGAGATGGCGAATTAGTTATTATTGCACCTCTGGAAGATTCTCCGGCAGAAAGAGCAGGCTTGATGGCAGACGATAAAATCCTTGAGATTAACGGCGAAAGCACAAAAGGGATTAACATTGATGTGGCTGCCGATAAAATCAGAGGCGAAAAAGGCACAACAGTTACTTTATTAATTCAAAGAAAAGGTGTGCCAAACAAAACTTACAGCGTTGTAAGAGATGAAATTGAGGTTAAGTCCGTTTCTTGCAAACCACCGTTTGAAACAACAAAAATTCCAAATGATATTCAATACATTAGATTAAGTTCATTTATCAGCAAAAACGCTGCAACAGAAATTGAAAGTATTTTGAATAATTCAAGCAGTGTAAAAGGTTATATTTTAGACCTTCGTTCAAACCCTGGCGGACTTTTGACTAACGCTATTTGTATTTCGGATATGCTATTGCGCGGCGGCGTAATTGTTAGCACAGTTGACAGAGATTCATATAAAAGCACAACTCGCGCCAGATACCAACAAACTACAGATAAGCCGATTGTAGTTTTAATTAACAAAGGCTCTGCTTCTGCAAGTGAAATTTTAAGTGGAGCATTAAAAGATAATCATAGAGCTACGATTGTAGGAGAGCAATCTTTCGGAAAAGGTTTAGTTCAAGAAATTAACCGTTTACCTGACGAAGCCGGTATGAATATTACAATTCAAAGATATTTGACTCCATCCGGAAGTGATATTCATAAAAAAGGCATAACTCCTGATGTTGTGGTAGAATTAACTAAGGAAAACGTTGACGCAAAAGACGACGTTCAGTTAAAGAAAGCTATTGAAATATTGGAAAAAATGACATGTCTTGTACAAAAGAATGGATAGTTCGCGGGGGAAAAGGTAGAACCGAACGAGCAAATTTAATAGATAGATTATTAGAAGTTAGGGGCATTACAACAGAAGAGGCAAAAAAAGATTTTTTAAACCCTCTTGAGATAACGTTGATGCACCCTAACGCTTTTTGCGATATGCAAAAGGCAGTTGATAGAATTGTTAAAGCTATAGATGAAAAAGAAAATATTTTAATTTATGGCGATTTTGATGCAGACGGTGTAACTTCAACATCTGTTTTAATGAAAACTTTTGGCTACTTGGGTGCAAATGTAGATTATTACATCCCTGAACGTGAAAATGAAGGTCATGGCTTGCATACAAAAGCTTTGGTGCAATTACTTTCACAAAAGAAACCTAAGTTGATAATTACGGTTGATAATGGTATAAGTAGCGTTGAAGAAGTTAAATTTATAAACAGTTTTGGACGCGATGTAATTATTACCGATCACCACGAAGCACCTGAAGTTTTACCGGAAGCATACGCTATAATTAACCCGAAAGCGATGAATGCGTTGGATGAAAAACTTACTCCTCAACAAATTGAGTCGTTAACCTCATTAGCCGGAGTTGGTGTTGCGTTTAAGCTTGCACAAGCTGTTTTGGAAAGATATGACAAACTGGCTTTCAGCATGGAAATTTTACCATTCGTAACTGTTGGTACGATTGCGGATATTGTTCCGCTTATCGGAGAAAACAGATATTATGTTACAAAAGGTTTGGAACTAATTGCATCAGGTAAACATTATGGTTTAAAAAGAATGCTTGATGTCGCAGGAGTTGGAATAGATAACGGTTTAACAGCCGAACAAATCGCGTTTACAATCGCACCTAGAATCAACGCGTCAGGTAGAATCGACACAGTTGATAACGCTATTAAAGTTATGATTTCTGAAAACAAACAAGAAATTGAAATGGCTATTATTTCACTTGAAAACTTTAATAAATTGCGTCAAGAAATGTGTTCTAATACTTTTGCAGAAGCTGATGAAATGTGGCGCGCGTCAAAAAGTCGAGATAATGCGATTGTTTTATTCTCTAAGGACTGGCATGTCGGAATTGTCGGAATTGTAGCGTCTAAATTTGTTGAAAAATACTACAAGCCGACTTTTATAATGAACTATTCGGAAGAAACAAAAATGTTTCGCTGTTCAGCGCGTGGCGTAAAAGAATTGAACTTATATGACATCATATCAAATATTTCTGAATATTTAGAAGGATTTGGCGGACACCAATTGGCAGCAGGTTTTGCGTTTAGTGAAGAAAAAGCAAGTTTTGAAACTGTTAAAAAAGCGTTAAATAAAACTATTGATGAAATGCTGAACGGACAAAAATTAAATCCATCTCTTGAGGTTGATTTAGAGCTTTCAATAGATGAGGTTGATGTAGGTTTAGTAGAAGAAATATCTAAACTAGAACCATTTGGCGCATCGAACCCTTCTCCAACGTTCGTTGTCAACAATTTGAGTTTAAAAGAAAAAAAATTGATGGGTTCTACTAAAGATCATTTAAAACTTATTGTTGATACTCCAAACGGCACAATGGATTGTGTTTGGTGGTCAAGAGGTGATATTCCTCTAATTCAAGGTGATAAATTGGATATTGCGTTTGCACCGCAACTGAATACTTTTAACGGCGTAACTTCTGTTCAGTTAATCTTGAAAGACGTTCACTCAGACGCTTTAGTCCAAGAGGAAGAAGTTAAAACAAAAATTTATGACCATAGAAAGAAAACGAATATTTTAGCGCAGGTTAATGATTACATTAAAAATTCAAAGCTTTCTATTTGTGCTTTTGTAGAAGACAGGGCAATTATGGAAGGACTTAAACCGTTTAAGGATATTTGTGAACATATTGTAAACAGAAACAGCGCACAGAAAAGCGATGTTTTGATGTTCTTTGATTATCCTGCGGATGAGGATGTTATGCAAAATCTTATGACAACAGTTGCTCCCGATGCAATTCATTACATGAGATACCAAAATAACAAATATAATGAAGAACAAATTTTAAAAATGTTTTCCGGAATGATTAGATATACTTGCAATACGCTTGATGGAAATTTTGATTTAGAAAGAGCTTCGACAGCGCTTGGCGTAAATAATCCTGTAATTGAAACAATGCTTGAGATGTTTGAAGATACCGGCATGATTAAAATTAAAGAACGTAATGAAGATGCTTTTAAGATTGAATTTTTGCAGGCGGTTGAGTTATCAAAAACTTTGCATACAATGAAATATGCAGAGTTTGTAGAACTTATGAATACGATTAATGATTACAAAAATAAATTTATGACGATTGAAGTTTAGTAAAAACGTTAGTATAATTTATTCTGGTGTTTTTTTATTTATAAAAAAGTATTATTAAGAATAGTAAATATTGTTTAACATTCTATAAAATTTGGTTTATCATGATACAAGAGAGTTATAAAGCGTTTTTATAAGGAGTAATTGAATGAAGAAATTATTAACATGTTTAGCTTTATCAACAGTATTATTTTCAGGTTGTACACTTTTAAACAAGTCTGAAGGTATTATTAAGGTAAATAATACGGTGATAACGCAAGCAGAATTTGACAAAGCTTTTGATAGTAGTGTAGATAAATCTTTTTTAAAAGCATTTGGAGGTTCTAAGAACTTAGTTAAATCTGATGATAATCCGATGTTCGGAATTTTTAAGGATAAAATAGTAAATGAACTAATCGTTAAATCATTACTTGATGAAGAAATCGCTAAACGTGGTATTACTGCTACTCAAGATGATATTCAAAATGAATTAAAAACAATTATAGACAAAGTTGGTTCAAAAGAAGAGCTTAACAAACTTTTGAAACAAAGAGGAATTTCAAACGATCAATTTACAGAAGATTTGAAAACCCAAATCAAGATTAAAAAATTAGTAAATTCAATCGAAAAGATTAATATTTCTGATGCAGATGCTAAAAAATATTATGATACTCATAAATCTGAATTTACACACGGTGAGCAAGTAAGAGCATCACATATTTTAATATCTGCAAATACTATTGAATTAATTCAACAAATTAAAGCAAAAAATCCGAATATTAATCCGACAGATTTGAATAAAAAAGTTGAAGAGCAAACTACTCAAGCAAAAATAAAAGCAGAATCTGTTTTGGCTCAAGTTAAACAAAATCCTGATGATTTCGCAAAAATTGCTGAAAAAAATTCAGATGACAAAGCCAGTGCAGAACGTGGCGGAGAATTAGGTTTCTTTACAAAAGAAGCAATGGTTCCGGAATTTTCAAAAGTTGCATTCTCTATGAAGCCAAATACTATTAGTGAAAACTTAGTTCAATCTCCTTATGGTTATCATATTATAAAGGTTACTGATAGAATGGAAGCTGGAACAACGCCTTATGTAAAAGTTAAAGACGAAATTAAGTATTACTTAGAAACTCAAAAACAAATAGAAGTTCTTAAAAAGCTTACAGATGGTTTAATGAAGAACGCTAAGGTTGAATACATAAACGAATCTTATGATCCTAAAAGAGTAATCAAACCTGTTGTTAAACAGGAAAATAAAGAACAAAAATAAACGATAAAAACGGAGCTTTTTCTAAAGCTCCGTTTTTTTTATTCTATTGGAATTTTTAATTCTGCTTGTAAATCAACATCTTTTGTATTAAAGACTGGGGTAAGCGGAATTTTTTCTTGTAATTCTATTAAAACATTTTTAATTTTTTCTTTTGTCGTTCGCATTGTTTCAAAAAATGCATCTCCGCCTACAGGTTTGTAGCTTAATTTCTTATATAAACTAATTGCTTTTCCATATTTTACAGCATCCAATTCTGCAATGTTTTTTTCAGAATTTAAAAAATTTTGAAACATGTTTACAAAAAGTGTTTGAGCTCCAAATGGAGCTTTTTTGTTCTTTTCAATAGGCCAAGTGCATATATATTCTAAGTAGTGTTTTTTCTTATTTAAGTTTTCAACCATAAATCCACAAACTATGTCATTATAAGACAAAATTGTTCCGTGCATTAAATTTGATTGCGCAGATTTTAATCCTTGTTTCATGATGGAATCATATACTTTTTCACCATCTATAGATATTTCAGGCATGAGATGCTTTATTTTTACATATTTATAAATGTTATCTAAAAATTCTGCATCACGAGTGGTTATATCATATATTTTAATGTTTTTGTCAGTTACTTTAGCAACGTTTATCCCTGTGAAAGTCGGTTCATTATTTATTTTCATGTTTAACATTATAAAACAGTAAATATTGTAAGTAAATTAATTTCAATTGTTTAAAACTACTACGCCACCAACGCACCATGGAATATTGGCAAAGGCAGAAAGAACAAACCAAAATTAATAAAATTATTGAAAAATTAGATTTGTTATTAAAAACTTTTAGAACCTAAAATATATAAACGGATTATACGTACTGCTTGCTAAAGTCAATTAAAAAATATGAACATAACTATATGTTATCAAAACAACCACTTGCATACCAACGTGTATACTCTGTAATAGGGACATCTTGATAATCTCCAGTTGAATTTGGATTTACTAGGCGTACATTGCCATTTTTACTATCTATAATTGATGTAAAGTGGTCTATACCAGTACCACGAGCATAGCCCAGTTCACTATCGCCACCACTTGCTATCATTGTTTTACCGTTACCAATTGTTCTTAGTTCCTTTTCTAGTGGCGTTAAATCAACCGCATTGCCAACTTTATCAATTCCCATCTGAACATTTGGTATTCTTGGAGTGGAATTAATTAAATCAGCGTAACAAATCTGACTATCACCATCTAGTACTAAACCATGTCCAAAATTGTTATCCTTACCTATTCCGTGTGATGGGATACAATAACCTTCTCCATGTCCACGTTGTCCTTTATATTCAAGCATTTTTAACCCATAACTCGTATCAGCAAGAACGCCATCATCTAATGTCTTCAAATTATTCAAATCAAATGTTATCTTGCTAGACGTATTACCTAAAGCATGAACCGTAACTTGATTTCCATTTTGTTCATACAGTTGTAATAGTTTAACTCTATTAGATGGAACTTGGACAAGATTGTTAATCATAGAAAGTGGTCCACAGTTATTAGAACTTCCTTGTGCCATTGCATATCTATCAACCGCAGGAAATAGTAACTCATAAGTTTTCTTATCCATTTTCAATGCTTGCCAACCTTGACTATCACGAACAAACATTTGTTCTCCAACTGAAAAAACATCTCCCTCAACGGTTTTACCCAAAATTTCGGATTTGTTAAAAGAAGAGAATTGCTCATAATAATTACGACCTTCAGCAATCGCTTTCATATCTTGCTTGACTAATGGATTTGTATGTCCATTAGGCATAACCAGTTTAGGATAATACTTTATTTTGCCACTATTATTTAATTTAATAAGTTCTAAGATGTCGTTATAATGTTCTTTATCATTAAAACGTGCGTCTAACAAAGCTCTTGTACTATAACCTCTTTTACTTGAAAGTTCTGTTGTATAGTAACAATTCCCTTTGATATTATGAAGATGTCTAATTTCGTTAACAGCCTGTTCTAATTCTCCTTTACTAACGCCTTGTATATTTGCAGAGAAGAATTTGAACTCTTCTGGAGTTAATGATAGTGGTTTGAGAGTACTAGGTATAAGTGCTTTAATCTCATTTTCTGTACTTGTTGTGGTTTGCGTTTGCTTTGCAGTTACAGATTTAATATTTCTAACACTACTATTCTTTGTTGATGTGCTACTTTTCAATATATTCTGACTAGCACTATTGTTATGTAGCCAATCAAGCATATCAGTTGTAATTTGTGTTGGTGCTGGTTGGTCGTACTTCGCATGCTTAACAACATTGGTTGCAACTTCATTTTCAACAGATATATTTGGAGTTACATGTTGTTGCAGATATTTAGCTTTTCTTGCGGCTTTTGCTCCAACGCTTCTTGCAATATCTAATCCTGTTACTGCCCAATTCCCCATATAAATTCCCCTAAATATTATTTCTAATTATATAAAGTCTTTTATTATTGAGGAATTGACAAATTGTAACAATCATCAAGTAGGTTGTTACAATTCAACCTTAAACATACAAATTAATATTTTATTTTCCTTAATTTTTTCAATTAAGGGAATCCCTATTATAGTTATTAATTTAGGTAAATTTGTGGTACAATCAGCCTGTAGGGCAATTCCTGGATGGTGGAAACCTTTACTCATACACGACAATCTTCCGTTGGACAAAGGTGTAGAGAAAGGAGGAAGCCATGACAAAACAAGAAATACTTGTAATAGTAAAAAATGTCCTAATCGTACTAGGACATTTAATACTTACTTTTGCAAGTTTTATGTAGGGGTTGAACAAGAGGTCGAAAGACCTCTCCCTACTCTTTTATTATAACCGATTTTTTACAATTTTCAACCCTATGAACATATTTTTTATTACAAAACTGCAACAATAATTAAATTGCGTTTGTTGTATCTCAAATGCCAATATAAAAATAAAAAAGACCTCTTTTACAAGAAGTCTTCTTTATATGGGCCGCAGTGGACTCGAACCACCGACCTCACCCTTATCAGGGGTGCGCTCTAACCACCTGAGCTAGCAGCCCGTATTTGGTTTTCATATCTCAAATAATCAGCTATTTATTCGACTACTCTCGACAAGTTCTAATGTATCATGAACATTTTTATAAATCAAGTGTTTATTTTTCTTTTGTTCTGCACAAGCTTGATTATCTTACATAAACTCTTGGAAGTCGTACTTTTAAGCGACAAGTTAATTCATAATTAATCGTTCCTAAAATTTCTGCCCAGCTGTCTAAGCTTAAATCTTCGTCATCCAGAAGCGTAATTACATCACCAACTTGAGCATCAACATCACCCAAGTCAAACATCATTTGATCCATGGTAATATTTCCGATTTGACGAATCTTTTGTCCGTTGATTTTACCCCAAATCTTATTAGACAAACCTCTTGAAACTCCGTCAGCATAACCAATAGGAATTGTTGCAACTCTTGTTGGTTCATAAGCTATAAATTTATGTGCATAACTTACGCCTTCACCTGCTTTAACTTCATGTATATTAGTAATTCTACCTTTCAAGCCCATAACTTGTTTAACCGTTGGTTTGTAATTATATTTTGGCGGTAAATCCGGATATAAGCCGTAAAGTGAAATTCCGACACGCACCATGTTTGATTTTATGTCATAAGCAAAAGTTGCAGCCGTATTTTGAATATGCAACAACAAACCCGTTGTATCAATGTTATCAACAACACTATGCCATCTATCAATCTGTTTTTGGGTTTCTTCTACTTCTTCTGCAGAAGCCAAATGCGTAAACACACCCTCGAAGTTCAAGTAATCAGCCTTTTGTACTTGTTCAATGTATTTAACACCTTCTTCTGAACGAACACCAATTCTATTCATACCGGTGTCAATTTTTACATGAACTTTTGGGCGCATCCCAGTTCTTTCATATACTTCACGACAAGCCTTTAAATGGTCCTGATTAAATATTGAAAATGCAATATCATTTTGTGTCGCAGATTCAATTGCCCATAAAGGAATTGCGCCAACAACGAGAATAGGGCATTTAATTTTTACGGCACGTAAATCTAAACCTTCATCAACCGATGATACGCCAAGCGCATCAACGCCGGAAGCAAGCATAGTTTGCGCAATCATAGAAGCTCCATGTCCGTAAGCATCAGCCTTAACTATTGCTAAAAACTTTTTATTTGCAGGAATACCTTTTTTAATCTCAATTATGTTTTGTGCTAAAGATTCCAGATTAATCTCAACCCACGCATCCTTATGGATATTTACATTTGCTTGTCTTACGTTTTTCATACCGAAGCTCCGTTTCTTTGCGTAATTTACGCACCTAACATGATTTCATAAAAACATTAGTGGTTCAAGTTTTTATAAAGTTCATGTTAATTTTGTTGTATAATAGTTTTATAGGGAGAAATAGTCATGTACACACTAGTTTATTCAATTAACAATGAAAAATCACCGGAAGTAGTTTATATTAATCTTACAAACTCTTGCACAAACTCTTGTATTTTTTGCTTAAGAGAGCAAAAAGATGATGTGTGCGGTGCAGAAATGTGGCATGATGATAACTATACGTTAGAAGATATTATTGAACAGTTTAAAAAGTTTGATACACCTAAAGAAGTTGTTTTTTGTGGTTATGGAGAACCATTTCTTCGAAAAGAAATGATGAAGGAATTTTGCAAATATTTAAGAAACAATTATCCTTATATCAAAATTCGCGTAAATACTAATGGGCATGCAAATGCTATTTACAAAACTAATGTGGCAGAAGAATTTAAAGATCTGATAGACGCGGTTTCTATAAGTTTAAATGCAGCTTCCGAAGAACAATATGACGAAATTTGTAAACCTAAAATTAAAAATGCTTACGAAGAAGTTAAAAATTTTGTTAAAGCTTGTGTAGATGCCGGAATGGATGTTTCAACAAGTATCGTTACCGGATTTGATAAAATTCACCATATAGATGTTGATGAGTGTGAAAAAATTGCAAAATCTTTAGGTGCAAAATTCCGCAACAGAGAATTTATCACAAACGGATATTAATAGCTATTTTAATTCACTCACAAGTTTTAAAGTTTCAATTTGTTTTTCTGATATTACAGAAAGCGCAGAATGAATATTTGAAATGTAATTGAGTTCTATGTTTAATTCACAAGCGTCTTTTAAAATATCTATAAGACTGGAATTTGCTGTAATTAAAGCTTCTAATTCACTCCTTTTTGCGGCTAAATCGCAATTTTCGTCTGCTAAATCAATATAATTTTCTTGCATACATACCCTTTCTATTGTAAAATACATAGAGAAATAATACAAATTGATTATAAATTAATTTGTATTATCTGTCAATATTTTAATAAATTTTCTTATGAGGATATAAACTAATGAAACTTATACTTGCATCAAATTCTCCAAGAAGGAAACAAATTTTAAAAGATATGGGATTAGATTTTGAAATAATACCTTCAAACTATGATGAAAAATTATCTGATGATATATTTTCATATGAAAAAATAGAGGATTTGGCAACTCAAAAATGTCTAGACGTTGTAAGAAGAGTAAAAGATGGTGAAGTGGTTATTGCTGCTGATACAGTAGTTGTTTTGCATAATAAAATTTTGGGTAAGCCACATTCCAAAGAAGAAGCTTTTAATATGTTAAAAGCTCTATCTGGTGCAACACACTCTGTTGTGACGGCTATCTGTGGTATTAATACAAAAACAAATCGTGCTGCGTTATTATCGACAACAAGTTATGTGAGATTTACTGAGTGGACTGATGAGATGATTCATTATTATATAGATGAATTCAATCCGCTTGATAAAGCCGGAAGTTATGGAATACAAGAACTTCCTCCAAATTATTTAGATAAATATGAAGGAAGCTTTGAAAATATTGTAGGTTTAGCGCCAGAAAGCGTACAAGCAGTTCTTGACAAGATTAAATAGGCAATATGTTTGAAAATTAAAAATGTAAATTTTAGAAATGAAATGTAAACAGATAAAAATTTTCAGGCAATTTTTTGTAAGAAAAATACTTTATAATTATATGGTTGTTAAAAATGTAATGTTGTAGTATAATAATTGTCGATCCTATGAGTTTTAAATCTAGTGTTTCATATAATAAAAAGGTTGAACTTGCAAACCAAGACAATCCTCCAAATCCTTTGAGGTTGAAGGCTCAATTGTCATCTCTTAGTGCATTGTCTAATTATAACCAAGTATCAATTAAACCTAAATTCGACTATGATTCTGTTGAAATTTTGACTAAAGTCGATGCTTTATCAAAACTTGTTCCACGAGATATGCAAATTCCTTATAGTTTTAAACTTGCAGATATTAATGGTGATCGAATTTATACAAAAAGTAATCAACTTGCTTATATACGAGAGTATGATAATGAAATTGTCAGAGATTATGTTCCGAGTAAGGATGCCGGTGAGATAACGCAGATATTAGAGCGAGATAGATCTTCAGGGGAAATTATCAGCAAAATTGAACGCTCGCAAAAAAAAGGTGAAGAAGGCAAAGTTAATATCACAGTTTTTGATGATAAATTAAATAATAAATATACAATGTTTCAAATAGAAGATGGTGTAGTTTCGAGTATTACAGAATTTTCTGCGAATGGGAAAAAGTTTAGAACTTTAATTATTGATACTTTAAATAATAAACCTCAAAGATATATGGAAGCAAAAGAGGATGCTGAAGGTGAATTTATATTTACGGATGCAAAGTTGAATTCAAAGAGCGAAGTAAGTGAAATAAAAAAAGTTTCTGCAGATAAGGAAACTTGTATTAGGTATGATGGAGTTCAGAAGATTGTTGATGTAAAACAGAAGATGTTTGAATAAAGTGTTTAAACAGCATACAATATTCCGCCAGTTGCTTTTTACAATTAATTTAATAAAAATATTTTATCCGCAAAAACTCTATTGAAATTACGCTTGTATTAATTCTTTAACCTTATTTCTTTGAACCGTCGCTTTTTTAGTTCTAGGCAAAGCTTGTTTAAGAACATTTATATTAATTGGTCGTTTGTAAGGCGTTAAACGCTGAGATAGTCGCTTAACTTCGTCTTTCATTATTTTGTCTAAAGTCGCATCATCATATTTTGCTTTAAGTTCTTCGGTTGGAACAACAACAGCTGCAATATCTTCTGTGCCGTCTTTTGCGCCACCTTCACGAGCAACGCCAAACACACAAACTTCTGCAAATAAATCGCTTTTTTCTAAAACTGATTCAACTTCTTCAGGGAATACCTTTTTACCACCTGATAATACAATCATATTTTTTAGACGACCTGTAATATAAACTCTACCTTTGTCGTCAATTCTGGCTTTGTCACCTGTATGAAACCAACCCTCTTCATCAATTGCTTGTGCAGTAAGTTCAGGTTGATTGTGATATCCCTTCATTACGGACGGGCCTTTTAAAAGCAATTCACCGGATTCTTTGTCAATTTTTGCTTCATAGCTTGGTAATGGTTTACCAACAGAGCGCAAATCTCTATTACGTTCAATATTAATAGTTGCGATAGGACTTGTTTCTGTTAAACCGTAAACTTCGTATACTTGAATGCCAACTCTTTGAAAGAATTTTGCAACACTTATGTCAAGTGGCGCACCGCCAGACATACAACCTTTGAAAGCACCGCCAAAACAGTTATGTATTTTTCTAAACATAATCTTTTTCATCCAAATGAATGGAACGAATTTTGCGAAATGATAAAGAATTGGAAACATTTTCTGCGAGAATTTAGAAGTATTCTTCATTTCAGCTTCCAAGCCTGTTTTAAGCAACTTCAAAAATGCTGGAACAACAATCATGAAATTAATTTTTCTATCGCGCATAATGTTCAAAATATCTTTTGGCTTCAAATTATGCGTATAATACACAGAAAAACCTAAGTTTAAGAAAGTTGTAAATCCAACTGTCATTTCAAACAAATGGTTCATTGGAAGAATTGATAAAATTCTAACATCGCCTTTTGGTGGCAGAATTTTGTCAAATGCAACCTTTAAATCGTTCAATTGCGCAAGCATATTTCCAAATGTTGTTTCAACGCCTTTTGGTTTGCCGGTTGTACCTGATGTGTATATAATAAATACGGTTGATTTTCTTGAACGGTGATGCCATTTGCAAGTATAGTTATTTGGAATTGTATAAATACTTTGTAAATCATCATTTACAGGGTGCTCATCCATAACAATAATGTGTTTTAAAGACGGTAGCATTTTTTGTAATTCTAAAGCTTTATCAATATAAGATTGTGAAACAAGCATTACTGAAGGCAAGCAGTCTGAAAGGATTGATTGAAGTTCATATTTTGTTAACTTAATATCCAAAGGAACTGTGATTAAACCTGAAATTACAGATGCAAAAACGCAAGCTCCGTATTCAGGTTTAGATTCTGAAAGAATGGCAAGCTTTTCGCCTTTTTGAAGTCCTAAATCGTTCATTAAATAAGCAGCGAGTCTACGTGACATTAAACCTAAACCGTCATAAGTAAGCTCTTTCCAACCAAATTGAGTTTTCATGCCCAAAGCAATTTTGCGTGAATAATGGTTTGTTCTATCTTCTAATAACGACAATACGTTGCTTTCACGTTCCTTCATACATCCCTCCTGACCATTAGCCTCTTAGATATAAGTATTATACCAAATCATATAAAAACAGACTATGATTCTTAATAAAACTTTATATAATTACATTGATAAAACTGTTAAAGCTTTTCTTAAAACTTCTTCAGAATTAGAATTATCTTCGATTGTAGGTATTATTTTCTTTATCGCATCTTCAATTTCTTTGTCTTCATATCCCAGTGATAATAATACGGCTTGAGTATCTTCAAAGGCTTGAGAAATAGGAAGCGAAGATGATGTTTTTGGAAGTTCTGTTTTTATTAATTTATCTTTTAGTTCAAGAATTATTTTTTGTGCAAGCTTTGGACCTACACCTTTTGCTTTTGTTAATTCTTTAAAATTTCCATCAATTACAAGTGAAATTAAATCGCATGCATCAAATTCGTTAAGAAGCGCTATTGCCATTTTTGCTCCAACACCTGATACTGAAAGTAAGATTTGGAAAATGTCTCGCGTTTCTTTATTTGTAAATCCATATAGCGTCATTGCATCTTCTCTGTGTGTTAGATGCGAATAAATTTTTTGAATAGCATGCTCATTAGTTGTAATTTGCATGAAATCACGGTCAATTACTTCTAAAAGATAGCCGGTATTTGCAGTTTCAATTGTAATAAATACACCCTTGGAAGTGCGTCTTTTATCTGTAATGTAACCTTTAAAATAATCGAACATTATAAACCTCTTTTTTTATATAATTATAGCTCAAACCTAAAATTTTCATAAAATATAAAATACCCCCTTTACAATCAATTTTTTTTTGTGTAGAATTAATTTGTTACCAATTAAAAATCTTTGGAGGAGTGCCAGAGCGGTTGATTGGAGCGGTCTTGAAAACCGTCGTACGTGCGAGCGTACCGTGGGTTCGAATCCCACCTCCTCCTCCATTTAGAAAGAGCCTGAAAAGGCTCTTTTTTAGTGCGTTTTTAGGGGTTCAAAATTTTCAAAAACAGCTCAATTTAGTCCCAAAATGGACTAAAAAGGGACTGGTGGATTTTTGGTAGAGTGAGCAACTGTGTTGCGAAACTCGTAAGAGCATTAAGTCCGATTGAGCGGTAATTTTGCTTTGCAAAATTGTAGCGAAATTAAGGACTATGCGTACCCAAATAATCTAATTTAGTTTTGTTGATTTTAGAATATTTTAGCATTTGACCTGAATACAACATATTATATCGGTTTCTGCGGTAAATTCGGTTAATCCAAAACAAAACATATATTTTAAATAAGCATATTAACAAAATGTCAAACCAGTTAGCAAATTATGTAAAAAACGTCCATTTCCAATATTCCAAGATTTTAGAATATTGTTAAGAGGAATTTTGTTTTTATATTTGATAGTTTTAATAAGTAGCAAAAATTTTTTTTACACTTTTTTATATACATAATGAAATCTATATCTAACATTAATACACATATTAATAAAATTCCTAACTCTATTAAAGATGGCAAATATCCTTTAACAAAATTAAATCTGCAGAATTTAGAAGGTGTGCAAAGTGATATTTGTTTGTTTAATGGTGAAAAACCGTTAACGATGGACGCAATTAGTTTTATTACGAAAAGATTTGAGACATTGAATCTATTTAGAGGGTGCACAGTTGGTTGTTCTCATTGTTTGAAAGATGCAAAAAATGAAGATAGTAGAAGCATTTTATTTGAAGATTTAGAGCGCTTTTTAGATGGATTTAAAACTCTTAATGAGCGTTTAGGTTTTAATGTCTTTAATGGAAACAAGTATTTAAGCATTGTTGATGATTCTAATCCATCTGATTTCCCTATTTCAGGCAAAGACAGAAAACACAGTGTTGTTGAAGCTATCAAAGGAATTTATGATAAATTAAATATTCCAGTATTATTTGTAACTTCTGGTTGGAATAAAGGTTCTAGCTACGCCCAAAAAGCATCCGAAGAATTGGCGAATGCTATACAAAAAAATCCATCTATGGTTGAATCTGTAGATATTTCTATAAATCCATTTGTAGGAATTCTGGAAAAATCTAGAGAAGCTCTTAAAGACCATAACCAAGATAAAGCGGATTTCTTTAGAAATGTCTATACTTCAAGAATGGCAAATACTTTAGCAACTTTCTTAAATGCATTTACAAACAATAAAGCTCATATAATATATCGTCATGCGCCAAGCACGGAAGGTAATGAACTTGTTGACGAAAAAGCAATGAAACAACTTTATGAAGAAATTTATGCAAAATTAAGAAAAATGGTTGGTTCAAAATTAGATGATATTCCAATGCTAAAACCTGAACAACTTACGCAATTTGATAAATCACATCTTATAGAAGCTAGTGGACGCGGACGTAGATTCTTTAGAGCTGAAACGAACTTTTTAGAGCAACAACAGCTTATTGATGAAGCTATCGAATGGGAAGCCCTGAGTGAGCAAGAAAAGTTCGAAAAACTCCGAGATGGAGCGTTAAAATGTATTGATATTAATGGTAACGTGTATACTACAATGCCTGCATCTAAAGTTGATCATATTTCTGCACCAATTGAACTTACACTTCCTACAAAAATTCAGCTAAATTATGAAAATAAAAAACCAACAACTCCTGTTTTTAGTGATATTGATTTAGAATAAGGAAAAAATGAAATGATAATTAAAAACATACACCTTACAAACAACAATTTTCAGAAATTACATAAAAAAGTCATAATGCCTATGGTTTTTGCCTCAGCAATAATCACAGGTGCAACAAATGTTGATAAATTTGAGAAACAAAAAACTCTACAAAATAAAAGTATAATTAATACAAATAGCCCTGTTGAAGGGCTATTAACTGCTAGCGTTTTTGGCTTAGTAGGCTTATATGATGATAAAAAAAGTAGAAGCTTAATAAATGCGATTAGTAATTTCAACTTAGAGAATGCAAAGGTTCTATTACAACTTTCTGATGTTGATCCTAATTTTCAGTTAGAAAATGGAAATACCGCATTAGGAATTGCTGTTGGAGATAAAAATATTGATGCTATAAAAGAATTATTAAAGCATCCTGATATTGACCCAAATATCCAAGATAAAGAGGGTGATACTCCTCTGTATACGGCAGTACGCAGTGAAAGACTTGATGCTGTAAAAGAGTTGTTAAAACATCCTAAAATCAACCCAAATATTAAGAATAATGGGGACAATTCACCTTTAATTAAGGCTATCGGTAATAATAATATGGAAATTATAAATGAATTATTACAACACCCAAGTATTGACCCAAATATTCAAGATGAAGACGGTGATACTCCATTGTACACAGCCGTTCGCAGGGAAAGAATTGAACTTGTAAAAGAATTGTTGAAACTTCCCAATATTAATCCAAATATTAAAAATAAAGATAACAATTCACCTTTAATGAAGGCTATCGGTGATAATAATACGGAAATTATTAATGAATTATTACAACATCCGAATATTGACCCAAATATTCAAGATGAAGACGGTGATACTCCATTGTACACAGCCGTTCGCAGGGAAAGAATTGAACTTGTGAAAAAGTTGTTGAAACTTCCTAATATTAATCCAAATATTCAGAATAACGACGACAACTCTCCTTTAATTCGTGCAATTTATGATAATAATTTGGAAATTTTTAAAGCATTGTTGCAACATCCAAATATTGATATAGATATTCAAGATAAATATGGCGATACAGCATTAGTAATTGCAACAGGAAGAGATAAGCAAGAATTTGTAAAAGAGTTGTTAAAATATGAAGCTTTGAACAAAAAGAACAAGCTCGAAAAGCAATCTGTACAACAAAAACATGACGAAACTTTTACTGAAATTCAAGATATTTTAACATCAAGTAAAGTTAAAACTTCACAAGGTGCATACTTAAATTCAACAAATTTTATTCCTAATGTAATAGATTATTTATTAGAAAATGCTACGTCAGAAGAAAAACAAGAAGTTATAAAATTGTTAAAATCACTAAAAAATCTTTCTTATAACAAAACAGATGGAAATAGAATTTCTGCAATAGAAAAAATCTTGAATGCAGAAGATGATGATTTGTTAGAATTACTAAAAGGAAAGGATTTAGAATACAAAAGAGATTTTGATTACGCTTTTGATAGAATTGAAAATGATGAATTTAAACAAAAAGTTTTAAATCTTAAATTTACTTTTAAAGATTTAGAAGAAGCTGTTAATATACAATCGCTACGAGCAATTGATAAATACAAATATCAATTTGAATCACCGTTATTTAGTGCAACAAAAAATGGCAAAGAATTATGGAATTCCGTTTGTAAACATTGGGATAATAAAAGTTTTGTATTAGATTTTATTGAACAATATTACAAATATTGTTCTGAATAATTAACAAATTTCATCTCAACTTGGAAACTTATTTATTAACGCAAATCCACTCCTAACCTCCATAATTAGGAAGAAAACAACTGTCGCTGAACGTTAGAGAACCGTACAGATGTTGGTGGGTATCGGTTTTAATGGATAATAAAAACTTGACTAAAAAAACAACTTTGCTTATTTCAACATTTTCTTAATCTTTTCTCCAAGCAATGTCCTTACTTGTACTGGTGGAATAAAACCTGTTTTGATTTTTTTAGAGTTTAATTTATCAACCAATTCTTTCAATTGTTTTTCAATACCAAAATCTACAGAGTCAGATTTTTCTACTTTTTGTACCATTTCTAAAATCGTTGCTTTTTCGTCAGGCTCAAATTTATCAAGGTCAGAATTTCTAACAATTGTAGAAACAGTTTTTTTGATTCCTTCAACAAAATTTTTATGCTGTTCTTCTGATAAAATTCCTTGTTTTGGAGTAAACTTTTTCATTCTGTTTGCACAAATAAGAGTCATAACGGGGTCTTTAAGTTCGTCCATTTTTTGAACTTCTTCTCGTAACATTTTGCTATCAGCTTGACAAGTTGGAGAAAGTTTTTCTCTTAAATTGCTTGCTGTTTCTTCATCTCCAAAAAATTCCATAACATTATGTTCAGAAGCATTTTGAATAGCACACGTAAATTTTGATAAGAAACCTGCCACTCTTGTACTCATTTGATTGTCTAATTCAGGATACTTAATCCTTTCAAGAAGCTTTTGTTCTTCCATTTGTCTACGTTGTTCTCTAAGACGCATAAGTTCACGAAGCTCTGCTTCTCTATGTTCGTTAGATTTAAAGTTAATTGTATTTATTTTAGTTATGTTTATTGTATTATGATTCAGTATTGATTGAAGTTTCATTTTTATTTTCCCTTTAATTTTATTTTCTTGTTGAATGACAATCGTTCAACAAGACTTATATTCTATTGTTTGTTTTTTATTTCAAAAATTCGTGTATTTTGTAATTGTTCTTCTTTTTGAATTTCATGTTTTTGTCTATTTTCTATTTGTTCTTTATTATTATCTATTTTGCTACATCCTTTTACGATAATAGCTGCCGTAAGAGCAATCGGAGTTATTATGAAAAGTAGAGCTCCTAATCCAAAGGGAGTGTGCAGCATATCACGAATTTCATTCCAGTCTAAATCTTCTTTTATATGACGCAGGTCTTCAATACACTTTTTCACCGGGCTCAAGTTTGCATAATATTCACTATAATCACATATCTCTTTAATAGGGTCTGAATTATGCATTTTGTTTTTATTCAATACTTTTTTAATTTGTTTGCATTGAAAATTTGTATTGTAATTTTTTATTTGTTGGATTTTCATTTTTCTTTTTCCTTTTCCTTTTTGTCAATTATTCTTTTTCTGTTGGCTTAGTAAAGCAAAATGCCGGCGTCTATTAAGATCATCAATTTTCGATTTATCTGTGATATCAATTCTCCTATCTGTAATATCAATTCCATTTTCCCCAAAAAATCTTATTGCATTATAAATATCAACTGTTTTTGTTCCATATGACCAAAACAAAAAATTAACAAGTCTTTTTGTACTAAAAAATGGTGATTTCAATTCTGATAAAAGTTTCTTCAATGCTTTAATAGAATTCAAGCTGCAAGCTCGTTCTACATTTGGAAAGTAAATATTTAGATTTTTAACTTTATCTTTGAAGTTTTTATCATCAATTCTATCATAAGCATAATCCAGTTTTCTTGAATAATCAAACCCAAAATCTTTAATTAAATCTAACAAATCAGGATTTTCTGAATTTATTATTTTTTCTATTACTGAAATGCCATTTGAATCAGTTTGGTTATAATTAATATACTTTGCGTTCTTCATAAATTTAATTATTTCTTGATAATCTTTTTGATTTTCTTCTGTTGGAACTATATCAAGAAATTTAGTCAATAAAGTATCATCACTGTTATCTTCTAATTTATAATTAAAAAAGTTACCGTTTTTATAATATTGCTTAATTTCGTCATCGTTTATGATTTTTAAGAATTGTATTGGTTCAAAAAGATTACCTTTGGTATGCTTTTGAATGATATGTTGAGCATTCAATAGAAGGAATTGTCTGATTTGATCATCAGGATTAATTAGATCCATTATTATTTTTCCGGATAAATGATTAAAAATTTTTGTAATGTTATAAAATGGTGATTTAAATTCAGGTGATAATTCTTGCAATGCTTTCGTAGAATTTAAACGTATAGCTTCTTTGATATTTGGGAAGTTAATATTCAGATTTTTCACTTTATCTTTAAAATTCTTATCATCAATTCTCTCATAGGCATAATCCAGTTCTCTTGAATAATCAAACTCAGTATCCTTAACCAAGTCTAACAAATCAGGATTTTCTGAATTTATTATCTTTTCAATGGCAGAAATCCCATTTGAATCAACTTGTTTATAATCAATATTCTTTGCTTTTCTCATAAATTTAATTATTTCTTGATAATCTTTTTCATTTTCTTCCGTTGGAACTATATCAAGAAATTTAGTTAGCATAGTATCATTACTGTTATTTCCAAGTTTGTAATTAAAGCATTCACCGTTTTTATAATATTGTTTAATCTCGTCATCATTTAAGATTTTTAAAAGTTGTGTCGGCTCAAAAATATTATTTTTATTATATTTGGGGATAATATTTGCAAATTGGCGTTTAAGGTATTGTTGAGTAATTTGAGCAAGATTTGTAACATTATCCAAGGCCCCTTGACGGATTTGATATTTACTAGAAATAGGATTTTCTAATTCGATTTTACCAAATGGAGATTTTTTGATACTTTTACCGACTTGTAAGCTATAGTCATATTCTTTTTTTAACAACTCTTTTATAGGATAGGCGGCTCCACCTAAAAAGGTTAAGCTTCCTCCTATAATAGGCCATGATATTGGTATTCCGGTATTAGCAATACTAATACCGGTAGTTATAAGAGCAGTTATAAGACTACAACCAAATCCCCAAAATCCTAGTATAGCTTTCAAATAGTCTTTGTTAAAATCATCTAGTATGTTATTTGACTTTACCTTTTTGCTTTTTATCATAACTTCAAATTTATCAGCACATTCTTTTATGTTTGGATTAGCCAGAAAATAATAATTTTTAAAATACTTTCTTGCTCTTTTATCCATGTGCAAGCCTTGAAAATTTGTATTGTTATTTTGTATTTGTTGGATTTTCATTTTTCTTTTTCCTTTTATTTTGATGTCGTGTTGAATGTCGATTGTTCAACACTCGCTGTTTTTTAAAGAATTACACCTGCTGTATCAATTCCATTTTCTTCCAAAAAAGTAATCTCATCATAAAGATCACCTGTCTCTATTCCGTTCGACTGGCACAAGTCATTAACAAGTTTTTTTGTATTAAAAAATGGTGATTTAAATTCAGGTAATAATTTTTGCAATGCTTCTGTTGAATTTAAACGTATAGCTTCTTTGGCATTTGGAAAGTTAATATTCAGACTTTTCACTTTATCTTTAAAGTTCTTATCATCAATTTGTTCATAGGCATAATCCAGTTCTCTTGAATAATCAAATTCAGTATCCTTAACCAACTCTAACAAATCAGGATTTTCTGAATTTATTATTTTTTCTATTACGGAAATCCCATTCGAATCAACTTGTTTATAATCAATGTTCTTTGCTTTTCTCATAAATTTAATTATTTCTTGATAATCTTTTTTATTTTCTTCCGTTGGAACTATATCAAGAAATTTAGTTAGCATAGTATCATTACTGTTATTTCCAAGTTTGTAATTAAAGCATTCGCCGTTTTTATAATTTTGTTTAATTTTCTTGTCATTCAAGATATTTAAGAGTTGTGTCGGCTCGAAAACATTATTTTTGTCATATTGTTGGATAATATTCATAAATTGTCGTTGATCATTTCGCTGAACATTTTGAGCAAGATTTGTAACATTATCCAAAGCCCCTTGACGGATTTGATATTTACGAGAAATAGGATTTTCTAATTCGATTTTACCAAATGGAGATTTTTTGATATTTTTGCCAACTTGTAAGCTATAGTCATATTCTTTTTTTAACAACTCTTTTATAGGAAGGGCGGCTACTCCTAAAAAGGTTAAGCTCCCTCCTATAATAGGCCATGATATTGGTATTCGCCATGACATTGGCATTACTATATTAGCAACACTAATACCGGTAGTTATAAGAGCAGTTATAAGACTACAACCAAATCCCAAAAATCCTATTATAGCTTTCAAAGCGTATTTATCATCATCTAATGTGTTATTTGACTTTACCGTTTTGCTTTTTATCATAACTTCAAATTTATCAGCACATTCTTTTATGTTTGGATTAGCCAGAAGATTATAATTTTTAAAATACTTTCTTGCTCTTTTATCCATGTGCAAGCCTTGGAAGTTTGTATTGTTATTTTGTATTTGTTGGATTTTCATTTCCTTTTTCCTTTTTTCGTTAATATTTTGTTTTTGTCGTGTTGAATGTCAATTGTTCAACACAACCTGCACGCTATATTACCCTTTTTTTGAATGCGCTTAGCATAGTTTCAAATTTTATATTTTCTTTTTTCTTAATCGCTTGGGTGATAACTTTATCAATGGTATCCGTAATTTGACCTATTGACCAGCCTTCTGTTGCTTTTGCAAGTTCTTGGCAATTTGCAACAGTCAATACTCCGGCTAAAATCGGCAAGCTTAATAACGATTTTTGGAACAAGTTCCTTCTATCACCTTCATCAGGATTATCAACCTCTATTTTTGTTCCCATACGTCTCGGGTTGCCTGTGATTTCTGGGTTTACTTTATCTATATAGTTAGTTGCACCAACCAAAATAATTCCGTTCATAGAAGCGTTGTTCATTTTATCTTTATATGTATTAACTTCTTCTATCTGATGTTTTTCCGCAAAATTAGGGAAGAATCTTTCAGCTTCATCAAAAAAGAGCATAACAGGTTTTTTCAAAATTTTTGCCTGTAATTCCAATCTATCAAAGATTTCAACAACGTGTTTTGAAATTTGGTGGATATATTGAGAATCGTTTATAGAAGAATAATCCATTTTATATAAAGGAACATCCATTTGTCTTGCTAAAGTTTCAACAATAGTAGTTTTACCTGTTCCAGGTGGACCATACAAAATGACACCACCAGGGAGTCGTCTTTTATTTGCAAGCAACTCGGCTCTGATTTCAGGGTCCCAAACATCAATAATAGACTCTTGCAATTGTTCTTTAACTTTTTGCATTCCGCCTAATTCGTCCAAAGATTGAAAATCCCATTCATTATATTGATGTTGTTTAAGTCCTGATTTATTGCAGAATTCACCCATCATTCTTTCATTATTTATTGCTTTACAATCTTCTATTGCATCTCTAAAATCGGTTCCTTTCAAAATTATTTGTCTTTTTGCGTCTTTTACGACAGACGTAATTGAAGCCATTGACATTCCGTCAAAATCTTTTGCAATTTCTCTAAGGTAATTCTCATCTTTTGCAAGTTCTCTTGTTGATGGCGATTTTTCCAGTGATTTTTTGATTACATCATATCTTTCTTCAAATGTCGGATTACTGAAATGAATCCAGTTACCTAATCTGCCACGGCGTTTAAGAGCAGAATCTACGCCATCCAAGTCGTTTGTAGCAGCAATCAAAATAAAACCGCGTTGAGCCGGATTATTTAGTTCTTGCAACAAAGCGTCTGTTAATTCTTTATTGTGTTGCGCGCTTCCGCCACGTTCGCCGCCTAATGATTCAAATTCATCCAAGAACCAAACCGAACGTTCACCTGTTTCTTGGAATTTTCTATTCAATTGGTCTGCTAATTTTTTAAACGCTTTGCCTTCTTCATGGACTAAAGCTGTACCAATATCAGATAATTTTGTTTCATAGAAAGGTAAACCTAAAGTTTTTGCTAACGCTTTGGCCGTATACGTTTTACCGTTTCCGGGTTCGCCGTAAAATATCGCACCGTCAGGCAAAGCGTCATTGCCTAGTTCCTTGTATAAATCATCAAGTCTTTTCATTGGTTCAATATACAACTCGTTTAATCGTTTCTTTATTTCAGGCATTCCGCCCAAATCGTCAATTGTCGGATCATCAGCCGTCATTGGAGTTCTTTTGAATTCAGGAGTGTCGTAAGCTGATGTTCTATTAAAATCATCAATTGGAGTCAAACCTTTTTCTGTCGTATATTCCGCCAGTTGCTCTTTAAATATCGGCATGATTTCTTCTGTTTCACCACGAGAGATTGCAGTTCTTGCGGTTTCATTCAAGATTTTTTCGATTTCTGAAAAAGGAATACCTTCTGTGGAACCTGTAATTTCTTCTAAATTATCATTTAATTGGGCTAATATCTTTTTATCGTTAATTTTATGATGTATAAATTCTTGTCGGTCATTGGCATTTGAACAAGGTAAAGTCAATACTTTATCAATAAGACCGGCATGAATAAATGTATTGCCAATACTTGCCTTATCTTTTGTTGTCGCAATAAATAACATTCCTTTTGCTGAACAATTTTTTAAAATATTCGCAAATTTGTTTCTTTCAATTTGTACGCTATTATTATCTTCTGTATACATATTGTCAAAATTTGATGCAACAACAATTGTTCTTACGCCGTTTTCTTTATAATTTTTTTCAATGTCTGCAATCATCGGAGTTAATTCTTGCATAGAATGAATTTGTAAAGCCGGTAAGTCTGTTTCATTAACTAAAGCACTTACCATAGAATCTGTTCCGTTTGGAGAAGCAAACAAAATCCCGTTAGGTAAAGACAAATTATCAATTTCACACAATTTATTTTTGGTACCGTCTTTAATTGGAATGATAATATTTTCTCGTAATTCTTGTTTAATATTTTCCATACCGATAATATTATCTAAAGATTTCATTTCAGGATTTACTTCATAGTGAGTATATTCCTTGTATTCAGGTTTCTTAACAGGTTTTTCATCTGTTTTTTCAGATTTTGCTTGTGGAGCAATTTCAGTAGTTGGAACTTCATCTTCTACTTCATCAAAAGAATCAAAGAAATCTACTTTTTGTTCTTCTTGTATTTGTTGAGGTTGAGGAGTTTCTGTTGGTGCTAGCGTTTCCACTGTTTTGAGATCTTCAACAGGACGCATTTGATTTGGAGTAACCTTAATCGGGTTTTCTACATAAATTCTTGCAGCAGTTTCTCTAGCATTTACAATATTGTTTTCTTTAGGTTGTGTTGAGTTTTGAATATTTTGTCGTTCAATCCTTTTTGCACCGCGCGATAATAATAATGAACGCATTTCATCAGTTTTAGCATAATCTAAAGGTGAAATTCCGTTATTAGTAAAATTAACTATATGTTCTCTTGTTGATGGTTTGGCTGTTAAATATGATACCAGTGCCGTATAGTTATTTGCGACAAGTTTTTGAAACAAAGTTTCGCCATCTTCTTTACTTACTTGATTAACATCAAGCTTGCCTTTGCGAGCTTCGTTTAATAAATCTTTTTCTGTCGGTAAATCGCTTATAGCCTTAGATTCTACATTCTGGGAGTATAGATTCTTGGGATATTGACTTCTAAAAATTGGTGTAATGTACATTACTTTCTCCTTAAAAAGCATTATTTTATTAATAAATAACAGTTGGCTAATATTATTTATTGTAAAAAGCGTAAAAATATAAGTTGCTACTTTTCTTAACAAATCTTTACCAAAATTTTGATTTTAAATTGCTCTAAAACAGTTTTAATATTGCCTCACTTAGGGAAATAATTTAAGAATTGTAAACAAACTTTTAATGCACAAATATATTTAATTATTTAAACACAATGCATATTATACGATATGGCTTCTGTTATTATTTTATAAACTGTTTGGTAAATATTTACCTGTGCTGTTATGTTTATTGGAATAAATCTTGTTTAGAAGCAAAAAGTAATAAGATACAATTAGAATGGCTAAAAATATAGTCAGAAGGTTGGCAGTATGCTAGAATGG
>CAKVND010000014.1 GCA_934777245.1 uncultured Candidatus Melainabacteria bacterium | reverse complement strand
AAATCCAAACAGTCAACAAACAGGAGAAATTATGTCATCTAATGATAGGTTAAAATGTTCATTTTGCGGTAAAACGCAAGATCAGGTAAAGAAATTAATTGCAGGACCTGATGTATTCATTTGTGATGAATGTGTAGAGTTATGCAACGAAATTTTAGATGAAGAATTTTTTGAACAAAAAGAAAAAACAGGCGAAAAATCTGAAAAGAAAACAGAAGATGCTGAAGATAAACCAATTCCAAAACCGCATGAAATAAAAGAATATTTGGATCAACATATTGTAGGTCAAGATGATGCTAAAAAAGTTCTTTCTGTAGCTGTTTATAACCATTACAAACGTTTAAGACATAACCAAAAGAACGATACAAACGGAGTTGAAATTCAAAAATCAAACATCTTGCTCGTTGGTCCAACCGGTAGTGGTAAAACTTTGTTGGCTCAAACTTTAGCTAAAATGCTTGACGTTCCGTTTGCTGTAGCTGACGCGACAACATTAACAGAAGCAGGTTATGTTGGCGATGACGTTGAAAACATTCTTTTAAGATTGTACCAAAACGCTGATTACGACGCTAAAAAGGCCGAAAAAGGCATTATTTATATTGATGAAATTGACAAAATCGCAAGAAAATCAGAAAACACATCAATTACAAGAGATGTTTCCGGTGAAGGTGTTCAACAGGCTTTATTGAAGCTTATTGAAGGTACTTTATCAAATGTTCCTCCTCAAGGCGGAAGAAAACATCCTCAACAAGAAATGATTCAAATTGATACAAGCAACATTTTGTTTATTGTTGGTGGTGCGTTTGTTGATTTGGACAAAATTATTGAACACCGCGTTAAAGACGGTACTTCAATCGGTTTTGGAAAATCTGCACCAACTCAAGCTGAAAAAGAACAAGCTGCTGCAAAACTTCTTAAAAAACTACAGCCGGAAGATTTGCTTAAATTCGGTTTGATTCCTGAATTTATCGGTCGTATTCCTGTATATGCAGTTTTAGATGCTTTGGATGAAAAGACATTGAAGATGATTTTGACAGAGCCTAAGAATGCAGTGTTGAAGCAATACAAATGCTTGATGGAAATGGATGGCGTTGATTTGGAATTCGAACCGGAAGCAATTGATTTGATTGCTAAAAAGGCAATTAAACGTAAGACTGGCGCAAGAGCGCTTCGCTCTATTGTTGAAGAATTGATGCTTGATGTTATGTATGATATTCCTACAAAACACGATATTACAAAGTTTGTTGTAACTAAAGATATGGTTGAAAAGCAGGATGAAATAGATAACACGGCTGAATTAATTCATTTGCCACAGAGCAACGTAGTTGATAATTCGGTAAAAACAAAAGCTGAAATTGCTTAATAGAATTTAAATAAAAACGCCGGAGTTCTTATATTTTTACTCGGGCGTTTTTATTATTTAAAATGTTAGGAGAAGTATGATACATTATTTTCTAGGCTCATATATAGTAACATTTTTTGGTATAATTTGCGCTTATTTATGGGGCGAACATGTTCATAACGGCACAGGTTTGATGTGTGTATTTATTGCGCTTGTGCTTGCTATACTTGAAATTAGTTTGTCCTTTGATAACGCAGTTGTAAATGCGATGAAACTAGAACATATGTCTGAAAAATGGCGTCATAGATTTATAACTTGGGGAATTTTAATTGCAGTTTTCGGAATGCGTTTTTTGTTTCCGCTTTTAGTTGTTGCGATATTCGCAAAGTTAAATATTGTAACAGTTTTAAATATGGCATTAAATGATGTTCATCAATATGCACATTATTTATCCTTAACACACGCTCCAATAGTTGCGTTTGGCGGTGCGTTTCTATTAATGCTGTTTATGGATTATTTTACAGAAAAGAATAAAGAAGTTCATTGGATAAAACCAATAGAAGATAAATTGCAAAAACTTTCTAAAATTAGAGGAATTTGCACTTTGACAACTTTGGCTGTTTTAGGAGTTTTAATGCTTAAAATTGCACCAGAAGCTAGACAAAGCGTGTTTACTTCCGGTGTTTCCGGTATAATAACTTATCTTGTAATAGATGGTGTTGCCGAATGGCTTGAAAAAAGACAAGAAGAAAGAGCAAAAATTTGCGCTGATACGGTTAAATGTTCCGGTATAGTAGGATTTTTATACTTAGAACTAATTGATGCTTCGTTTTCTTTAGACGGCGTTTTGGGTGCATTTGCTTTAAGTCAAGATATTTTAATTATTACAATCGGATTATTTATTGGAGCTATGTTTGTGCGTTCACTTACAATAATGCTTGTTGAAAAGAAAACGCTAGACCAGTATTTATACTTAGAACATGGTGCACATTGGGCAATCGGAACACTCGCAATATTGATGTTTGTATCAACATTCCATGAAGTTCCGGAGGTTGTAACCGGACTTTTAGGGTTATTGTTTATAGTTTCAGCTTTTGTTTCTTCATTAATTCATAATAAAAAGGTTAAAAATGACAAAACTGTGTAATCCTCATCTTTATTATGTTGGCGGATGTCTAAGGGATGAAATTCTTGGCATTCCGAGTTTTGATGTAGATTATTGTTTTGAAGGTAACGCAATCGAAGAATTTACTTCTGATAAATATGACGTAGTCAAAGTTAATCCGAGTTTTGGAACGGTTAGAATCCGTCTGGAAGATGTCGGTGAAATTGATATAGCTTCAACTAGAGAAGAAAATTATCCGCGAAAAGGACATTTGCCGGAAGTTTTTAATATCGGTTGTTCACTTAAATCAGATTTAAAGCGTCGAGATTTTACGGTTAATACTCTTGCGCGCTCAACAGCAAGTAACGGCGAACTTGTAGATTATTATGATGCACAAGGCGATATTGAAAAAAAGTTGCTTCGAGTTTTGCATGAAGAGAGTTTTATTGACGATCCTTCAAGAATTATTAGAGGGCTAAAATTCTCTGTGCGATTTGGCTTTAGCCTTGAAGAAAAAACAAAAGAACTTCAAGATGAATATTTGGCGAACATTAATTACGACATGAGCTATCATCGTCTTAAAAAGGAATTAGTTGAAACTTTTAGTTTAAATAAACAAAAGGCTTATGACGAATTTGTAAATCAAGGTATTTACAAATTATTAGCGCCTAATCAAGAAATACATCCTATAAAAACCTCAATTGAAGATTTAATAAATCAAAATCCAACAAAGCATGCGTGGCTTATATATCTGGCGCAATTTGATTTATCGCGTTTAGAATTAACACGTCAAGAAAAGAAAATTTTAGAGTGGGCAGAACGCTTGAAAACCGAAAAACCAACAAATAATACGCCTTTTGAAAGTGTTTTAATAAATAAACTTCAAAAAGAAAATTAGTTTTATTTAAAAACAGCTCTTACGTAATAATTATCGTCAAATTGTAATTTTTCTTTGAGTGAAGCAAATTCGCCGGAAATTTGAACTATTTGTGCAACTTTTTCTCTTATTGTGTATTCACTCTGTTCTGCACCTTTAGTCAAAATTTCTTTTAATTTATTTTTATCGACATCCATATAGAAATTTTGCAAAGTTTCTAAACACCAATACAACTTGAACAGCTGTTTATTGATTACATATTTTTTATCGCGAAATATGAATTTATCC
Source organism: uncultured Candidatus Melainabacteria bacterium (assembly GCA_934777245.1). The sequence continues at coordinate 38,217 of CAKVND010000014.1, read as the reverse complement.
AACGCGTCAAACGCTTCATCCGTAAATTCCAAAATTCTTTGAACGTAGATTTTTGTAAAATCTTCATCAGTTTTTAATAATTTTGCACTATCAACTACAAGTCTGCAAATATTTGCGTTTATATCAATTGTCGCGTCGGCAAATACAAGCGGGAAATTAAAATATTCTCTAGAATTTGAGTCTAATGTTATTATCTGATTAATTCTAAGTGCTACCGCTTCTCTGATTTTACCATCACAACCTGTAAGATTATTCATTAAAGCAAACGCGTCAACATCATTTTCAACTTTGTCAAACTTTAGCGCTGCAATTTGACGCTCTGCAATATTACCTTTGTTCAGCATTTGTAAAAGTTCTTCGTGTGTAAAATCTTTTTCTGAAAGTTCGCATGCTAAATCAAAATTTTCGTCTAAACTTGTATTCAAATCTTTATCCCTATTATTGTATAGTTATATCATATCATAAGGAGTAATGAATTTGGAGTAAAAAATAGTTTTAATGTATGATAATGATTTAGAAATATTCGCATATAATAATATGTAAGGAGACTATCATGAATATATTTGAAGTAATTATGCATAAAATTTTGATATTTGAAAAAGAACCTCAAAAAATTGGTTTATCACAACTTAAAGAACCTGAAATAATTAAAAAAAGTGAGCCTTCTTTGAAAAATAAGAATGTAAAACTTTCTGATTTGATGCGAAGAGCTAGTTAGGGTGCTTTGAGTCGGTGTGATTCTGTTGGATTAATTAAAAAATGGAAAATTGAAAATGGAAAGTGGAAAATTATTATAAAAAATATAATGATTAAATGCGTTCAATAAACTTAATTTATGATAAAATTTTTCTAAAACAATTTTCCACTTTCCATTTTCAATTTTTCATTCCACCAATTATTGTCGCACATACATTTTTCTCCCGCCCCAAAACCTTTTCTTAATATTTCGTAATGAACCCTTTAGAAAAAATCATTTTAATTGTAAAATAGTTGTACTCAACTATAACAATTTTTATGAAAGGATTTTTTCAAATGACACTTGAAATGACTTATCCGCAATTGGAAAAAGCAGTTAACCCCACTCACGACATCAAATTATTTGCAGGTCGTTCTAATCCAAAATTAGCACAAGAAATTGCGGATTACCTTGGAACAACAGTTGGACCAATGGTTATCAAAAACTTTGCGGATGGCGAAATTTATGTTCAAGTTAAAGAAAGTATTAGAGGCGATGATGTATTCATTATTCAACCGCTTTGCAATCCGGTAAACGAAAATTTGATGGAACTTTTGATTATCATTGATGCATTCAAAAGAGCAAGCGCAAAGACAATTACAGCGGTTATTCCTTATTATGGATATGCTCGTCAAGATAGAAAAACTTCCGGCAGAGAAGCTATTACTGCAAAATTGGTTGCAGACTTGTTGACAACAGCCGGTACTGATAGAGTTTTGGCAGTAGATTTGCACACAGGTCAAATCCAAGGTTTCTTCAACATCCTAGTTGACCACATTTTTGCAACTCCAATTCTTGTTGATTATGTTAAATCATTAAATATAAATCCGGATGAAATGGTTGCAGTTAGCCCTGATATGGGTGGTGCAAACAGAACAAGACATTTTGCTAAAAAATTGGATTGTCCTATCGCATTAATCGATAAACGTAGAGACAAACATAATGAAGCAATTGCTGCTAATATTATTGGTGACGTAGAAGGCAAAGTTTGCTTGATGTTTGATGATATTATTGATACGGCAGGAACTATTTGTGAAGCAGCAAAATTATTGAAGAGCAAAGGCGCTAAAGCTGTTTATGTTGGCGCTACTCACCCTGTATTCTCAGGTCCTGCAATTGAAAGATTAAAGAACGCTCCAATTGAAGAATGTATCGTAACAAATACAATTCCTTGGAAGGCTGAAGATTTGCCAAGTAATGTTAAACAATTATCAATAGCGCCATTACTTGGACAAGCAATTTCAAGAATCCATGATGATGAATCTATCAGTTCTTTATTCGGATTTGAAAAAGAAATGAAAGTTTAAAAAAATAAAGCGGGTTGTATTCAGTGATATGACTCGCTTTTTTATTTTTATTAATAAAAGCTATTGACAAATTTTTAAAAAACATATATAGTGTAAAAGTTACAATTAATTAAAAGGGTGTAGGAATTGTTTAATCTTAATTCACTAGTTAATATGATTAGCAATATGTGTCGAATTATTATTTCGATTATTTTGTTATGTCGTATTGACGTGAATTTACAGGTTTCATAGATTAAACTATAAATATTTTAAAAAGGCTTGTGAATTCTATAAAGAAATTACAAGCCTTTTTTTTTGTACATTGTATAGGAGGTAAGCATGAGAATAAATCCGATCGCACGCACAACAACAAATTATTATGCAGAAAGCACAGCTGTATCAAAAAAGAATGTAACAATGCCTAGTCAAAATACGGGTAAAGTTATGGATTTAAATCTTTTAAACAGAAATTATAATCAAATTAATTTTAAAGCCGTTCCAAATGCTTTAGCAACAGATTTAGTTAAGAAAATTCCTCTTGAAGAAAGAATTGCCTCAATATTACAAAATTTTAAACTTGGAGATTTGTTGCTTGTAGGTAAAGATTTGCAAGATTGTGCAAAAAAAATGTACAGATCAGAAAATTTAGGTAACAATCCTATTAAACGCAGTTTTTATATTGCAGAAGAAGCTTTAGGTGGTAATTTAGGTTTTACAATCAACAGCCTTGGAGATAGAGAAGTTGTAAATCTTAATGATTTTGACGTTCCACTTATTTCCGGAACTAAAACATATAATTTAAAACCGGAAGAGAGCTTTTACATAGTAGATGGTGATATTATTTCAGTTCAAGGAAATCTTCTAACGATGAAAAGCAAGCCAAAAACCGATTTAAGTATGTACAGAAAAGTTTTTGCGCGTCCATTTGATCATGAAAAAGAGGTTAAGCAACAAGTTGAACAAATAAATAAAAAGACTTTATCTACAATGTTTACAACAAAAAAGAATGCCGGTTCGAAAGTAACATTTGCAGATGTAGGTGGTTTGGATGGGTTAAAGGAAGCTTTAAAGCGTGATATCATATATCCATTACGTTATCCTGATGCGTATGAACATTTTGACGTAAATCATGGTGCAATCCTTTATGGGCCTCCAGGAACAGGTAAAACTCATATAGCAAGAGCTTTAGCAAATGAAGCTGGTGCAAATTTTATAAGTTTAAACGGTTTAGATATAGATTCTATGTGGGCAGGCGAAGCGGAAAAGAATTGGAGAAATTTATTTCAAGAAGCAAAAGAAAATCAGCCGACTATAATTTTCTTAGATGAATTTGATGCTGTTGCTAAAAAACGTGGTGGAATAGATGAACATGGAGATAAAATTGTGAACCAAATTCTAACATTGATGACAGATATTGATAATGGTAAAGATGAAGTTTATGTTTTAGCTGCAACAAACAACTTTGAAAATTTGGATAAAGCAATTGTACGTTCAGGACGTTTTGGTAAGCACTATAAAGTTGATACGCCGGATTTTAACGGATTAAAAGATATTTTTAAAATTCATACGAAAAATAAAAAAGTTGATGAAAATGTCGATATTGATTCTATGTTAAGAAAAATGGAGTCAATGAATGCAACTGGAGCGGATGTTAGATTTGTAGTTAATGAAGCTCATAATTACGGATATTTAAGAGCCGGAATTTTTGAAAAAATGGATAATAAAACATTTAAGAAAAGTGACATGGATGATTTTAAAATTCTTCAAGAAGATTTTGATAAAGCCATGGAAGATTTTACGAAGGATAGAAATTCATCTAGTAGAAGACCAATTGGTTATAATAGATAAAATTGATTATAAAGCGAGTGTAAATAATCACTCGCTTAATTTTTTTAGGGAGTTATGTAAAGATTTGTAAAATATTTGACTTTTAACTAGCAAAAATTTTTCTTGATGATTTTTATAAAGAACATAAAGCTCTCTCTTCTTATTTAAACGGACAGGCCTTGTTTCATATACACAAGGTCTTTTTTTTATTCTTAGTGCTAAATCTCTCCTTTGGCGAGAAAGATTTTCTTAATGAAAAGGTTAAGTTTTTTATTTGGTTTTGAATTTAGAAATTCAAGAGAGGGTATTATAAATAATTCTGAACAATTTTTCTTCATTTTCGTTATACTAGTATAAGAGGTAATCAAATGGATAAGAAATGTACTAAATACGAAGGATTGTTTGTTTTTTCTGACGAGGAAACCTTGAAAAAGCACATTGAAGAATGTGAGGACTGCAGGCTTGAAGCGGAAAAGATGGAAAAAGTCTCCGGATTAATTGATGAAGTAAAATTTTATTATCATGCAAAAAAGAAAAAGCGTCCAAAAATTAGAGTTGCTTGTGCAATGTTGCTTTTACTTTTTTCAACATTAACGTATGGATTTGTTACCACGAATGATGATTTGATGGATTCTTTGAAGTATGGTGATAGTTTATCGGCAGAGGATTTAGGTTTTCCGGTTGATTCTTACGGGTTGTTAATGGTGGATGAATGAACTTTAATGAAATAATAAATGCGAACAAACAAAATATTAAAAATATAATTAAACTTATAACTAAACAAGAAAACGAAGATATAGAGCAAGAAGTTTATATAAAACTCTGGAAGAATGCTGATAAATATGAAGAACGCGGTTCTTTTAAGAGTTGGATAAATACTATTGCCAAAAATACTTCAAAAGATTACCTAAAATCTGCGGTTGTTAAGAATGAACAAAATTCAACATCAGATGAATTTGTTCTGTGTTCAATTAAGGATAAAAAACGAACTCCGGAAGATTGTGTAATTATAAGTGAACGCCAAAAACGAATTATAAAAGCAATCGATGCTCTTAAACCAAAACTTAGAGAAACGATTATGCTTTGTGAAATTTATGGCAATACTTATGAAGAAGCTGCGCAGAAACTGAATTGTCCGATAGGAACAATAAAATCAAGAATTTATAATGCTAAGAGAGAATTAGCAGAAGTTTTAGAAGATTTATTATAAATAAGAGAGGTATTGAAAATGAAAAAAATAGTAATTATGGCTTGTGCTTTATGTTTAATTTCATCAGCAGCATTCGCTGCAGAAGACAGCTTTAGAAAACCGGATTTTAAAAATCCACCTTCAAGGGAAGAAATGATAAAGATGAGAAAAGCTAGAGAAGCGGCTTTTGAACAAAAATTAGGCTTAACAGAAGAACAAAAAGTTAAGGCAAAAGAACTTCGTATAAAAGGACACAAAGAAATGAAACCAATTATGGACAAAATTCGTGACAAGAAAAAAGAAGCCGAAATGGTTAAAATGTCAAGAGTTGCAGGTTGGGTTCAGGAAGAAAGGTTGAATGCGATTGATAAAGATATTAAAAATTTAGAAAAGAAAGCAAATTCAATCCGTAAAAAGAATATGAAAGAATTTGAATCAATTTTGACAAAAGATCAAAAGAAAATTCTTGAAGAAATGAAAAAAGAAGGGCGACAAAGATTTGAACACGGTCAACGCCCACATCCTTGTCCGGAAGAAGTTGAACCGCCAACTATGAAAAAATAAATTTGCAAAAGAAAGGCGAAACGCAAAGCGTTTCGCCTTTTTGTTATTTTATGTTTTTTATTTCTTTTTTCCAAGTTGTATGGAAATAAATTGCTAATATAAAATACACACTCCACATTATAACTGTCGAATAAACTTTTTCACCTTCCATTGCAATTTTTATCCACATAAAGGCAGCGAGTCCGTTAACAATCATCCAAAACCACCATTGTTCAATTGCACGCTTAACAGTCAAATACATGCCCGCAATTGATAAAACAGATGTAATTGCGTCAATATAAGGACTTTTATCTTTTGTTAAAATCAGAATGTATGAAGTAATTATGCAGGCTAAGATTGAAAGTAATACCAAAATAAACAATTCTTTTTTGTTTAATGAGATTTTTTCAATTTCATATTTATCGGATTTTAAATGCTTGTGCCACCTAAAATAGCCTAAGATTTGCATTGGAACATAATATCCCATATACAAAATCAGATTTCCCCACAAGGCATTATGAAAAGCTAAATATCCATAAAAGCTAGAACCCATTACACCAAAAATATAACAAACAGGCGTTCCCTTCCCTGCGAGAATTGTATAAGTTATTCCGAAAAATGCCGATACAAAAGCAATTGGTGAATCTTTGAAAACAAAAACATTTAATAGCAAAATCAAGTATATAAAAATACTTCCGACAATTTCGCTCTTCTTGAACTGTTTAATTAATTCCATATTTATGTTATCTAATAAAAATAGATGAAAGTAAATTCAAATATCTCATTCAAGGGATTTTATACAAATAAAATTTTAAAAAAAGGATTAGAATTCGCAGCTGATAATGGCGCACTTTTCGCTGCCGGAACGACTTTGGCCTGTTCTATGCTTGTTCGTCCTGCTGTAATTATGGCAACGCCAAATACGGATAAACAGAACAAAAAAATTGCTTGTGCAAAATCTATAGCCTCAAGCCTTACAGGTTATCTTTTGATGCTCGGAATTTCACGACCGGTTGCAAATTCTATAAAAAAAATTGACAAAAATTCTGAAAAATATTTGAAACCTGAAACGATTAAAAATCTTAAAGAAGAAGGCGAAAATTTATATAAATCAAAAGCTTACACGCTTGCAACGCAAACTTTTAAATTAGGACTGGGAATGGTCGTAGCACTTCCAAAAGCAATGCTGACGGTGGCAGGCGTACCGATTGTGCTTAATAAAATGTTTCCGCAAAAACAAGAAAAAGTCAGTCCAAATCCTTCATTTAAAGGCAAAAATGATAAAATTGCGCAAGGAATCGGGAAAATAATCGATAAAAAAGGAACGCAGGATTTTTCAAAAAAATACAAAGACTCAAATTTCCCGATGCATATAATTGCTTTAACTGATGTTTTTTCTACGGGCGCATTTGCATTTGAAACCAAACGTTCTAAAAAAATTGAAGAAGACAGAAAAAATACACTTATTTATAATTCGATAATTTCAACAGGTTTAAGCATTGCGAGCAGCTATCTTATAGATAAATTGTTGGACAAGCCGACCGAAAAATTTATCGAAAATTTTAAAAAAGCCAATAAAGGTTTGCCACATTTGGAAAAACAAGTCGAAGGAATCAGAATCGCAAAGCCGATTTTAATTATGGCAGGTATTTATTATGCAATAATTCCTTTTGTGTCGACGTTTATGGCCGATAGAGTTGAAAAAAATCTATTAAAAATACAGAAGTGTTAAGAAATGTAAATACGAGTTCCTTGTAAAAGAAAATAGCCTATAATCTAATAGGGAAGGGAAGGGAAGGGAAGGGAAGGGAAGGGAAGGGAAGGGAAGGGAAACGCGCGCAATTAAAAAGATGTTTGTGTTTTTATAAATGTATAGGGAAAAATTGTAAGGACGTAAAAATGAGTATTTCAACAAATTACAGCTATGAAACGCAAATTCCGCAGAATGTAATGTTTAAAGCAGAACAACCTGTTACTGTTGTTACTAGCAAGGCTCAACCGGTAAAAAAAGATGAAAAAATGAGCACAGCAGCAAAATACATGATTGGCGCAACTGCCCTCGCAGGAGTTGTAGTAGCTGGTATAGCTGCAAGAAAAGGTTGCTTTGGAGAAAAGATACAGAAATTTTTTAAAACATCAAGTGAACTAAAAGCAGAAGCCGAGAAGAAGGCTAAAGAAAAAGCTGAAAAAGAAGCTAAAGAAAAAGCAGAGAGGGCTGCAAGGGAAGCTAGAGAAAGAGCTGAACAAAAACCAAAAGAGGCTCAAACAACATCTTCTGGTAGTAATGCCAGATCTGCAAATGCTAACGCAACACCCGGCTCAAGTACAAAATCGTCTGGAGGAAGCAATAGAGGCTTATCTGTAAAATCAAATAGTACAACACAGACATCTTTAAGAAGAAACGCTTCTGGTGGAAGCAATAAAAATCCTTCTTCACACACTACTAATACCACATCAACTTCAGAAACAACGCAAAATATTACTCAAAATGCAAAGCCTGCTGTTAAACCTCAAACATCACCGGAATTAGCAGAACAATTAAAAGTTTATGAACAACTAATTCCTAAACTTGCCGAAGGTGGTATTAAAGCTGAATATTTTATTAAGGATGGAGAAATTCAGGCTAAATTTAGTGTGGGTGAGAATTTATGCAAAAAGATTCTTGCCGAAATTGAAGAAAATGTAAATGCTGATAAATCCATGACAAATGATATGAAAGAAAAAGTTCTAAAAGAATTAGAACCTATAGTCAGACAGGATTTACAAGCAATAAAAACTAGTGGCAATCCTGAAATTGCAATAAATGAATTTAAAGATAGGTTAATGAAATATGTTGATTCAGAAATGTCAGAATCAATACAAGAATCAATGCAAGAATCAATGCAAAAATTAGGCGAAAAATTTAAATATTGGAAATTGAGTGAACTTCTACAAAATAGAACATCTCCGCAAAGAGAAGAACTAGCGCAAGCTATTTATAATGCACCAATGGAAAGATATGCAGAAAGGAATGCTAAATCTGCAAAAGAATCTGCACAAGTTTTTGAAGAGTTTTTTAGTGCTAAAGAAAATGCTGAAAAAGAAGCACAGAAAATTTTAAAAGGTATAGAAACTAGTACAGCAGAAGCAAAAGAAGCTCAACGCAAAATTGATATTGCACAAGCAAGTTATAACGCACCATTAGAAAGAGGACTTGCACATAAATCGGCAAATGAATCTATGGCAGTTTTTAGAAAAGCTGGAAAGAATGAATATCAAGTATATTATGATTCTTACGAAAAGGTTTGGAAACAAGCTGTAAAAAGAAAGCTTACCATGAAAGAAGTCGAAAAAATAATGTCAGAAAAAATTCAAGAATATGTAGAAAAATGTGGAACATTTAGAAAAGTTAATAAAGATGTTGTTATTTCCGGTGAGCCAAAGAAAATCGTTTATGAAGGTATTCAATATGACATAACCGATAAAGGCGAATTGCTTAAAAAAGTTTTTGTTCCGGCAAAAGGTAAAAATAATGCTATCGTTACTAAATACGAAAATACAAGCGAAGAAATTTTAGATAATATTCTTTTACAACAAAGACAACTTGCTTATGAAAGAAGAATTTCTGAATCACAACGCCAAGAAGCTTTTGCCTAGAAAATTAAGATGTTTATAAATAAAAATTTGGGAAAAATGTAAGCTTTTCCCTTACTGAATATTGACAAGTTATTATAGAAAAAACAAAAGCATACCAGCGTTGATGGTAGTAGAACAGTTAATGTTCAGAACAAGATATAGTTAGAGAATGGGACTTTATTAATTCATATTTCTGTTATAGTGCAATCAATATGTTTTATAATTGGCAACTCGAAGAAAAGTCTTAATAATTCATGCTTGTACTTTTGTAAGAAACTTAGGCAAGGCTTCAAAAACAGTTTATAAGGGATGTTATCATAAATAGTAAGGATTTAATTATTTGTACCAAAAATAAACAAATAAAAAAGGATTGGAAAACCAATCCTTTTTTATTTACGCCTGCCGCGATTCGAACGCGGGACCCTCTGCTTAGAAGGCAGATGCTCTATCCAGCTGAGCTACAGACGCATGAAAATATTAAGTTTGTACATTTAGAATATCACATCAATTTTTTTTTGCAAGAGTTTGTTTTTTTAGGTTGTTTTAATATATTGTTATTGTGAAATATAGTATTATTTTATCTTTTACATTTTTATGGTATTATTATCGCATTAAAAACAAGAGGAGTTGTTGTGAAAAAATTTTTAGATATGTTAAAAAATCAGCGTTTTGTAAAAAATTACAAGCGCATGTGGCCGTATGTAAAACCGGTTTGGTTTAGAGCGCTTTGTTCAATGCTTATTTGTATTCCGATAGGTTCATTAGACGCAATTATTGCACTTGCTCTAAAACCATACATGGATTTAGTTATGGTTGAAAAAAGTGTTGCTTCTCCATGGTATATTCCTCTTGGTATCGTAGCTTTCACGTCCGTTCAAGGCGGTTTGAAATACTTGTCATCATACCTTTCAACTTGGGTTGGCGGAAAAATCACAAACGGGTTGAAATTCGACCTTTTCAGAAAGTTATTAACATTTGAAACATCATTTTATGATAAAAGAAATTCCGGTGATGTAGTATTTCAGTTCAATAACATGGCTGATTCTGCATGCTCCGGCTTGTTAGATAATTTGAGCGTTTTCACTCAGAGAATTTTCTCATCTATTTCTCTCGTATGCGTTTTATTCTACAACTCTTGGCAATTAGCTTTAATCGCGGTAGTAGTTTTAGGTTGTGCGTTTGCACCTGTTGCAAAAATTCAAAAGCGTATTAAAAGCGTTATGCAAAAAACTGTTGTTGCTGATGCGGCAATCATCACAGAATATAATGAAGTTTTTGCAGGTAATAAAACAATCACTTCTTACAACTTACAAAACAATGAAACAAGCAAGTTCCAATGGATTCTTAAAAATGTGTTTAATTTAAGAATCAAAATGGTTCAAAAGACTCAATGGCTTTCACCAATGATGCACGTAATTGTTTCTGTTGGTATCGCAGCTGCTATCGGTTATGGTTCACACTTAATTATGTCAGGTCAAATCACAAGTGGTAACTTTGTTTCATTCATCACAGCATTAATCTTGTTATACACACCTGTTAAAAACATTGGTAACAACTTAAACGCGGTTCAATTTTCATTCTTTGCAATCGAAGGTATCTTTGACTTGTTAGATACTCAACCTGCAATCAAGGATAAAGAAAACCCACAAACATTGGAAGAAATTAAATCTAGTGTTAAATTCAAGAATGTTAATTTTGAATACATACCAAATACACCTGTTTTGAAAAATATTAATCTTGACGTTCAAAAAGGTCAAACAATTGCATTTGTTGGTAATTCCGGCGGTGGTAAAACTACAATTGTAAACCTTATTCCAAGATTTTACGATATCAAATCCGGTTCAATCTCAATTGATGGCGTTGATATAAGAGATTATTCGCTTCAATCATTAAGACAAAATATCGCAGTTGTGTTCCAAGACAATTTCTTGTTCTCAGGTACAATCAAAGAAAATATTTTGTTAGGTAATGAAAAAGCTACAGACGAACAAATTCAAAAAGCTGTTAAAATGGCCTATTTGGACGAATTTATCGCCTCTCTCAAAGACGGTATAAATACTGTAATTGGCGAACGCGGGGTGCTTTTATCAGGCGGTCAAAAACAACGTGTTGCGATTGCAAGAGCGTTTTTGAAAGATGCGCCAATCATTATTTTGGACGAAGCTACATCAGCTTTGGATAACAAGGCTGAAGCTATTGTACAAAAAGCAATTGACAACTTGATGCAAGACAAAACAGTATTCGTAATTGCTCACAGACTTTCAACAATTCAAAACGCGGATAAAATCGTTGTTATTAACCAAGGTGAAATTGTTGAAGAAGGCAACCACGAGGAATTATTGAACATTCAAAACGGCGCATATAAAGCGCTTTATGAAATGCAATTTAAGAAACAAGAAACACATGCTTAGTTTGAAAGTTAATTAGCAATTTTCTTCATGGTAATATATAATTGAACAATTCAACTAAAAAAGGAGAGTTAATATGTTAACTAAAAATTCATCATTAAGAACAGTTTTTTCAGGTGTTGATTTTTCAAAATATTCATCTAAAACATCTGAATTCGTAAGCGAATTTTCTTCTCGTGCAAACAAAGAAGGCAAATTCTTAAACTGGGTAAATTTACCACAAGAACAATTAAAAAGATTAGACGACATCTATTCTTTAGCAGCAAAATTGAAAGCTCAAACAGGCGTTAACAAACTTAGCGTTATGGGTATTGGCGGTTCTAAACATACTGTAGAACACATGCTTGGTATCAACGGTTTGAACATCAATTCTGATTCAATCTTCTTCTATTCAGATGTTGATTCAATTAGCTTGGCAAGATTTTTGCACAAATTAAGTAACGATGTTTTATCTTCAAACTATCTAATCGCATCTAAATCTGGTTCAACTTTTGAAACAAAAGACGGTTTCTTGAGAATTCAAAAAATGTTAGAAGATGCTTATATGGCTAAAGGTCAATCAGAAGAAGAAGCTAAAAAATCAGCAGCTAAACACTTTATCGCTGTAACTGATAAGAACGCTGAAAAGAGCGAACTTCGTAGAACTTCTAACGAAAACGGCTGGTTAGGCGATTTATTTATTCACGATGATGTTGGCGGAAGATTCTCAGCATTTGATGACCACGCTTTATTTACACTTGCTTTTGCAGGCATGAAAAAAGAAGACATGGCATCAATGTTGCGTTCTGCTCAAGAAATTTCTTCTCAATCACTATCAGCTGATTTAGAAATTAATGATGCTTTAAAAGAAGGTATTTTCTGGGCTGATGCTAAACTTAACGGTATTGCAGCATCTGTTCACCAATATATGGGTTCAATGTTTGAAAATACAGTTTACTGGCACGCTCAAATGCAAAACGAATCTGTTAAAGACACATTGAAACAAATTGCAAAAGTTCCTGATGCTATGCACCACTCAGCAGAAGCACACTTCAATCCTGCTAACAAGTTAGTTTTCGCTCTAACTGTTCCTATGGATAACGGTGTTTGTGCTGAAAACGCAGAAGCTTACATTGGCGCTTTGACTAAGTCTTATGAATCAACAGGTGCATTCTTCAAAGAATATGTTGAAACAAATTCTCTAGGCTTAACTCCGGAAGCAGCAGGTGCTCTAACTCAATTAAGAGCATTCGCAACTTGCTATCAAGAAATAGTAGAAGCAGTTATGCAAAATAAACAACTTCCGGAAGTTCTAGATAGCGTTCTTCAACCACATGTAGAATTCTACAAAAAGAATTTGAAAGGTGGCGTTGTAGTTCCTGGTAGAATTTCTTAGTAAGTTTAAATAAGTAAAAAGTGCTCGATATTATTAATATCGAGCGCTTTTTTAGTATTATTATTTTTTTATTTAATTTCAAAATCGACGCTTGTATTTTGATTATTTTCTTTTTTGATACCTGTAATAAGTTCGTAAACATAAGCTGTTACAAGTCCTGCGAATCCGTTAAACAATGCGCTTATACCAGCCATAAGAATCATAAGAAGAAGCATTACGATAAAAGAACCGAAACTTCCCATAAAAAATCTTAAAAAACCTTGTGTATAAGAAGGTATAAGCCATCCTAAAAGCATACTAATTGGTGTGTAAACTATTGAAAATGCTATAAATGATACAAAACCGATAACAGCTCCAAATATACAACCTTCTCTTACGCTAATAATGCCAATTAATTCGTTTTGTTTAAGGTATGCAAGTACGAATGCGGACAAGCATAATATTAGTATCATAAAGCTTAAAAAGCTTACGTATGGTACGATTGTTATGAGTCCTAAAATAACGCCTGCAAAAGCGCTTAGGATTGATAATTGTTTTAAAAGTAGTAAGTTCATAGTTTTAACCCCACCCCTTAGATTTGTAGGTCGGGTTCAACTATTGTCATTGAACCCGACAATAACTTTATTCTGCTGAAATATAACCTCTTAAAGCAGTATATGCTGCTACATAAGGAGATGCCAAGTAGATAAATCCTTTTGTATTACCCATTCTGCCTTGGAAGTTTCTGTTTTGTGTTGCTAAGCACACTTCACCGTCGCCCAAGATTCCGGCATGTACGCCAACACAAGGGCCACAACCGGGTGCTAAAATCGCTGCGTTTGCTTCTACAAAAATATCAATCAAACCTTCTTTTAAAGCTTGTTTAAACACATCTTTAGAAGCCGGAGAAATTAACATTCTAACGTCAGGATGAACAGTTTTTCCTTTTAAAATATTGGCAACAACTCTCAAATCTTCAATTCTGCCGTTAGTACAAGTTCCTACATAAACTTGGTCAACTTTAACATCCTTTAGTTCTTCAACGCGCTTAGTGTTATCAACTGTGTGAGGACAAGAAACCGTATGCGGTACATCTTCTGCGTTAATATTAATAATTCTTTCATAAACGGCGTCTGAATCAGGTAATATTTGTCTGAATTTGTCTTCTCTACCGCGTTCTTTTAAGAATGCTTTTGTTTTATCGTCTGCGATAAACAAACCGCATTTCGCACCTGCTTCTACAGCCATATTAGCAAGTGTAAATCTTTCTGACATTGTCATATTATCAATCGTGTCACCTGTAAATTCCAATGCCTTGTAAGTTGCCCCGTCTGCGCCAATCATGCCGATAAGGTGAAGCATTAAATCTTTTGAACAAATACCTTCTTTGAATTTTCCTGTTACAACGATTTTGAATGTTGCAGGAACTTTCAACCAAGTTTTGCCAAGAGCCATCGCAACTGCAATATCGGTAGAACCCATGCCTGTCGCAAACGCACCCAAAGCACCTGAGGTACAAGTATGAGAATCCGCACCAACTAAAACTTCACCGGGGTTCACGAAAGTTTCAATTAATCTTTGGTGGCAAACACCTGCGCCAACATCTGAAAGTACAGCGCCATATTCTTTATGGAATTCTCTAAGCACCATGTGTGTGTTAGAAAGCTCTTTTCTCGGACTTGGTGAAGCGTGGTCAATAAATAATATAGTTCTCTCGGGATTATTTAGTTTAGATTTACCAAGTTTTTTAAATTCTTGAACTGTTAAAGGGCCTGTTCCGTCTTGAACTGCGGATACATCAACTTTTGAAATTACAAGTTCACCGGCGTGTACTTGCTTGCCTGCGTGTTCTGAAATAATCTTTTCTACTAATGTTAATCCCATACTCTAATCTCCTAAACTCGTTAATTATTTTAGCATAAAAAGAGGTAATTAAAAATATATTAGTGTATTTATGTTAAAATAATTGAAGTAACGTTGGTTTAAACACACTTGTCATAACAATACGTAGGGTGGGTAAAGTAACATTAATCTGGTGAGTTGTTCGTAATTTATCGTATTGCGTACCCACCGTTTAAAAATATATAAAAGTGGGGACTTTTATAGGAGCTTAATGCATGAAAACATTAATTTTAATTATAGTTTTATGGATAATAGCTTTTTGTGCAATGGTATATCTGTATCGCAAACCAAAGAAAAGAATTGTACAGAAGTATGGAATACCCTTGTTTCATTTCTCAGGAATGGAGTGTATAAATACAATTCCAATTCGAGGAAAAAAGATTGACATGGATTTTTACTCAGAATTTATTGTTATATCAGAAAGTGACAAAGAATATATTTTAGATAAGAAGTTTGAGGATTTCAAATTCCATGGTTCATATTTTACTTTAGTATTTGAATTTAAAATAAATGGAAAAGTTAAACAAATGTTATTAACGAGAAAACAAAAAAAGTTATTATATGATTTTTTTGATATTTATTAGAACGTAGTTTTTAATAATATAAAGGTGGGGACTACTGTTAAATTTAGTAAACATCGCAAGCGCATCCCCTCGCCCCTTGTGGGAGAGGGAAAGGGTGAGGGGTAAAATGAAACAAAAAAAACAAATATTATTATTCACAACAATTTTTCTAATTTGTCTTACACTTTCTTGTCTTTCCGTAAACTACGATTATGACTTTTTCGCGCGCTTAATTGTTGGTGAACGCTTTATTGAACAAGGTATTTTACCGTTCAAAGACTTCTTGTCATATACGCCAACTCATCCTTGGTATGACCATGAATGGGGGTCAGGTGTTGTATTTTATTTGTTTTTAAAATACTTTGGCGCATTTGGAACGATTTTTCTTCAAACAATTTTAATGTTTGGAACTTCAATTTTTGTAATCAAAACTCAAAAGCTCCAAAAACCGAAATATCCTACGTCATTACTATTCATAACCGTATTTTTAGCTTTGTTTTATCACGTTAATTCTTCAGGTATTCGTTGCCATTTGTTTAGCTTTTTCTTCTTTAGCTTATTCCTATACTTAATGGAAAAATTAAGAAAAAATTATGCAACTAACGCGATTTGGATAATTCCGCCTGCTGTGATTATTTGGAATAATCTTCATGGTGGAGTTGTATCAGGTTTAGGTTTGATATTTATGTATATGATAGGGTTGATTTTAAGCAAAAAACCTTGGAAAAAGTATTTTGCTTTGCTTGCAATTTCAACACCGCTGTTAATCGTAAATCCTTATGGATATAAATATTTAGGATTTTTGCTATCTGCTACAACAATGCATAGAAAATACATCGTTGAATGGTGGAGTTTTTTGGCAGCACGCCATTTCTGGTACTATTTGCTACCAAGCCTTTATGGAATTTTCGCATTTTGTGTAAGTTTTATTAATAAAAAGAAAATAGATATTACAAAAACTATAGTTTTAGCGGTAACTCTTTATTCCGGTTTGGCGCATGTTAAATTGCTTTCACTAACTCTGATTGTCTCAGCAGCTCTTTGCTATAGCGATATTATGGTGCTAATTTTTAGATTGAAGAAATGTGTTGTACGTCTAAAAATTCCTTGCAAAAATTTATTGAAAATTTTGGAAAAAGCGCTTTATCCTGCCGTTTTAGTTTGTACGCTTTTAGCTGTTCCATTTTCTTCACCAATGTATCCGAGATGTGATTTATATAAATATCCGCTTTATGAAACAGAATTTCTAATGATTAATAATATTAAAGGTAATATTGTTGTACCTTTTGGTTATGGAAGTTATGTTTCTTATAAACTTTATCCGGATAATTTAATCTATATGGATGGCAGGTATGAGGAAGTTTATGATAATAAAGAATTTTTAACTCTTCGAAATTTTTGGTTAGCGGAAGAAAATTGGCAGGATATTTTAAAGAATTATCCGACAGAAATTCTTATGCCGAATAAGGCTACTGATATTTGTGAAGTTCTTGATAAAGACCCAAATTGGGTACATATTTTTGATGGACGAATTTGTGCAATTTATGTAAAAAAAGAAAATGTAAAAAAATCATATCTTGAACCGGAATATGGAATTGATTATTATAAAAGAACAATGTTTTGTGGTAAAACTTTTGGAAAATATTTAAAAATGTATAATAAAAAATCAGAAGAAGTAAAAACAAAGGCAGGAGCTAATGACTAATCCTTTAAAATATACTTGTTTATTTGGCGGTGGCGCAATTCGAGGAATGGCGTATATTGGAACAATTAGAGCGTTGGAAGAGCTTGGAATTGAATATGATATAATCGGCGGTTCTTCAGTTGGTTCTGTTATAGCATCTCTTGTTGCTTGTGGTTATAAATCTTATGAATTAGAAAATATTTTTATGAAGGTTAATTTTGACCTCTTTAAAGATATTCATTTGGGCTTCGGTAAGGCTTTTGCTCTATCGAAAGGTGAAATTTTTCAAGATTGGTTGAATGAGCTTTTGTCTAAAAAAGTTGAAAATGTGCGAGGACGTAATATAAATTTTGAAGATTTAGAAAAAAAACTTGTAATTATAACAACAAACTTGACGAAGTTTGCTTCTCAAGAATTTTCCAAAAATGTTACACCAAAATTTGAAATAGCACAGGCAATCAAAATTTCTTCAAGCATGCCAGGGCTTATGGCGCCTTATAAATACGAGGATTCTTTTCTTGTAGACGGAGATTTGCAGAAGGCGTCTCCTATGTGGAAATTGTCAGAAAATTTAGATAATTCAGAAAGTCGAATCTTGGAATTCCGTTTGGAAGGCGATTACAGCAAGGATGAAGCAAACCCGATTTCCTTTATTAATACAATTTATAGCTGTGTAACGGATGTTGCTACGGATTTTGTAACCGAAATGTTTGGTTCAAATGACCGTTATGATTGCGTAAGAATTGATACGGGCGATGTATTTTTTGCAGATTTTAATTTAAACAAAGAAGCCAGACGCAATTTGATAAATGTTGGTTATGAACAAACAATGGCTTACTTTAAGAAATTTTTGCCACAAAAAAAACAAAAATTGGTTGAAGTTTATTCGTTAATTTCCACTTATCTAAAAAAAGCTGAAAAAGGTTTGAAGGCTAATAATGTAGAGGAAGTTCAATGGTGGTTCGGAGATATTTTTACAGCTCTTTGTGAAAATAAAGAAATCGTTGACCCGACAATTTACGCTAAGATAAAACAAATGAAGGATGATTTAGTTAAGGCAACTTCTACGATTTTATTCTTTCATACGTGTTTTAAAGGCGCAAAACGACTGGATTTACAGATGAAAGATGTAATTCTTGCTGTAGATATGAGAATTGCTGATTTAAAATTGTATTTGCAAAAATTTGAATAAAAAAGTAAAGGTTTTAATATGATTATAATATTTTCAGGTAAACAATATTCGGGAAAAGATACTGCTGCAAAGATTTTAATGCAGGCAATGCCAAATTTTAGGCGTTGTGCAATGGGTGATATTATTAAAATTGAATACGCAAAAAAATATAATCTAACTTATGACGAAATAGAGGCTAATAAAGTAAATTATCGTCAAGGCTTGATAGAATTGGGCAATTGGGGACGAAGTCAAAGTCCGGATTATTGGCTTGAAAAAATTATTGCTCAAAGAGGTGATATTGTTGTAACTGATGTTAGAATTAAGCACGAGTATGAAGTGTTTAAAAAAGCCGGTGCAATTTCGATAAGGGTTGATGCGAATAGAGATATTAGAGAATCTCGAGGAGGGAAATTGATCGGCGAAAATGATGTTACAGAAATTGATTTGGATGATGTAACAGATTGGGATTATAGATTAGATAATGATAAAGATTATGATAGCTTGAAACAGAATGTTTTAAAAATAGTAGAGCAAATAAAAATATATAAATAAAATCTTTCTTTTTTAAAATGTGCTAAAATTATATTATGTTGGATGTTAAAACCGGAGAACAAATCGAAGCCCTTTATAAAATGGTTCAAATAAAGGGTGGACAGAGGATTGAAAAATTCAAGACGACAGATATTGAGCGTGCTTTGAAATTTCATAAATGGTATGTGGCAAAATATAAACAAGGTTTGCTTATGGAAATTTTGCCGCAAAAAAAGAACTACAATTGGAAAGAAAAAACTGTAACTTATACATTCGAATAAATTATGACAACTCAAAAATATATAGCATTAATAGATTGTGATAGTTTTTTTGTTTCGTGCGAAAGAAAACTTAATCCGGAATTAAAAGGTATACCGGTTTCTGTTGTATCCGGCGAACGCGGATGTGTAATTGCTCGCTCTAGAGAAGCCAAAGCGCTCGGAATTCCTATGGGAATTCCACTTTTTCAGGCAGTCGAAAAATATCCTGAGTGTATTTATATAACAGCAAATCATTATGCTTACACGAAAATTTCTGCGATGGTAATGCAAATTTTAAAAGAATATAGTCCTAATGTGCAGGTTTATTCTATAGATGAGGCTTTTGTTGATTTTACAGGACTAACAAAATTGTATAAGAAAAACTACTTCAAACTTGCTTATGAAATTCAACAAAGAATTCTAAAAGAAGTTGATATTCCTGTATCAATTGGTGTTGGTAAGACTAAGACTATTGCAAAATTGGCGTCTGATAAATCTAAAAATACGAGCACACATATTTCTCTTGTTGGCAAATCTAAGTTAAGAGACGTTTTGCGTTATACTGATATTCAAGAAGTTTGGGGTATTGGACGAAAACTCGGTGTTAAACTTCGTGGATTAGGAGTAAGAACAGCGTATGACTACATTTTACGTGATGATAGTTGGATAAAAACCCGATTTGGCAAAAATGGACTTGCAATAAAATCTGAACTTTTGGGAATTATGGTTTCGCCTATATCAAATGAAATAGAGCTTCCAAAATCAATTTCTGATACAAAATCTTTTTTAGAGTTTACATCAGATTTGCAATTTTTAAAAAATGAACTTTCTATTCATATACATGATGTTTGTACAAGACTTCGAAAAATTAATTGCAAGGCTTCCACAATCGGTGTTATTTTAAAAACAAAAGATTTTAGAACTCTTTATTCTAAAGTCCAAGTTGCTGTTCCTATTAATTTTGAATTTGAAATTTCAAAGTACGCATTTCCTGTTTTAGAAAAAATGTTTTCTTCGGACACTTTATACAGAAGTGTTGGAATTGTATTAGAGGATTTTAATCTTTGCTCGCAAGAGCAACTGATACTTTTTGATACTGATACTAAACGTGAACAAAAAGAAAAATTAGGTAAAAGCTTGGATAAATTAGAACAAAAATTTGGACGTAATATTGTAAGAACAGGTTTTACTAATAAAGATGTTCCATTTTCTCAAGGATTTTTAACAGCTCCAAAGGATATTTAGATTATTCAAATAAGTTTTCTAATAATTCAATATCGTTTTGATTTTTAGCAACTGTAGCAACAACTTTTATACCTGTTAAATATTCTACTTGCTTGAGGTTATCTTGTTGCATGAAATTGTCTGTTTCATAATTATTTAATATAATACCTGCGATTTTTATTTGGTTCGCTCTCGCGTATTCAACTGTCAATAGTGTTGAATTAATGGTTCCAAGTCCGCCATCTGCAACAATAATAATTGGCGCATTCAATTCTTTAATAAGGTCTTTTAAAAGATATTTTTCTCCGTTTTCAAGTCTTAATGGACAGGTAATACCGCCGGCTCCTTCTATTAAAAGGTAGTCATATTTTTTATTCTTATTTTTAAACTCTGATTTGATTTTCGTTATATCAATTTCCATACCGGTTCTTTTTGCAGCTAAATGTGGAGAAACTGCTTCTTTCCACCAATAAACAACGCAATCGTTTGCACTTGTCGGAATTTTTGCTGTGTTAACGACATAATTACAATCACTTTCAACTAATTTACCATTATTTTCTATAACACCACTAAGTACAGGTTTGAAATATCCGCAATTAAAACCTGCTTCACGCATTTTTTTTACGATTAGAGCGGAGATATAAGTTTTTCCTAAATCTGTTCCGGTAGCTGTAATAAAAATATTTTTTGACATGATTTTTCTCCCATTTATAAGCTCAGATTAGCACTTGCGCTATCAAAAGTAAAGTATGGTATAATGTTTGTAATAAAAAATAAAGGATACGTTTAATGAGATTAAGAGTTTTTGCATGTTTATTGTTATTGAACGCTGTAGCTGTTTATGCTACCGAAGCTACTGATTTTTTGGTGAATATGTATTCAAAAGAATATAATCAAAACGTGAAAATCAAAGCTTATAAAGAGTATTCAAATCCATGTCAACAGAAAATTGGTGATAATTATATTTCTGAGATTGTATATGGACAAGCAAAATTTAAAAAGAAAAAAGTTCGTACGACAAATGTTTCATATATATGTGTTTTGGATAATAATAACAAACCTTTTTGGGGAGGTGTTATTTTTAGGTAAGACTTTGGAGTATATGATATGTCACGAATTAATATTGCACTTGGAATGACTCAAGATTGGCAAAAATATGCCAGAGTTACAATAGCATCAATTCTTTTAAATGCATCTTCTAAAGATGAATATTATTTTTATATTATGTCAGATGAGTTTACGCAAGACGATAAACGCAATTTTGTTAAACTTTCATTAATTAAAGACGCAGAGTTTGAATTTATAAAAATGAATGAGTCTGATTTTGAAGGTGTTATTCACGATTGGCTTGGTGTTTCTTCGTCGTATCGTTTAAAATTATCTACAATTACTAAATTAGACAAAGTTTTATATTTAGATTCGGATGTTATTATATTGAAAAATATAAATGAATTATATTCTATAGATGTTTCAGATTATTATATGGCAGCGGTAGAAGATAAAATGAGCTTTTGGATGCGTAATAGAATTGCAGGCATGGGAGAAAATAATCCGTTTATAAATGGTGGCGTGCAATTAATGAATTTGACTAATTTTAGAAAAGATAATCTGGAGAATATTATTTTTGAAAAATTACGTTCTAATGTAGGTTATACAGATCAAGATGTAATAAACGATGTTTGTCATAAAAAAATATTGTCTTTGCCTCTTAAATATAATTTAATGTTGGCTGAGGGTGATATTTATAAAGATAGAAAAGAAGAGTTGCAAGAAGCGAAAAAAGCTCCGGTAATTATTCATTATATGCGTAAACCTTGGGTTGATAAAAATGTCGAATTTGCGGACTATTGGTTAAGATATAATAAATATTTGGAAGATTATATAGACAAATTCTAGTTCTCTAATTTATAAACATGCAATCGCCGTAACTATAAAAACGATATTTTTCTTTTATAGCTTCGTGGTAAGCTTCAAATATAAAATCTTTTGTCGCCAAAGCACTTACAAGCATTAATAATGTTGATTTTGGCAAGTGGAAATTTGTAATCAATTTATCAACAACCTTGAATTCATAAGGAGGATAAATAAACAGCTCAGAAGCACCTTTGCATGCCTGAATTCCGCCAAACAATTTGTAAGCGGTTTCTAGCGTCCTAACGCTTGTTGTCCCAACCGCTACAAGTTTTTTACCTTCTTGTTTTGCTTTATTAATCAAATCCGCAGTTTCTTGCGTGATTTCAAAAGTTTCAGAATCCATGTGGTGGTCTAAGATATTATCACACTTAACAGGTCTGAAAGTTCCAATACCTACGTTTAAAGTAACATATCCTATTTGAACACCTTTGTCTGTAAGTTTTTTCAAGATGTCTTGAGTAAAATGTAAACCCGCAGTAGGAGCTGCAACAGAGCCTTCTTCTTTTGCGTAAACTGTTTGATAACGTTCAAAATCAAGTTTTTTTAGCTCTTCATTTGACATTTTACGTTCAATATATGGCGGAAGCGGGATATTTCCGACTCTATGTAAAATTTTAAAAATATCACCTTCATAAACCATTTGAACAAGCCATTTGCCATCATCAGGCAAAGGCATTTTTACTTCACATGATAATTCATTAGAAATCTTAATCACAGTGCCGACTCTAACGCGCTTAGATGGCTTAATCAAAACTTCCCATTCTTTGTTTTCTCTCTCTTTAAGCAAGAAAACTTCAATCTTTGCACCTGTGTCTTTATAGCCGTAAAGACGAGCAGGAATAACTTTTGTATTGTTAAGAATCAAAATATGATTTTCGTCCAACAAATCTACAATATCGTAAAAATGCTTATTTAAGATTTTATGTTCATCTCGATTAAGAACCATCATGCGAGAATTTTCACGTTTATCCGTAGGTCTTTGCGCAATTAGTTCTTCCGGTAATTGATAATCAAATTCTGATAATAACATATTTTTACTCCTTTTTGAGTGGATTGCCACGTCGCCCCAACGGATACTGCTCCTCGCAATGACTTGGCGTTACACTTACCAGTGTGCTGTCATTGCGAGCCTCGTAAGAGGCGTGGCAATCCATATAAATAACCCTCCCTCAAAGGGGGAGGGTGTTAAATTTTATTTTTCTTTAATCTGTTTTGCGTTAGCTATATCAATATCATCGACTTTAGCTTCTTTTTTTGCATCTTCTGCTTCTAGCTGTTTATTAATAACCAAAGTTTGTGCAACTTGGAAAATATTGCTTGAAATCAAATAAAGAAGTACGCCGGCAGGAATCGGAATAATTACGAATGTAAATGTCAACATAATTGGCATAAACGTATTCATAGATTTTTGCATAGCTGCTTGTGCAGGATCTTGTTGTGATGATTTATTCATTGCCATCATTGCTTTTTGAGAGAATACCATTGTAACGGCGAATAATGCGATTAACAATAATACGTCATAATGGAATGAAGCTTTCATTTCCTTTGTAGGAATTGAACTTATTAAAATACCGTCTTTTCTTTCAAAATTCAACGTTTCAGTTTCTTTTGTTTGAACATCTGTTACATCAATTTCAGCTTTTTCAATTTGATCAAGTTGACTGAATTTCAAATTTAAACTATCAAGGCTAACTTTGAAGTCTGCGTTTTCACCGGGAGTAAGTTCGCCTTGAACTTCAACAGCTTTTGTCGGTTTAACAACTTTTACGTTTAATAAAGGCTCTTCAACACCTTTCAAGTAAACTTTAGCTGTTTTTCCAGCCATAAATGTATCGTATTTTGCAACACCCAAAACTCCATCATGTGAAACACCTGCAGAAGTTTTTAAAGTTGCATCTAATCTATTAATGAACAAGAAATGAGAGTCGCCTGCCATTTGAATAAATTGTGGACTCATTAATGTTGAATACAACAAAATGAAAATTGGCATTTGAATGAGCAATGGAAAACATCCTGCCATTGGATTAAACTTGTGTTCCTTGTAGAATTCCATCATTTTTTGTTGCATTACTTGAGGATTGCTTTTGTATCTTTCTTGAATAGCCTTCATTTTAGGCTGCAACATTTGCATAGTTCTCATAGAACGTTGTTGTGACAAGCCTAAAGGCCACATAGCAGCTCTAACAAGAACTGTTAGTAAAATAATCCCTATACCGTAACTTCCTGCAACAGAAAGCATTTTTAAAACGTCGATAGTTAGTGTTGTAAAATCCATATTTCTCTTCCCTAAATTATTCTAGTGTCCTTAAAAAGTACTAATCGTACCTTTGTTAGGATACTTTAAATAAAGGCTTAAGTCAAGAAATTCGGTTACAATCATTAACTATTTAGAAATAATTATTAAATTTCTTTCGTAAACTTCTTCCAATGGTAAGGTATAGTTAATTATATCTATAACTTTAGCATTGTACTTTTTAAAAATTTTTTCAGCGCCTTCAAGTTCTTCTAATGCTTTTTTTGATTTATAAGCAATAAAATAACCATTTTTTTTCAATAATGGAAGTGCGTAATCGGTAATTTTAGCCAAATCTGCAACTGCTCTACTGGTTATAATATTAAATTTTTTATTCTTAATATTTTCAACTCTATCGCATATTGTAGTTAGATTTTTTAATTCTAATTCTTCTTTAATTGTATTAATTGAATTAATTTTCTTTTTTATACTATCGATGCCTGTAACTTTTATTTTCGGATATTCAATTGCGATTGGAACGCAAGGAAAACCTCCACCGCAGCCAATATCAAGCAATTCTGCTTTTTGTATTTTATACTTGTCAAAAAAAAGTTTTATGGCCAATGAATCAAAAATATGTTTTTCAAATAAAACTTTTTCATCGTTTTTAGAAATTAAATTCAATTTTGCATTTTCTTTTAAAAAAGCATTTTTATATTCTGTAAAATCTGCTGTAATCTCAAATTTATCCATATTGATTTTCTATCTCACTAAATTCATTATTTTTCATTCTAAGTTTCATGTCATTAATTCTGCTATTAATTTCTTGAACATCTTCACCTATAAGCTCTGCAGTTTTTCTGGCTTTAAAATATTCTTTTAACGCATTTTTATGTTGTGCGGGAATGTTATAATAAAAATCTCCAAGCGCAACATCGGCTTTCATTATATAGAAATCTTCGTTAAGAAATTCTGCAGCTTGTTTTGCCTCTTTTAGGTATTCTAATGCATTCTCATCATGCATTCTTACAAGCACTTCCGCTAATTGTGAAGCATTATAATAAATTCCATCGTAATCGTTATTATTTTTTTCTATTTCATAAGCTTTTTTTAAACAATCTCGTGCATCGCATAAATTGCCGTTATCAAAATAACAAGCTCCCATGTTTGAGTACGCAAGTGATTTATAAGGGTTATCATTTGATAATACCGCGCATTTTGTGTAATATTCAAAAGCTGTTTTTTCATCTCCTCTATCGTCAGAGGCAAGTGCATATTTAAAATATAATTCCGCTAATGTTTCGTCAGGTGTATTTTCATCCATAGAAGCAAGAGCTTTTTGATAGTATGAATAAGCATCATCTGTATTTTTTTGAGCCGTATAAATATTGCCTAAGAGTGTGCATGCGCTAACCATAAGCGATTGGGGAGTATCAACAGAATAAATTACTTTTTTAATTGTTTTAATTGCACGTTCTGTTTTGTACATCAAAAAATAAATTTTAGTAAGTTCATAGTATAAATAACTTAAATTAATTACTTCATTGTTTTTTTTATAATATGTTTCTACGCGTTCTAGATAATATTGAGCCTTTGAATAAGCTTCGATTTCTTTATACAAATCTGCTAATTTCAAACGCACTTCGTTTAATGTTTGAATATCTAATTTTTCATTATCTAAAATATCAAGATATTTTTCGATTGCTTCAGTTTTTTTGTTTTCTTCTGCTAATTTTCGTGCTTCTTCTAATTTAGAATTTACATCTTGCGGTAAAACGGGCTTTTCTTTATTAACAGTTGCTTCGTTTTGTTTATCTTCAGGCGTAGGTGTTGATTTCGACCCTTGTTCTAAATTTTTTATACATTCATTATGAAATTCTATTTCTGAGCGTAATGCTTGTCTTGAAATAAGAATTTCTCTTGTTTGTAACGGTTCTTTCAGCTGTTTTTCATAAATGCTTATAATATATTTATGTAATTTAATTTCGGTCTTTGTAGGAATTGAAATATCAATGTTTTGTTGAAAATAATCTTGTACATAAATAGTTTCATTTACCATAAATATCATTAAATTAGATTTTAGGTATTCTACCGAAAATTCATCATACAATTCAAAAATTGCAAGCGCATTCGTTGTGATTCCGTGTCTTATTGTTCTCAAAAACCAGAAAAAATTTCTGATTGTATTCGGAATTAAATTAATATAAGTCATTCCTAGATATGAATCAAAACTCATGCCGGATAGCGCAAATTTTTCTAAAAATTCATTTAGAGAAATTTTCATAGCTTGAATTATTTTTACAGCTAAAGCTGTGTAATAATAATATCCGCGAGTATATTTATAAAAATCTTCAAAAGTTGTATCAGTACAAGTCAATTGATTTTCACTTAAGAATTCTCTAAAAATATCTTTTGAAAATGCTTTAAGAAATATTTTTCTATCAAATTTTGTTTCGCCGAGAACTGCCGGAATCATTGCTCTTGTTGATATAATTAGTTTTATGTTGTCATTTTTTAGAACATTTGAAAAACAATCAACCACAAGAGATTTATTTTCATCTGAAATGTCGTCATAAGAATGTAAAATGATTACTACCGGCTTTTTAAAAGATGCAAGTTGAGCTTGAAATTTGACAGCTAAAGTTGTAATTTTAGCGTTTAAATTAACAGCTTTTGATTGCGCAGTTTTTTCAGTCGTATCAATAAATGACAATAAAATGTCATCACAGACCGTTGATTCTTTGCAATAATATTCCAATTTTAGAACATCTTTTTGCAAAAATGATGTAACATAATTTATAAATTGTCGTTTTCCGGTTCCCAAAAAACCATGAACATACAAAAATTGCTCTTTAGAATTTAAAAACTCGATTGCTTTTTTTATTTCAGAATCATTATTTTTTAAAAGCAGAGGATGTATTTTGTCAGAAATAGGCAACTCTGTTACGTTGTTTAAATCAAAAGATGTTTCTAAAAAATTATAACTCATAAATTGATTTTAATTGATTTTGCGATATTTTGCAAATAACTGTTATTGGCGAAGAATTTTATCTAATATTGCAACAAGTTCCGTAATTTTTTTATCCGTATCCGCTTCATTATCTTGTATTAACGATTCTTTAATACAATGTTCAAAATGACCTTTCAGAATATCGAAATTAACTTTGCGTAGAATTGACTGACTGGCAAGAATTTGAGTACTTATATCAATACAATATCTGTCTTCTTCTACCATTTTTATTAATCCGTCAATTTGTCCTTGAGCAGTTTTTAAAAGTCTTATAACTTTCTTTTTATCGGCGTGCATAATTTTTCCTTTACTAAACAATATATCATTAACACTGTAGGGATGAGGTATTACCCTACAGTGCTAAGTAACTTACTTACATTTGCATTTAGATCTCTTAAAAAAAATGAATTTATGAGTTTGTACGCAATTACAATTTTGTTTTTGGCATTCACAAGTTTTACCTTCTCTGCAACCACAATTGCAATCTAGTGCACATTCTTGTTTGCATTTGCAATCATTATCGCATTTGCAATTATCACCGCAATTGCAAGCAAATGCAGATGTAGTCAAAGCTACAAATGTTCCTAATACTAATAGACTTGATAATAGTTTTTTCATAACATTTCCTTTCAGATAACTATTTGCCATTAATACCCCCACTGGGTATGGGTATATATTAAATCTGTTTTGCTTTTTTGTCAAGTATTATAAAACTAGAAATCTAACCTAATGACATTTTTTTTTGGTTAGTATAAAATAGTTTCGTGAAAAATCTTTTTAGAATATTTTTTATATTTTTGTGTTTTTTATTTTTTCAGGGAATAGCGCCAAAAGCTGCACAAATAAGCGTTGATGCACAAAATTATATTCAAAATGATTATCAACATATCGTTCTGGTTGCACAAAATTCTACACAAAACATAATTACTAATACTCAAGTAAGTGATGATTCCGGTATTATTACCGGAGAACATGTCGGAACGTTACAAAATTATAATATTTTTTCATTAGAAGCTAATAAGCCTTTTAAAACAAGAAGATTTATTCATAACTTATCGACTAACTTAAAAAATGAAATCTCTATTCGCGCACCATAGTACCTTTTGTAGGCGCATAAGGGTAAATATTTATAATACTCTCTCAAAAATTTCTAAATTCAATGGGTAATTATATATTAATACCTTTTTATTAAGAAATTCGTTCTCTCCGCAGGAGAGAATGGCTAAGGAATAAAAAAGTAGAAAACTATGAATTTAACGTTACTTAAAGACGGCATTTTTGTAATGGTTATTGGGATTTGAGCAATTTTCATCTTCTTGTCAATTATGATTGTGGCAAGAATTTGAACGGAAACATTTTGAAAATTGTTAACAAATGTTTTCCGGAAAAAATCCCCGAAGAAAAGAAACCAAGCAGAAAGATCGTAAAAAATGAAGATGACGCTGTTGCTCCTGCTATTGCTTGTGCAGTAGCTTAATCTCGCGCAATATAAGGAGGTTTTTATGGATAATGAAAATAGTAACTATGAAGAAGCGCATAGCTCTGGCTTAATTAGTACAACTGTGTTTATGATTGTCGCTGTAGTTGTAATGATAGCTTTAAGATACTTTTTACATTATTAAAAAGTTAATACGGGGAGTTTAAAAACTCCTCGTATTTATTATTAAAATTTTCATGTTAAAATTTGAATATGAATAGACCAGAATTATTAATGCCGGCAGGCAATGTTGAAAAATTAAAATATGCGATTAAATATGGCGCAGACGCTGTATATTTAGGTGTAGTGGATTTTAGCCTTAGAGCAATGAGAAAAGGTGAATTAATCACTTTAGAAAATCTTAAAACTGCGATTTCAACAGCTCAACAAATGGGCGCAAAAGCCTATTTAACACTAAACATCTTTGGATTTAATAGTGATATTAAAGCACTTGAAAAAGCAATGGATGTAATTACGGATTCAAATCCGGATGCTTTGATTATAAGTGATGTTGGAATTATGAGATTAGCAAAAAAATATATGCCAAACACAGATATTCACGTAAGCACACAGGCTAATATTCTTAACTACGAGGCAGTACGTTTTTGGCAAGATATGGGGGCAACTCGTGCGATTTTAGCAAGAGAATTACCGATAAAAGATGTTGCAGAAATCAAGCAAAAAGTTCCAGAAATGGAGTTGGAATGCTTTATCCATGGTGCACAATGCGTGTCATTTTCGGGTAGATGTTTGTTGAGCGATTATATGACAAACGGCGAAAGAAAAGCGAATTCAGGCAACTGTTCTCAACCTTGCAGATGGAGTTACAAACTCGTTGAAGAAACTCGCCCCGGGCAGTATTACGAAATTGAAGAAAATGAAAAAGGTACTCACATCTTGAGTACAAAAGATTTGTGTCTTGTAAAACATTTGAAAGAAATGATAGATGCAGGCATTGACTCTTTTAAGGTAGAAGGTAGAACTAAAAGTTTATATTACGTTTCTGCAGTTGCTAAAGCTTATAGAGAAGCAATTGATACTGTTTTAGTAAATCCAAATGCAGATATGCAACCTTATTACGACGAACTTTTAAAAGTTGGTAACAGAGGTTATACAACCGGATTTTATCTTGGCGAAGGCTATCCGAAAGACGGCTATAGCTATGATATTTCAAAAGGTCTTGCCGGTGCGGATTTCTTGTGCGAATTCTGGGGCAGGGAAGGTGATTACTATAAGATAAAGACAAAAAATAAATTCAATAAAAATGAAGATATTGAAGTTATTTCTCCTGGAGAAAAATTTGTTACACAAGTGACAGAAATTAAGAATATGAAGGGTGAAGAACTAGAACTTGCAAATACTAATGATGAACTTTTAGTTAAGTTAGTAAATGAACCTAAGGATGCGGAGTTTGCGTTAGCAAGGACCGTTGGAATTAAAAGAGTGTAATCTTTTTTACATAAAAACAGAATGTAGGTCAGGCACTGCCTGACAAAAACAAAAAACGGAATAAAAGAATGTTATTAAAACCAGATTATAATTTAAAAAATATATACGAAATCAATTTTGAAGAACTTAAACAAAATGGTATAAAATGTATTATGTTTGATTTGGATAGCACAGTTATGGTGTCAAAATCTGCAGATTTCTTACCGGAAACTATTGAGTGGTTTAATACGTTTATAAAAGATTTTGAAGTTGCGATTATTTCAAATAATAAAAATGAAGAATATATCGCAAATGCATCTAAGCTTGCACCTTGTAGGGTAATTGGAAGTGCAAATAAACCAAACCCTAAAATTATGTGTGAATATTTAAAATCAGTTAATATAGACCCTACAAATGCTGTTATGGTAGGAGATAGACCATTAACAGATATTTTAGCCGGTAAATTGTTGAGTTGTAAAACTATTTTAGTGGGGTCAATAAATCCAAAAGAAAATTTGCCTACAAAATTTGTACGTGCATTAGAAAGAAGCACGATAAGAGGATGATTCTTTTTAGAGGCATTTTTTCATAAAAATAATTCTAAAGAATGATATAAAAATATCCAATCTTAGTTTAAAATGCGAGTAGAGATATTAAAGAAAGAGTGTGTGTTTATGATTCTACCTGTAAGTGCCTTATCCTCCAAGGCGACGTCAAGGGGGGAATATTCTGATTTTAAAAATCCGGTAAATAGAAAAACGGAGAAGCGCTTGGCTATTTTAAATGCAGGAGGTATTTCTGCTGCAATGGGTGCAGTAACAACAGCTATCGCCAGAAGCTACACTTCTACTTGGAAACACGCAGGTTATTTCGGAATTGGAGCGGCGGTTATTACAATGATGTTTGTGTGCCCACGTTTTATGTACAAATCCGGTATAAATTCTTACGCAAAAGAAAAAGAAATGGATGTTTTTACAAAAGAAAAAGAAGTGCAGAAGAAACTTTTAAACGATGTTGATGATGCGATTGAACATCATAGTCAGGATTTACATGATAAAATTGAAAACTATTCGAAATCGAAAACTAATGAAACTCGAAAGAAAACCGGAATTACAATTTCAGCATAATAAAATAGAAGGCAGCTATGTAAGATAGCTGCTTTTTATTTGTTAAAATCTTTTTCAACTTTTTGATGGATATACATTTTTTTTGTATAATGGTATTATAAAGATGGGATTTGGAGGAGATATTTGTGTACGCATATCAACAACAGGAGAGAACTAACCGAAATTTACATGTAGTTTCCGGTAGAAAAACCATTCATAAACAAGTTAAGAAAAAGAAAAAAGTAAATCCGATACAGGAACTTGTTAGAATGTCTGTTGTTTTTGCGTTTTTAGGTGCTTTTATGTACTTTGTATTTCCTACAGCTTATAATGGATTGGTTAAGCAAGTTTTTATGCCGGATATAATTCCTATGAATACAAAAACTTCTACCAATATGGCTCAAGTGAAGTTTAGAAAACAGGATGCTGTTGATTTATACTCTATATCAAATCCGATTACAAATTATTTGAGTAATGATTTGTTTAATAATCGCTTGCTTTTGACTCCAACAATAGAGAAAACGCATAGTGAAATAACAACTATGTACCATACGAACGAAATGGCGGGGCTTAAATCACAACTAACAGGGCTAATGACTCAGTATCCGATGATTAAACCTTCAATTTATGTATGGGAATATGAAAAAGGACAGTATGTTGATATTAATGGCGATAATTTATATTCGGCTGCCAGTATTATAAAGTTACCGGTATTAGTTCGTTTGTTTAAGTCTATTGAAGCAAATCAAATGACTATTTATGATGAAATGGTACTAACTGATTATTATCAGTCTTCCGGCTCCGGAAATCTTCAATACGCTCAAACCGGCAGAAAATATTCTTTAGACAGTTTAGCAAAAACAATGATTCAAGATTCAGATAATACTTCAACAAATATGATTATGTCTAAATTGGGTGGTATGGATGATATTAATACAGGTTTAAGAGATTGGGGAATTTCAAGAACTTATGTTAGAACTTGGCTTCCTGATTTAAAAGGGACAAATAAAACTACTGCTAAAGATATGGCAAAGATTCTTTATAATCTTGATAATCCTGGATTTTTAAATATTAATTCTCGTGAATATATTATTGATTATATGAGTCATGTAAAAAATAACAGATTAATTGCAGCCGGTCTGGGTGATGGTGCAATGTTTATTCATAAAACAGGTGATATTGGAACAATGTTGGGGGATGCAGGAATTGTTTATGCTCCAAATGGAAAAAAATATATTGTTGTAATCCTTGCAAATCGTCCTCATAATGCACCACAAGGTAAAGATTTTATAGTTAAAGCTTCAAGTCTCATATATAAGGCAATCGTCGGATAGTATTATTTCTATGAAAGTAATATAATTTAAATTTTATCAGCGTCGAGTCAATAAGAGTCGGCGCTTATGTTTGATGCGAATAGATTATTGTTTACGCATAACAATTTTTAATTCAACTCTGCGGCTTTTATTGTAATCTTCTTTTCCGTTTATCAAAATAGGAGTAGAAAAACTTGCGCCCTCTACAATAATCATTTTTCTTAAGCGATTGCCATTTGATTTATTATATGGAGTATTTGTCATATAATTTGCAACAGCATAAGCTCTTTTTAAGCTTAAATCCATATTTTTCATATATTGCTCATCCGCAGAATATTTCCCTTTGAAAGTTTGAGAGTCCGTATGTCCTTGAATGATTATTCGCTCAATATTTTCATTTAAATACCCATTAGAAAATATTGAATTCAAATATGCAGGCGCAAATTTGTCTAAATATTTTTTGCCTTTTTCAGAAAGTTCATAACTGTTTATATCAAATAACTCTAAGTCTGAAATTTTTACAACGCCTGTTATATCATCAATATTTGCATTGATATTTTGCGCTTTTAAAGTTTCTTCTAAGGCATCTGAAGCTTTTTTTTGTTCCATTTGTCCTTGGATTTTTTGAATGTAACTTGACATAAATGTATAGAAAAATAGTACAACAAATACCAGAACTAATGCTGTCATTAGGTCAGTCATTGTTACCCAAAAAATATTTTCTTGATTAGTATCTTCTATTTTTCTACGAATTCTCATTGATTTTATCCTAAAATTCTAGAATAATTTGTCTACAACATCGTTTCCACCGGAACCTTTATCCATTGTTTCGTTTAATTTGTTCAAGCTGTATAAAATATTTTCCAAATAAGGTGTTGTATTCTCACTAAGGCTTTTAGTTAAAGATTTTGCAAATTCTTCCGGCAAAGCTTTTAAAAGCTTTTCATTTGTCTGACTTTGAATTTTTGATTCTTTAACTAAATCAATTAAAAACTTTTCGCTCGTTACGACATCAAATAGTCTGATAAATTCTTTTTGGATTGCCAAACAATATTTTTTACACATTCTGCTGTACATAATTTTTTCAATAAACATAAACAAAAGCGAAAAACCAACTGCAAATACAGAACAAAGTGCTGCCATTTGAATATTTGTAATTAAACCATTAAATGAATTTGTTAAATTTGATTCATCTGAAAAATTAACTTGTGTAAACGCTATCGCCATTTTTAAAAAGGTGAAAAATGGGCCTAAGCCGGTTAAAAGCGTTGGCATTGTTTGGATAAATTTATTATTAATTTTGGAATAAATTAATGTTTCTTCATTAAAAAAGTAAGAAGCATCTACCGTAAGATATATTTCCGGTTTAAAATCTGCACTTTGAGCTTGTGAAGCTACAAATAATTTTTCCGGAAAAATCAGAGCTTTTTTGAAATCTTCCCAAGTAGTTGAGGTAAAAGAATTTGACATCATAAGATTATCTAATTCTTGAAATCTATATGAAAGTTCTTTTTTGTTAAGCGAAGTCAAAACATTTAATACTGAGTTTAAATTCTTTTCAACTTTTGAGTAGTTGCGAAGGACAGTCATAATAAAAAACAAAAAAGTTGCCGTAATGATTAGAATTGCAGGCTCTTTTAATATATCTAAAAACGTCATTTCTCCTCCTATTGATGTAAATTATAGCATAAACTAAGTTTTTCGACTATAATTTAATATATGGAATGTCCTAAGTGTCATAAAAAGTTAGAAGAGAATGCAATTGTATGTCCTTATTGTCATAAGGTCTTAATGTTAGAATGTCCGAATTGTCATAATCATACTGATTCTCCAATTTGTGATAAGTGTGGTTATACAATTTTAACAAAATGTTCTAAATGCGGACGTAAAGTATCAACTGCACAAGAAAAATGCAAGTGCGGATTTCCTACTAAAACGAGTATTGCATATCAAGAATGTGAAACTGACGAGTTTGCATCAATAATAGTAAAATTTTCCGCTTTAAAAAATATTCGTAGAGTTTTAGGCTCACAAGAATTATTTACAAAGTTTTATTTTAGATTAAGAAATTTGCTGGTAGCTCAAATAAAATCTGTTGAAGGTAAAATTATAATTTACAACGATACGTTTGTAATAAATTTCAATAAAGAACTTTCTTTTCCAACTTCTGCAAATAAAGCAATAAGACTTGCTATTAAATTAGCAAATGCTTTTGCTGATTTGAATTTGAAAGTTATAAAGGAACTTGGAACTCCAATAAAATTGAATTTGACGATTACAAAAAAAACAGCAGAACAACTTTTAGACGACACATCTATTGATAATAACGTTAAATTATTGAATATAAAAAAAGACGAAGCTCAATATTTAAAAGGTATGCAAATTATTCTTGATCAATATGTTTGGGATAGCATAAATAATGACTACAAGACAGATTCGTTGTACACAGTTGAAAAAGACGGTGTAACGCTTATGTTCTATGAGTTGTTGTTGCCAAATTATGTATTGCCTCCATCCGGCGAAGTAGATGAAGCGCCGATAGCAAAAGCTCCTGTTGAAATAAAGAAACAAGTACAACAAGAAAATGATGATATTTATGCGTTTAAGGTATTTGATATAAACGCAAAATGCAGTTTCAAAAAAATGCCAACTAATAAATTAGTATTGGATGATAGTAAAATTATTTCAATCCGTGCTGAAAAGGATTTAGAAATATCAACTTCTGAAATAATAGATTTTTACAAAAATAAAGGTATGCGGATTTTACACGCAACTTGCACTGAAGAGGTAAATTACAAGCCTTGGGGAATTTTTGAACAACTATTTAAAGACTTTTACGGACTTTCTCTATGCAAAACTTTAATTCCACAAGATTTTGATGTTAAGCGTTTTAATGCAATAAAAAATTTAATTTATACAAAAGCGCGCAAAGCTTCAACTCCGGAAGATGCTAGATTTGCGTATATGGAAGATTTTAGCGACTTTTTAGCATCTTTGAAAAATACAGTTATTTTAATTGAAAGTTTTGAGTTTTTAGATGATACTTCAATTCAAACACTTGATTTATTTTTTGATAACTTTAAAAAACTAAATGTAAATTTTGTGTTTACGACAAGCTCGGAAGTTTCATTGCATTCAAAGTTTAAAAAATTGCTTAGAACGCCAGATTATACAGAATTTGTACTGCAGAAAGCCGGAATTGGTGAACTTCTCGGAGATATTAAAGAAGAAGCAAGTGATTTTATTCAATCTTTTTATTTTGAAAAAATCAAAGAACAATTTAACGGTTCAACCTTGTATTTTCAAAATGCATTAAAATATCTGATTGAAAAAAATATATTGATAAATTTTGAAAACAGGCTTTTAATCAAAAGTAAAAGTTCTATTATTTTACCTAACACCTTGGAGGCTTTATTAAAAGCGCGCTTAAAGGGATTGAGTAAAAATATGGACGCTTCAATGATTTTGGCATATTCCGTATATTTAGGTGCAAGATTAGATTATTTGACGTTAGAAAAACTTGGCATAAAAGAAGTTGTAAAAAATGTTAAAATTCTTGAGGGAATGGGATTTGTACATACATTAAACAATGTTGTTTATATTAACAATTATAATTTATTGAAGCCGATTTTACTTTCTTCTTTAAAAAAGCAAGTTGAAGAATTTTTGTGTAAAAATATTCTTGCAAATCTGGGTAAAGATCTCGATGATACTTTAATTCTTTTGATTATGGGTAAATTAGGTTATTTTAAGGAAGAATATTTGTTATTATGGCGAAATTCTCAATTTGCAATGGCAACAGGAGATTATGACGCGTATTTGAAAAATTGTTTAGGATTTTTGTCTTTAATCGAACACATAGAAAATAATATATCAGAAGAAGATATTGAAAATAATAAAAAAGAAGTTTTTGAAAATATTTTAATGAGTTTGTACAATTATTCTCCTACTAAAATTTATTCAATTGAGAATGTTTTATTAATGGATGCAATTAAACATAATGACAATAATAAAATTGTAAAACTCTCAAATTTAATGCTTCAAGGTGCTTTGGTATCTTCTAATTATTCAGAAGCCTTGCCTTTATTACATAATATTTTATCAAGAATGCAAAATCCAACGTTATTGGTAGATGGCGCAATTAACACAAGATTTTTATTGCTTTCGCTGGTTAATATAGAAATATTGTTCAACATTGGTGATTTTGCACAATGCGTGGAAGTCGCAAAAGATTTACTTACTGTTATTAAGCCGGAAATTCTTGAAAAAATTAAACCTGCAGGTTTTTCAATTAAACTCTTTATTGAGCATTTATTTGAAACATTCAGGCTTGTAGGCTTTGCAAAACTTTTTCTAATGGATGATGATTTAGACGAGTTTTTGGATGCGATAAATGTTGCGTTCGGGGAAGAATTGCCTGATAAAAATGCTATTTTGGCGGTTAGAGATTATTTGAACGGTAAAACATTTGCAGTTTCTGATACAGAAAATGCTACACCTTTTGCAAAAATAATATACTTAATTTTGCAAGAATTTTCAGAACATGCTGATGATTGCAAAACTTTTGCTCAAAATATTTATCAAGCAAAATTATTAGCTTCTGATATTCATCAACGTCAATTAGAACTATTTTGTGACTTATTAATCGCAAATTCTTATGCAAAAATAGGCATAAAGAAAAAAGCTGAAGCTATATTTAATGATGTATTAAAACAAGCAACAGATTCAGCAATTTTAACAATCGCTTTAGTTGCAAAATATTTTATTTCAAAACTTATGCTTGCGAATTCAAAGCAGGAAGACGCTCTCCTCATAATTAACGACACGCTTGCGTTATTGCAAAAAAGCAATAACCAAGCAAAACTATTCTTTGTACTCTTCGAAAAACTGTTAATCGACACAGTTCAAGAATACGATATAAGTGCAATTAATATCGATTCAGAAGTTCAAAAGCTTGCAATCGAAACTGCTGATGGCAAACTTTCAAGGCTTGTGAATTAATGTTTCTTTTCGCAAATTGTTGGAATACCAATAAGTGCTAAGTAGAAAACGCATCCGAATAAAACTAAATTTAAAATTTCCATTGTAGAATCTCCTTTCTAAGAGCAACAGATTAAAAACCCTTTTAACCTATACTTTTTTAATTCCACATTTGGAAATTTTAATAACAGATTTTTGGAGAATCTTTACAAAAGTTTACAGAAAAACATTTAATACAAGTTTCAGGTATTGTATATGAAACTTGCATGATAAAAACCCTAAAACCGACTTTTAATTTGTCTGATTTTAGGGTTTTTATTAATATTTTATCTGCAAACTACTTGCTTGCACCTGATTTTTCGATAATTTCTTTTTCGATATTAGCAGGAACTTGTTCGTAGTTGTGGAATTCCATAGAGAATGTACCACGACCTTGAGTGTTAGATCTCAAGTCAGTTGC
>CAKVND010000013.1 GCA_934777245.1 uncultured Candidatus Melainabacteria bacterium | reverse complement strand
CTAATATTGGTACAACAATAACTGCATGGATTTTGAGCTTATCAGGAATTGAAAGCTCAAATTTTTTTGTTAGACTTCTAAAACCTGAATCATTTTCGCCAATAATGGCATTGGTTGGTATTATTTTAATAATGGCATCAAAAAGCAACCGACGTAAAAGTGTTGGCGCTGTACTTGTAGGATTTGCTATTTTAATGTTCGGCATGGAAGTGATGACAGATGCAATGGCACCGCTCGCAGACATGCCACAATTTACACATATTTTAACAGCTTTCACAAATCCTATTTTAGGGGTTATAGTCGGAACTGTAGTTACAGCAGTTATACAAAGTTCTGCTGCATCTATCGGTATTTTGCAAGCATTATCAATGGTCGGCGGTATGACTTATGCAATGGCGATTCCAATAATTATGGGACAGAATATCGGTACTTGTGTTTCTGCAATGCTTTCCAGCATTGGTGTTAACACAAATGCAAAAAGAGTTGCAGCTGTTCACGTATTATTTAACGTAATTGGTGTTATTGTTTGTTTATCTATTTTTGAATTAGGATATATTCTTTTCCACTTCAAATTTGCAACTAATAACATTTCGCCATTCGGAATTGCAGTCGTTCACTCAATTTTCAACATAGTTACAACTATATTATTATTCCCATTCACTAAGTTGCTTGAAAAGATGGCAATGAGATTAGTGCCTGATAAAAAACAATCAAGCAAAAATGTTTTATTGGACGAAAGACTTTTACTTGCTCCAACTTTTGCTATTGCCGAATGTTACAGACAAACAATTAAAATGGCTGAACTTGTAGAATATAATTTTATAAACTCAACAAAAATGCTTAAAAGCTTCCACGCTAAAAAAGCAGAACAAATTAGAGGAAATGAAATTAAAATTGATACTTATGAAGATAAATTAGACGCTTTCTTGTTAAAACTTTCAAATAAAGAATTAACAGAAGAAGACAGCAACAGAATTTCTCAACTATTATTAGTAATCGGTGATTACGAAAGAATAGGTGACCACGCAGCTTACATTTTAAAGATTGCAGAAACAATGAAAAACGAAGACAAGCATCTTTCTAACGATGCAGTAGAAGAACTTAAAGTTATTGTAAAAGCTGTTTCAGAAATTTTTGCAATGACATTAGAAGCATTCAGAACTGATAATATTACCCTCGCACAAGAAGTAGAACCTCTTGAAGCTGTTATTAAAAAAATTATCAGAAAAGTTAAAAATCGTCATATCCAAAGACTTAAAGACGGCAATTGTACTGCGGAATTAAGTTTTATGTTCTCTGATTTATTAAATGACTTTAGAAGAGTTGCAGCGCACTGCGGAAACATTGCAACAAGCGTAATGCAACTGCATGACACAACTCTTGATAAGCACGAATACAATCACAGAAACAAAGGTGAAGATATCCAGTTCGTAAGCCGTTATGAGGATTACAAATCAAGATATTCTGTATCAAAGAAAACATCGGTAGAAAAAATCTAAAATTTAGTAAAAGGGAAAAAGCATATGCTTTTTCCCTTTTTTTCACTATACAAAATTAAACTTTTACCAACTATTATTTCGTACCTTTTTTTAGAATAATACCGTTTAATTTACAGAAAGACGTTAGGATAGATAATTCTTCTCTGATAAGCTTTTGCAAATGCGGATGTTCGGCTACAATACTTACGTTCTTCGCCATTTGGAACATTTTTAATGATTGTTTGATATAATTCGCTCTCAACGTTGACTTAGGTAACGCCAACTCTTGATAGAATTTTGCATACTGAATATAATCTTTAACCAAAATTGTAAGTAAGTTAAATTGTTTAGCTACAAAAATAGATTTTTCCAAATAAACTTTTGCTGAATCAAAATCCTGTTTTGCCATATAAATTTCGCCAATAAGTTTATTAAATAGTGCGATAAAATAATAATTATTAATATTTGGACCTTGAGCAATATCTAAAGCCTTATTCGCAATATCAAGCGCAAACTGAGTTCCGCTAAGTACAAGTTTAATTTCTGCTATCAAATACCAACAAAGTAAAACGCCTGTTGCAACTTTTTCTTTCGCAAAATAAGCAACCTGTTCTTCCAAAATTTCAAGCGCCTTTTTAGATTCATTCTTATCAGTCAGCATTTTAGCAAGCAAAGTTTTTAAAATATTTTTCGTAAAGCTATCATTTACGTTGTTTGCATAAGCTACGACATTAAAGAGTTCTGTATACAAGCTGTCGTAATCTTTGGCAATAAATTTGTTTGCAATATCGATAAAATTCCATCTTGAAACGATAAATGCATCCATACTATCCAGCGAATACTCTTTCAAAATGTCATCCAAGATTTTTTCGGAAGTTTTTAAATCGCCTTTAATAGTATTTGCTAAAGCTAAAGCTAAATGAGCCTTGCAAAGAATTGCCGGTTCTTTAATCTGATTACGTTCAATAATATCAAAAATCAGTTTTGTAATATCGAACATTCTACCATCGCCTTGGAAAGTCAAAGCTTCTGCAAAATCAAAATATACATCAATCCAAGTTAAATAAAGCTCTTTTACAGTAATAACTTGAGTATTGCGACCTTTTGCCAAATATTTTTCAAATACCGGCATTATTTCTGTATCAATCAAATTGATAACTTGTCCGTAATTTCCTAGTTTTAACAATGGTTTAACTTGTCTTGATTTAACTAATGTTCGCTCTAACTCCATATTTTCAGGTAGTTTATTCAAAACGCTATCCGCACACTCAATTGCGCCCCAATAATTACCGCTCTTCATAGAAGATGATGCCAAATAACCAAGCAACTCAATATGAGTCAATTCTTCATTATCTTCCAGCATCATAACAGCGTTTTGCAAATATTCAAACGCGGTTTTATGGTCAATCGGTTCTAACAATTTACCGACACGGGTATAAATATTTTTCTTAATCTTTTGATAGAAGTTACCATGTCTGTTCTCAACAAGTTTCAAGGCTTGT
This sequence comes from uncultured Candidatus Melainabacteria bacterium, assembly GCA_934777245.1. The sequence goes on along the minus strand of CAKVND010000013.1, from coordinate 43,271 downwards.
TTTTGTGCAACAATATAAAGTCCGATATCACCAATATAAGAAGCTTGCTTCATAAGAAGAGTCCAAGTTGCAAGCGCTTGATCATCATTATTTAATTTCTGCACAATATAACCCAAAAGCGCAATTGAAGACTGTTTATAGATACTTAAGGTTTCATACAAAATATTCAAAACCTCATAGAAACAGTCGTCATTTTTAACAACAGAAACGATATTTTTCCAAATTTCATTACTCTTAAACTCAAATGACAAGTTATTAATTTGGTTTATATATCCTCGTTGCACAAGATTTTCAATAATTCGCTCAAACTCTTTTTCTGAATTATTATCAAAATGCTCAAGCATAGCCGGATAAAATTTTTTACCCAAAACAGACATTGCAATAAGCATTCTATAAGACGGCAAGTCTTCTTGTTTAAGAATTCCTAAGCGCGCGTCTAGGATTGATTCTATAGAGTTATACGTAATATGCTTTAAGCCGTTTCTTCGAATATCTTTATAAAGAAGCACCATTTGCTCAACTATAGATGGATTTCCTGCGGAAATTTTCAACGCAAGATTTATAAAATCTTCTCCAATTTCCAGGTCACTATATTGTTTTACAAGTATTTCAACTTGATTTTTTGTAAACGGAGCAATCGTTAAATCAATATAATTATCTTCCGTAAGCTTAGGAGAAGTAATACATCCCATGCCTGGTTTTGTGATTTTGGAAATTAAGATAAACTTACATCTTTCCAAGAAATAATCGTCTTTTAGAATTTCTTTCAAAAAATCAAAAGACATTCCGTCAATATTCTCGAAATCATCAATTACGAAAACAGCCTTGATTTTTTCAATAATAGTTAGCAAAACTTTTTTCATTATGTTGAACATTTTTGCTTTATTGAAATAAATATTTTCATACTTATCCAAATTCTCAGGATACAAAAAGTTCAACAAATCCAATATTTCAGAATTAGAAAGTGCCGGAAAATCTTGTTTGAAAAATTTTACAGAATTCTTTTTTAATTGCAAAGTATCCGGACAAAAATTGTTTACATTGAAAAATGTTAGCAACAAATCTTGAAAATATCCGAAAGGAGAAAGCTGAGTTACTTGAGTACAAGTTCCCCAAAGCCATAACAATTTAGCATTCTTAAGTTCATTTATCGTATATCTTAAAACTAAATCCTTGCCGATCCCACTTTCGCCATTTAAAGTTATAATGGTTTTATCAGCGTCTTTTATTGCATCAAGAAGACGTGCCTTTACTTTTTGTTGAGAATTCATTTCAACATTGTATTCCGGTTTTGGATTAAATTTTTTTTGCGGAATAACAAATTCTAAACCACATTTTCTACAAACTTTTGCTTCAGGGAGATTTGCAGCACCACATTCGGTGCAAATTTTCAATAAAACTTTATGACAATTTGAACATTCTTTTGCCGTTATTGGATTTATTGTCCCGCAATCTTTACACACAGAAGCAATCTTTGTACCGCAAAACTTGCATTTCAAAGAATTGTCTTCTATTTCATTTTTACATTTGGGACATTGCATAATTTACAATCCTTATTATACAACAGCAATCATTTCATTCAAGGCTTCAACAACTTGCGCTTCATCCATACCTAATTGAGAAGCAATTTCTGAAACCGAATTTTTATTTTTATATTTTAAATCATATATCTTTAAAATATTTAACTCAGGATGCTTTAAGTCTAATTCTTCAAGTCCTGCTTTAATTTCATCCACATCTACTTCTTCATTATTTTCTTGAGGTGTAAAATCAAAAACAGAATAATCTATTGGTTTAAATTCGCCTGTTATTTCAGAAGATTCTTCAATATTAGATTCAAGCGTCGTTGTAATTGAATCAGCAATATCATCAAGACTATTATCTAAAATATCTAATGGTTTTTCTTCACTTAATTCATTTAACTCTAAACTTTCTTGAGGTTCTAATAAATCATCTTCTGCCAGTTCAGGAGTAGACAAATCTTCCGTAAGTTCCGTAAAATCTTCTATTTCAAGATTTTCAGACACAACATCTTCTGCCGTTTCCGATTCATTTGAAAAATCTAATTGTTCTTCTGATAATTCTAACAAATCATCTTCTGTATCAATTGGAGCGAACTCTTGAAGTTCTGTCGCCTCCATTAGAGGTTCTTCATCTTGTAAAACATTCAATGTTTCCGAAGCTTCTTGCTCTTCTGTTAAATTATTCGTTTCAGGAAGTTCTTCTACAATTGGAGCATCTTCTTTTTCTTCTACGATGTTCTCTGCAACTTCTAAAGCCTGCTCTTCTTGAACATCATTTAAATCCTCTAATTGTAACTCATCATCTCCAAAATCGTTTGTTTCAAATGTCAAATCTTCTGTAACAGGCGTGTCTTGTACCTCTAAATCATCTTGTGCAACCGGTTCAATCACTTCTTCTAAAACATTATCTGTTTCCGGTTCAAAATCAAGTTCTGTATCTAAATTATCAAGTACTACATCTTGAGCTTCCGTATTTTCAACAACGGTTTCTGTCGGCATACTGTTTATCATTTTATCAACTAAGTCGTTGTTAACAACCTCTTTCACTTCTTTTGCAGGTTGAACTTGTGGTTCTTCAGGTTGCTTTTGAAGTTCAGGAGTGACAACTCTATGTTTGATTTCAGAATGAAATCCCATTTTTTTAGGAACTGTGATTATAGAAGTAGAGACTACTTTTTCAAGATACGCTTGAATTACGCTGTCATTATTAATTGAATTTATAATAACTTCTGAATGCGCATAAACATCATCAATAATATCTTCCAAAATAGCTTCAAGTCCTTGAAACTTTTTGTGATTTCTTACTAAATTTTCAATAACGCCATAGTATTTATTAGTCTTTTCCATATCACTCTCTTTTATTTATTAATTATAAATGTATTATTAAAACAGGATTACCTTGTAATTTGCTAAATGAATCAAAATTAGTGCTCAAATTCATAGCAAGAGCTTTGTTAACTGTTTGCAATATCAAATCATCAACAACTTTTTCACCGCTGGATTGCATAATTCCTACTGCCTCAAATTTCTTTGTACCACTATTATATTTAATCTCTACAGTAATTTTATTTGATATTGGCGGTTTATTTAGTAATAATAATTCTGTTTTTAAATTTAATTGAATAATCTTACCTAACTTCACTAAATATCTCTTTGCAGAAGTGTTTGAAGCATATCCTGACGGAACTTCCCAATCTACTTTCAAATTAGAAACAAGAATTGATGCATCGAGATTTTGTTCAATAGCCGGTATTGATTCAGATGTACCTTCATTTGTAACAACATTAGGTGCAGTATTTTCTACTGATTCAACCGGCATGGCTTCTTCTTGAGGTTGAGCAGGTAGTTGTGTTGTTTGTTTTGTTTCTACAGTATCAGCAACGATACCGGAATCCTCTTCTGAGGATTGTTGATTAGCAAACTGATTGTAACCAAAATATCCAACAGCACCCAAAACTACCAACAAACCAACAATAGCCAACAATTTTATTGAACTTTTTTGTTTTTGAGGAGGTACAAAATTAACATTCTCATCAGCAGATTCTTGTTCATCACTATTGAACAAAGTATCAATTTGTTCTGCATTGTCAGTTGCTTTATCTGTTGACTCGATAACATCTTCTACCGAATTAGTTTCTTGAATTGCTTGTTCAGGTTCTTCATCTAAAACACCTTCCGTGTCAACAACCACCTCTTCTTGTGGCTGAGCTGTATCTTGTTCTTGAATTTCCTCTTCTTGTTTGGTTTCTACAATCTCGTTATTGATATCCAGCGAATTTTCTTCATTCAATAAATCATCCAAATTATCGCCCATTGTATCAAGACTCGGAGTCGTTACAGTAGAAAATTCAAAACTTGATTCTTCTCCATTATCTGACTGAATATCATCAATAATATCAAGTTCATCAACTGCAGATACATTGTCATCTTCTGCAATCAAAGAATCATTTTCACCAATTTCAGCACCCAATTCAGAAAGTGTATCGGTTTCCAAATTTGTATCAGCAACTAAATCGGTTTCATCCCCAAAGCTTAATTCATCAACACCTTCTAATGGTGCAGCATCTAACATATCAAAAGAATCATCCAAATTTGCAGGTTCTTCTAATAAAGCTTCATTTTGCGCGTTAGAATCCAATTCTAATAAATCATCTTCTTCAATCCCCACAAAATCATCATTTAGCAAATCAGGTTCTTGTTCTTTTGATACATTATCTTTATCGTTAAACGAAATAAAATTAAATGCATACTGAGCCTTAACCGCTTTAGCAAATTTCAAACGACCGTTTTCAGAAGCAATCAATTCTCTGACAAATGCATTTCTATCTTCAATCTTGCCATCTAAAAATGCAAAGATATCAGCTTCTTCTACAGCATAAGAATCTTCTTTTGTAACAAGCAATGACTCTATATCGTAGAAAGAAACTAACTGTTCCTCTTTAACCGGATAATATCCGCCAATATCTTGTGTTGTATCGACATTTTCTGATGCAATAAAACCAGTTACTGTAGCATTGGATAAATCAGGCGTAATTCTTACAAACATGTAAGCAACAGGGAGCAGGTTATTATCAAAATGCGCTTTCGGAACACTTAACTCATCTTCATTAAAAAACAATCTTACATCTATATAAGAATTGTTTATATAAATATCCGAAATATCAAACTCATCCAGAATTTGACCTATATTATGAAGCCCGGAAATATCATCAACTTTATAACAATCTTTATCAAAAAACTTTTCTGCAATTCTTGCACCAAAAGCGTTTGCAACAGCTCTATTACGAGTACTTGCATCACTTATCAATTTGCACACATTCTGCGCAAACTCAATTTCACTCTCTTCTATTAAAAAATTATCAGTATTCACCTAACACTCTCCCATACTACGGTTAATGATACCATATTATTAAAAAAAAATCTAGTTACAGGCATGCCATAATATAAAAGATATTTACAACTTTCGTTTACTAATAATTTTTTAGAAAAATTTTTTAAACTTTAATTTCATTTTTAACTTTTAAATACGCTTCAATACCTTTTGTTAATTGATCAGGACAACTGGTAGGACGACTTCCGCAATGCAAACCGCTAAGTTTTGAAACAATATCATTAATATTCATTCCCTTTATCAAAACGCCAATACCGCTTAAATTACCATTGCATCCGCCAACAAATTCAACATCTTGAATTATATTATCTTTAATTCGTATTTGCATTAGTTTGCAACAAACTCCTTTTGGCTGATATTGTACAATGTCAACACCATTTACTTCTTTAATTTGAATATCGTCGCTCATTATTAACTCCTCAACATTTTTTACTCTACTATTAGTATATCATTTTGTTTTATTGGAATCAATTATCATATCAACAAAACAAATTAAAAGTCGAAAGATATCAAATCCTTCGACTTTTTGATTATTTTTTAATTGTTCTTCTATACCAATAATAAACAGCTCTTGCAACTCTATGTGAACTGTGTCTTACAAGTCCTTGCTTATTCTCTTGAAGCAATTTCTGTGAAACAACTTCAATTCCGATTGGTGCAATATTTTCCATATCCAATCTAACAGGAATTGAACCGCTCTTTGCGTAACCTTCTGAGATATTATCCGGCAAGCTATCGTTTACAAGTACAGCATCAATAATTTTCTTACCACCCGCATGACTGATTAATGCATTTACGTGGCTTGCAACAGAGTAGTTGTCAGTTTCACCAGGTTGAGTCATAATATTACATACATAAATCTTTTTAGCAGTTGACTTAGTTATTGCTTCCACAATTCCATCAACCAAAAGGTTTGGAATAACACTCGTATACAAACTTCCGGGCCCAAGGATAATTAAATCGGCTTCTTTAATTGCAGCGATTGCTTCAGGTAAAGCTTTACAATGTTCAGGTTCTGTAAATAAACGTTTAATTTTTCCATGAGCCTCTGGAATATTTGATTCACCGTGAACGATTTTTCCGTCTTCAAAAACAGCTGCAAGTTTCATGTCATCTAAAGTCGCAGGTAAAACAACACCTCTAATATTTAATACATTTGAAGATTCTTTTACCGCTCTAACCATATCACCGGTAATTGCGCAAAGTGCGGTCAAGAATAAGTTTCCAAAACTGTGACCTTCCAAGCCTTCGCCGTTTTTGAAACGATATTGAAAAAGTTCCGTAATCATATCTTCATCATCAGCCAAAGCCGCAATACAGTTTCTAATATCTCCAGGTGGCAAAATGCCCATTTCTTCTCTTAATCGACCTGAACTTCCGCCGTCATCACCAACAGTAACAATTGCAGTTACGTTGTTTGTGTATTTTTTTATTCCGCGAAGAAGCATTGAAAGGCCTGTGCCACCACCGATAGCAACGATTTTAGCACCTTTATTCAACATTCTTCTTCTGTATAATTTTTCTAAAATTGAGCTATTACCTTTAGAGGAATCCATATCCATGATAGAAAGCGTTGTTTTTTGCCATCCCTTAAAGAATATTGCACCGCCAATTAAGATAAAAATTGCTGCCAATACGTTTGAAGGCAATACTAAAGCAGCTTTTCTGATTAGTTCCAAAGTTAAATATATTGGTCTAACGTTTGCTAAAACCATAAAACCAAGCACAATCATAATTGAGCCTAAGAAGATTAAAAGAAACCATCTTTTAACTTCTAACCCCGGTAAAAGCCAGCCTGCGTCCTTTTTTAAATCAACATTTTCTTTAAAATTAAAAGCCATAATTAATCCACCCATCCTGAAGCTTTAGCGTTAATATAGTTAACAGGAGCAGGAGTGATAAGATTTCTTGCCTGTTGGATTAACTCTAAAGAATTTTTGTATTTATTTGAAAAATGTATTGTATCAACTTCCGCAAAGCTCAAACCGCCTAAATTGTTGCGAATTTGAGAAGTGTGAAGCAAGTGTTGGAAACGTTTGATTAGTTCGTAGTTATTAGTATTATCTGGAAATGAATAATCAATCGTCAAATCTGCATTATAAGTTTTTTCAAGACTTAATTCTTGAGCAACTTGTATATTAACATAATCACCGACTTTTGTTGTAATATCACCAACAGGGGCAACATAAACAAGCCAATCGGAACATTTTTTAATAGCTTTAGCAATATTAGATGAAAAAGTAAAATCTTCGCCTGCCATTTTATACATAGCGCCGTGAGGACGAACATGTTCTATGCTTAAGCCGTAAGCTTTTGCAAAAGACATAATTGCACCAACTTGGTAAACTACAAGCGCTTCAAGTTCATCTTCCTTAAGTTCTACAGGTCTGTAACCAAAACCTTGAATATCGTTAAAACCTATGTGCGCACCGATTGCAACATTTTTTTCTTTAGCTTTGAGCATAGCTTCTTTGATAGTTACAGGATCACCGGCATGGAAACCGCAAGAAATATTTACAGAGCTTACATAATCCAAAAGCTCATATTCTTGAATATTTTTATAAATACCGTAAGCCTGCGCCAAATCACAGTTAAAATCTATATTCTTGATTGGTTTTCTTTCTATAACGTCCTGCATTCTTATCTCCCCTAAAACTACCTTTTTATTATACTATAAAATTTAAAATTCAAACAAAATCTTTGAATGCTGTATTAAAAAAAATAGAGTATTTAAAGTATGTATAATTTCTCAAAAGTGCTATAATCCTTATTATGAGAATAGTAACAAATAAAGAATTAAGCAATTACAAAGTTCTCCCATTTGACTTATATACGGAGAATAAAGGTAAAATTTTAGAAGCAGGTGAAGTTTTAACTCCGGGCAAACTTATTATGCTAAAGAATTATATTAAAATTTACACCGAAGAATTTCATGATGATGAAACAGAGAAAAAAGAAATAACTGATGGAGATAAGGACAATCTACCATCTAATATGCTTAATTTTTCATTTGAAGGACTTGATGCTACAGAATTTGAAACAATCATCAATAAAGATGCTTACGTTAAAATGGAAACTCAAGTTAAAATTAAATATTTTTACAGCAAAATTTTAGACTTGCTAAAAAAAGGATATTACGAGGAAGGACTTTTAAAACTAAATTCCTTAGTTGGGATTATCAAAACTGAAATTTATAAACAAATGCACAAATTTGGCAAAGGCTCGAAATTAAGATTTTTAGGCGAATATGAAATTTGCCACCCTTTGAATGTTGCAATAATTTCGGGTTTAATTGCTCAAAAAATCGAATATTCAAATATGGCAGTAGACCAAGTTATATTAGCGGCTTTATTACACGATATCGGTAAGCTTAAAGTAGATTTAGATGGTTCGATTGCATTGCTAACAATGAATGAAGATGATGTAAAAGAACATACAAAAATCGGTTATAAAATGATAAAAGACGAATTCGAATTACCGGAAGAGATTGCACTTGTAGCATTAGAACATCACGAAAACAATGACGGTTCAGGCTATCCCCAAGGTTTATCAAATGACTTCATTTCAGAATACAGTCAAATTATTAATGTGGCCAATTACTATGACAATTTAGCTTTTAATCGCACGCACACTATTGTCACAAATAATAAAGAAGCTTTGCGCACGATGCTCGAAGTAGGCACGAAAAAATTTGCTGCAAAAATGCTATATTCATTTATTCATATGTTTAATTATGATGATTCAAAAGATTTTAATGATATGGCCGTGTAAATTATTCCATATTACTGAAAACCTACTTTAAATATATGATTTTTTATTAATTATTTAAAGCTGAGATAATTAACTGCCGTTTTATATATTGACTTTGTCAAAATTATTATTAAAATCCAAATAGTACTAAATAGGAGATTTGCTATGGGAATGGCAGCATCACAAGCCAGATATTTGGCACTAACTGCAAGAAAAACAAATACCGAATGGGAAGGTCAACAAATTAACCAAGCTAGAACCGCCCTTGCAAACCAAAGTGCAAATTTGTTTAATCAGTTACTTGCACTTGAAGTTCCAAATGCTCCTAAAACTACAGATTATACCGAATTACAATATTCATATTCTGATGGAGATAATGAGTCAGTATTAGAAAGTTGGCAACAATTATCCAGCGCAGACCCTAATTATAACTACATTGTAAACAGTTATTATTATGCAAATGTCTACACCGGTTCTAAAAAATTACTTGAAAATCCTGAAGTACAAGCAAAAAACGTTGCAAAAACAGAAACTTATGATAATAACAATCAAGTAAATCCTGTTGTATCCCTTTCTGGTAATACTTATTCTATTATAAATAATGATACTGGAGAAACATTAGCAGGCCCTTTTGAAGCTTTAAAAGACAAAGTTGAAACAGATTCTAAACTTGAAGAAACATTACGTGATTTTGAAGTCGCAAAAGGTATGGCAACGGCAGATGGGGTCTTAAACACAGATGACGTTTATGGTTATCAAGATTCTTCAGGCACTTGGCACTTTTTTGTACCTAATGAAAACGAACCAATTTCATATACAACTGAATATAAACCTGCTTATGTAGGGAACTCCAAACTTACAGAATTAAATAAATTAACAAAAAATGAAAATATAGACCAAGTTGCAGAACTTGCACAAATTCTTAAAGATTGTCCGGATTCATCAATGAAAGAATATTTGAGTTTTGATGAAAACGGTCAGCTTATTTATACAGGTGAGGGAATTTATACTTTTGATTATCAAGGCAGAACTTATTTTACAACAGAAAAAGATTTGCAAAACAGTATTCAATCTCCAAATAGTGCAGATAAACCTATTGAAATACAAGATAAATTAGCTTACTATAATGCGTCTTATATAAAAACAAAAATTGAACAAACAAATCATGCATTATTAGAAACAGATGGAGATGGACGATTTAAGTCCGTGAAATTTGATAATGACAGCGTTGTTTATGATTTAAATGTTGAAACGGTAACAGATGAAACAGCTTATAAAGATGCAATGAACGAATATAATTACAAAAAAGAACAGTACGAAAAAACTATCGCCGATATTAATGCTAGAACATCTATTATTCAACAAGAAGATAGAACATTGGAACTTCGTTTAAAACAATTAGACACAGAACAAAATGCGCTAGCGACCGAAATGGATGCTGTTAAGAAAGTTATCAAAGATAACGTTGAAAAAACATTCAAAACATTCAGCGATTAATCACGTTTTTAAGAATTCTAAAAATGGTACAACAACAACCGTTGTACCATTTTTTATTGTCATAAAATTGACAAATATAAAAATAAATTTTAAAATTTGTTTAGGGATATATATTTAAGGAAAAAGTATGAGATTATATAGCATTCAGGCTTTTCAAAAACCGCAACCGACTTTTAATGCCAGAAACTCAAAATTTGCAGAAGAAATTACAGATTTGAGAGTTTTTCACCACCATATTTATGAATTCAAAAAAGGGATAAGAAATCTTATTTTAACGACTGAAAAAGCCAAATACAAAGCTCCAATTGCTGAACGCTTAGAGAAAGAAAATATAGATTACGTAATTCATGATATTTCTCCAAATAAAATTAACGTTTATTTTGGCGCGAAAGATTGCGTAGATGTCGTTAAATCTTTTCAAAATCCAAAGCTCAACGAACTGACACCGGAACAAGATTTTATGCTCGGCATAATGCTTGGATATGATAGAGTGCGTCAATGCGAACGCTATATGAAAATTAAAAGAAATGAAATTAAGCTTGGCAAACAAGCTCTTTAAGTTCAAATTTTATAACTTTTTTTAATTCATCTAAACTCATTTCTACTTGATAACCAATTTTTCCGGCAGAAAAAATGATTGTATCAAAATTTTGAGCAGAACTATCAATTGTCGTCTTAAAAAACTTTTTCATTCCAATCGGCGAACATCCGCCATGAATGTAGCCTGTAAGTGATAGTAAATCTTTTGATTTAAGCATTTCTACAGATTTTTCATTAACTGCATGTGCTGCTTTCTTTAAATCAAGTTCTTTTTCTACAGGAATTAAAAAAACATAATGCTGACCGCTTTTTGCTACAGTTACAAGAGTTTTAAAAACTTGTAGCGGATTTTGTTTTAAAACTGTAGCAACTTCTATCCCACTCACAGCATCCGTTTCAGCATAGGTATAATGTTTATAATTTACTTTTGCTTTATCAAGCATTCGCATAACATTTGTTTTAAATTCAGCCATTTCGTCTTATCCACTCCATAATTACATCAACTAAATACTCTTGTTGTTTCTGATTTAATTCTACACCTTTTGAGAATTTATGCCACTTTTCAATACAACCTCGACAACAAGTTGCAGTCGCATGTTGCGCAATAAAAACAGGATGACCGCGCATCGGAGTTTGCTTACCGTCGTTTGGAATTTCGGCTGGCGCAATTCTTTTTGCAATAAAATCTTTTGCATGCGATTTTATTGTTTCAATTCCCTTTTGAGCGATATATTCTTTTTCCTTGTTTTTTAACTTAAATTTGCTACGAAATGTAGATTTCGCTAACGCGTCAAATAATTTGTCGTACATTTTCTACCTTTTTATTTTACAAATATTATTGTATGATTAATTTATGAACAATGCAATTAAAATTGGATTTTGGGGTTATCCTGACCCAGGTATCATTAATAAAACAAAAACAAATTATCCTGACGCAGAATGGATTGATTTGGATATTGATTTTAACTATCCTAAAACAAATATTTTGCCGGAATCATATTGTAAAATTATTAGAAACATAATTGACAATACTATGTATTTAAAACCGGATTTAATTCTTGCACCAATCGGCAAAGATAAATGTGATAGTGGCTGGTTTGCATCAAAAATTCTTGCAGATATGGGATTTAATGTTATACAAACAATTTTTGAAAAACTTGAGCCAAAACGAGAATTAAAAATCAGTACAAGTAATTTACCTTTATATGACAAAATTACAATGATAACGGGCGATATAATTACTCCTCAAAATCATGACGATTTAATCCAAGTTCCGGCAGAATTCGGTTTTTGGGGAGTTCCGCCAAACGATTTAGAAATTCTAAAATTATTTCCGAATACAACTCATGTTTATGGGTGGACTCGATGCGTAGAAGCAGGAACTCCGGCAGATTTAGATTTAGAAATGTTTGTTGAAGAAAATGTGCCGACTGTATTTTATGCTCAGGCTTTCTGTGCAAAATCACAACTTGCAAAATATTTAGCAGACAAATATAACGGACTTTATATTGATATTGATGACTATGCATCAAATTCAATTCGAGCTAAAGTCGAAGCCTTTTTAAGATTGAGATAAGATTATTTTTAAGCATCAAATGATTGCTTCGTCGCCCCAAAACACCTCTCCCGTCTTCTCATTTCCCTCTCCAAGTAGAGTTGAAGAAGGAGAGGGACGCAAGACTTGCTTGTTTGAATGTCATAAGCGCATCCCATCCCTCGGACGTCTTTCACATTGTCCCCTCGGACGCATCCCACATTATCCCCTCCCTTGGGAGAGGGTTAGGGAGAGGGTCTTATAAATATCTCAACAATCACTCGTAAATCAAAATTTTTACGAAAAGCAAATAACACCCTCTCCCGCCCCCGGCACCCTCTCCATGTAAAATTGAAAAAGGAGAGGGACGCAAGACTCGTTTATTTGAACGTCACAAGCGCATCCCCTCCCTTGACGCATCTCACATCATCCCCTCTCCTATGGAGAGGGCTAGGGAGAGGGTATTATAAATATATTAACAATCGCTCGTAAATCAAAATTTTTACGAAAAGCAAATAAAACCCTCTCCCGCCTTTGGCACCCTCTCCATGTAGAATTGAAAAAAGGAGAGGGGCGCAAGACTCGTTTATTTGAACGTCATAAGCGCATCCCCTCCCTCGGACGTCTTTCACATTATCCCCTCCCTTGGGGGAGGGGCAGGGGAGAGGGTTTTATTAACTTTTAGAACATAACACCCTCTCTAGAATTTCTAAATTCAAGGACTAAATCAACTGAAAAATTTTATGTCCTTTCATTAAGAAATTCTACCTCTCCGAAGGAGAGAGTTATAATTGTTACAATTCCTTAATATTCTACTCCAAATTTAGCAACTTTTGTTTCTTTTTAGACTTTATTAATATAAGGTTAGAAAAAAGTAGGAAGGTAATTGTATGTCATCAATTAATAGTAATTATTTGATTTTACCTCAAAATTATTATCAAACGACTCAAATTCCATGTACGCCTGCGTTTCGAGGGGAAGGTGTAGAGCCTAATTCGTTTCCTGCACAAGCAACACAGCCACTATCGTGTCCGCCTGATACGGTAGAAATTTCTGCTAAGGATAAAATCCAAAAACAGCAAAAATCAAAAGGTATGTCGACCGCGACAAAAGTTGGTTTGACTGTTGTAGGAGGTTTGTTAACAGCTTATGCCTGTGTTGTTGGTCATAGATATTTAACAAAACCATCAATAGAAAAAGTTGCGCAAAATTTCTCTGAAATTTTTAGAAGAGATGTTTCTAAAGAAGAAGCACAGAAATTGGTTAAAAAATACGAAGAAATACTAAATATAGAAAACCCTGAAGAATTTTATAAAAAGGCGTATGAACAAATAAAAAAAGATTACGGATATGAAAAAACACCAATAAATTTACAGATAAATAAAACAAGAAATTATTTGGATAGTGGTAATGCCAGTTGGAATAACGTAGATGCAAGACTTGAAGTTAATGTATTTAGCGAAGATGGAAATAGTATAAAAGCTATGAAAAAACGCGGTAAAAAGTGTGTATTGCAACAGATCATGCATGAATTTCAACATGTTAAACAAACTGAAATAGGTTATAGAACCTCTCGCAATAATTTAGCAGAAGCCATTCATAATCAAAATCGTACAGTTTCTGCAATGATAACTAATGCAAAATGTATATTAAAAAATAAAACTAAGTTAAAACAGTTCGCTAAAGAATCTGGAATAACAGTTGATGAATGCAAAAAAAAGTTAGAAAAAAGTATTAAACTCTTAGAAAATAAGAAAGACGAAGTAAAAATATCATTTGACAAAACTCAAAGAATTAAATTAGACGATTTATGGGAAAAGTTACCAAAATATGACCAAAAATCAGATGAATATAAAATGGGATTAAAATATATTGATAATACTAAACATTACATTACTTCATCTGAAGATAGAAAGAAATATAAAACACAACTTCTTGAAGCTGAAGCGTTTGGATGCGAAGAAAAATTTGAAAAAATATATAATTATTTTGCAAATCCTTGGCGAATGCCATTCTTTCAATAAATCATACTACTACTGTAATTGACGACGAAGCAATTCATAAATAAATGCTCACGGCGCGAATGCCATTTAATTTCAGTCTTAACTCAATGTTTGCAATATAACTATATTGATTTTATTCTATTTTAGAATTTTTTATAAAAATTATTATGGACAGTAGTGAAGGGCGAGGAGAGGAAAATATGATTAATATCAACTAATAATATCGCCATGTTTTCATTGTTTATGATAGAATTTGCTTATAAAGATTTAATTAGCAAGGAGACGTATTATGAAAATGTCAAAATTATTTGTTCAGACTTTGAGGGAATTTCCTTCTGATGCTGAAGTAATATCACATAAAATGCTTGTAAGAGCAGGATATATAAGAAAATTAACAAGCGGTGTTTACAACTATTTGCCACTTATGTGGAGAGTTTTAAAGAAAATTGAAAACATTGTAAGAGAAGAAATGGATAACGCAGGCGCTCAAGAACTTCTTATGCCATTTGTTCAACCTAAAGAACTTTGGGAAGAATCAGGCAGATGGAATGCATACGGTAAAGAGCTTATGCGTCTAAGAGACAGACACAACCGCGAAATGTGTCTTGGGCCAACTCACGAAGAAATCATAACTTCAATTGCTCGTGAAGGTATCAAATCTTACAAACAATTGCCTGTAAACTTATACCAAATTCAATCAAAATTCAGAGATGAAGTTCGTCCTCGTTTCGGACTTTTAAGAGGTAGAGAATTCATTATGAAGGATGCTTACAGCTTTGATACTTCTCAAGAAGGCTTAGAAAAAGAGTATGAAAATATGGCGCAAGCTTACACAAGAATTTTCAAACGTTGCGGACTTAATACAAAAATGGTTCAATCAGATTCCGGAGCAATCGGCGGAAGCGTAAGCCACGAATTTATGGTAATTACAGACACTGATGCAGGCGAAAACGACGTATTCTATTGTGATGATTGCGCTTATTCAGCAAATTCAAATCACGCTGTTTCAAAATTACAACCTGCAGAAGTTGTTGGCAAATTTGAAAAAGCTGAAATTGTTGATACGCCAAATACTCATTCAATTGAAGAATTGTGTGATTTCTTAAAAATCCCTGCAACAATTATTGTAAAATCACTTCTTTATATTGTTGATAAAAAGCCTGTTTTAGCATTAATCAGAGGTGATAAACAAGTTGAAGAAACAAAACTTATGAACGCTGTTGGCGGTATGGATATTAGAATTGCAACCGCAGGCGAAATTGAAGAAATGATGTCAGAAAACGGTTTTGATGCAGAACGTGGATTTATCGGACCAAAAGGTTTGAAAAAATATGGCGAATACGATGTTCAAATCGTAGCTGATGAAACAGTTAAAGAATTGAAAAACTTTGTAGTCGGAGTAAACAAAAAAGATGCTCACATGGTAGGCGGAAATTGGGGTTCAGAAATCGAATTACCGGAAATTGTTACTGATATTCGTTTAGTTGAAGCCGGAGAACTTTGCCCTGAATGTGGAAAGCCTCTAAAAGTTACAAGAGGTATTGAAGTTGGTAATATTTTCCAATTGGGTACAAAGTATTCTAAACCAATGAACGCAGTTTATTTGGATACTGACGGCAAAGCAAAACCTTTTATTATGGGATGTTATGGTATTGGTATTTCGAGAACAGCAGCAGCTGCGGTTGAAGCTCATTATGACGAACACGGTATCAAGTGGCCTCTTGCAATTGCACCATACCACGCAGTGATTATTCCAGTAAGCACAAAAGATGAAACTCAGATGAAAGTTGCAAATGATTTATATGAAACATTAAGAAAACATGGTGTTGAAGCTGTTATTGATGATCGTGACGAACGTCCGGGGGTTAAATTCAAAGACGCAGATTTAATAGGTTTCCCTTATAGAATCACAGTTGGTAAAACTATTAGCGAAGGTCTTGTAGAATTTAAAGTAAGAGAAACAGAAGAAATTTCTAAAGTCAAACCGGAAGAAGCTGCGGAAGTTGTCGTTACAGCAGTTGAAGCGTTAAAATAATTAATAAATAGGGTTCAATTATATTGAACCCTATTTAATATAAATTTTTTCAACTTTTACAACTTTGCGCTGCCGTCGTTTTTCATTTTGTCCAAGGCTTGTTTGGCGCCGTCATAGTTGCGACAAAGCTTCACGACGAACTCAATTGATGCTTTATCCTGTTTTATCGCATCTTTTAGCTTGTAAATATCTGCCAATTGTAATTCTTTAGTATCACTATTTTCAAACAAATATTTCTTCAATAATTTTTGAGACTCAGAATCCATGCCGGCAATACCGTGTTTGAACGCAAACCAATTGTAGAAATGATAAATAAAATAATACTTATTAATCTCGCCATTTGATAAAACAAACATTTCATCTGTTTTTAAAGCAGGTTTTTTACTTGTTGCTAATGAAAGATACATGGCTAAACTACCTTTTGCCGGATAAATAAAACCTTCATTTTCACCAATAGGATTTAATAATTTAGAAGCCTTATCTATAAAAAAGACTTTTGTACCTTGTTTCTCTATGTATTTTAAGAGTTCTAGCGGTTCATAATTATATTTTTTCAGAAGCAAAACAATTTCTTCTTCCAGTTTTTGTTTTTCACAATCAGCTAAAGCGTTCAAATCAAGCGTACAACCAGCCAAATAATGACGTTTTCGTTTAGATTTATTTTTTATACCTAATGTCTTAGATAATTGATATTTCAAGATTTTTTCTTGTACAGATAAAATTCCGTATATTATTTTTTTAAGCATTTTGTTTTTCCATATTTTCTACTATCTTTCTAGCAAAATAGCATAAATCTTGTCTTTCGTCTCTAAGTTCTGCAACGTATTCTTTATTTACAATTGAGCAAATATAAAGGAACGAACCTGTAGAACAGTCAGAAACCAATTTTTTTAATGATTGCAAATCAGAGCTTTTGATAAATGTTTTTAATTGAGTGCGCATATATTTTAAGTTTGGATTCTTTAAAACAGTAGTAATTACAGTCACATGACCATATGTGTTAATTGCTTCTTCAACTCCCAATGTTTGAATATCTTTTGCAACTTTTTCCTGATTGTTTGTTTTAGAAACCGGATTTGTTACAGTTGTTGAAGCAACTTGTTTTGCAGGTTTTACTTTTTCTTCTTTTTGGCTATTTACAACTTGTGGCTTTGCAATAGTTTCAGTTGTTACAGAAGCCTGTTTTTTGTTTTCTATAACATTAGTTGTTGTAGTTTGTGTTTTATTTGTATCTTTTTGAACAGCCTTTTCTGCAGCTTTCTTTGCTTCAATTACTTGAACTTTTTCTGCTAATTTTTTATATTCAGGATTTTTTTCCAAAATTTCATTAACATCTTTTGTGACAACATCTCTATCCTCAAATTTTTGAGCATCCTCTTTCCATTGAGAAATAAATTCGGCTTTTTCATCCATTGTCATATTTGTGTTGTTCAAAGCACCTTGACCAATACCTTTTGCTGATGCTGTAAAGAAATCTTGATTTAAATATTCAGGAACATTTTCACCGTTTTCAAACGCTTGACGTCTTTCCATATAACGAGTTTGATATTGTTGAACAGCGGTTGCTGATTTGTCAGTAATAACTTCTGTTGTATATTCTTGTACCGCGTCACAAGAAATTCTTTCACCACGATCATATTGTGTTTGTATAATGCCTTCTGTAAAATCCCAATCAGCTTTATCCGAAATTCTTACGACTTCAGCTCTATTAGCTCTTGTTCTTTTTACAATTCTCATACCTTCTGCCATTTTATCAGCTCTTAAAATTACAATCGCGTTCAAACCGGTTTCAGAATCTTGAGTTGCTATGATATCATTAAAACGAGCTTGCATCTTTATATCATACTCTTTTATCATTTTTTCTTCGTATGCAGCACGTTCTGATTCAGGGAGCTTAGCCAATTCAACATCTAATTGCTCTCTAAATTTTTTGTATTCTGATTTTGCATATGCATCCAAACGTCTTCTACGTTCATTTATGCTAACTTTACTAAAATCTTTGCCCAATTTGTTTTTTACATCATCAGTATCTTTTTCTAAATCTTTTTCCTTTATGCCGACTTCTTCTGCTTCAACCTTAGTTTTTGCAGATTCAATTACAGCATTGGTAGTATCCGTTTGGACAGATTTACCATGTTTATTTTGCAATTGGATAATTCTATCAATTTCATGTTCTACAACAAGCAATATTTTAACTTGTTCTTTTTCCGATAATTCTTCAAATCTTGTTTTTAAATCTTCAGCAATATAACCAAATCTTTGTTTTAATTTTGTAAAATCAAGATTGTTTGCTCGACATTTGTTTTCAATTGATTGTCTTATCTGACCAACACTTCTTTGTGGTTGAGCTGTCGTTTGCTTCTTATTTGATTCTTTATTTTTAATTGTTACAACATCTCCAACAGGAGAAGGATTTTGTTGAAACATAGGTTCTGAAGTTTTCGCAGGATCTGACTTCACAGACTTCGTAGAAGCTGATTTTGTGGACTTTACAGACTTTGTCTTAGCAGATTTTGTATCATCTACTCCAATTGTTTGATATATAAAGTTTTTAATTCCACTTAATATACTCATAATAATCCTCGATATATATATAAAGTGTTATTCTTATATAAAATTGCCATACTATTAAGATTTGTAAACTTCAAAAATATTTTTCTAAAAAGCATGACATTTTTTATGCATAAAATTCTTAAACCAAGCCTCTTTGTTCTTGCACTTTTTCGACTGCTTTTTGTGTTACAATACCCATTCCGATGATATTGAATTTAGAAATGTCTACTTCTTTTGCAGCAGCCAGCATTCCTGTATAAGAATTTGCAATTTTACCTAAGAATAATTGCTGAACGCAGGAAGAGGCATTTGAAAAATAGTTCATTGCCCAATTTTGAGTCGTTGTTCCAATTTCGCCGAATTTTTTAAATGCTTCTGTTGCAAAACCGAATTTAGATTCACCGGTTTGTTTTAAATATTCGGAAATGTTTACAGCACTTTGCAACGCTTGATTTTTTAATGTATAAATTTCAGAAGTTGTTAATTTTGTGTCGCCAGCCTTTTCCGTTGCCTGTGTAGCGTTTTCAGCAACTGGCTCAATAGTGAATTGTGGTTGTTGAACAACTGAATTGTTATAAATTTCGTTGCTTTTGGCAGCTAATCTTGCTTGAGCAGCTTCAATTTCTTCTACAGGTTTAGTATTAACAATTTCTGTAACACCGGCTTTTTCTTCTCTTGGAGCTTTTAATTCCGCAGAAGGATTTTGAGCGATTGCAGAATAGTTACCGTTTGTAACTTCGTCTAACAATTTAACTAATTCTTCTTTAGGGATAGTTAAAGCTTCCGGATGTTCTTCTACGAATTCGTTAACTTGTTTTACTACGTCTCTATAGATTGGAAGTTTATAAGCATCTTGGTTCATTGTGCCAAGAATTTCTTTTTTATTTTCTTGGGCAACTTTTGTATTAACAGCAGTACCTGAGATTACACCGGAATAAAGATTTTTATATAAATCTCTTTGTGCAACAAGTTCTTTTTCTTCTTCTGTTAAATCTATGCCTTTTGCTTCTTTTTCTTTAATTGCCTTAAGTTTATCTGCATTTTCTTGGAAAAATTGTTTTGCAGGTTCACTCATTTGAGAATAAGTTTCTTTGATGCTTTCTTCTGATTTTTCTGCAAAAACACCGGCAACCATAGCAGTTCGATCTTTATCGGTCGGAACATTACCTTCAACGTCTTTCGTGCCCATTACTTGTGAAAGTTCTTCAACAGACCAGCTGTCAGCCCAAGCTTCTTTAGCTTGCGGAGTTTCAAAACTTGCAAGAACAGCGTTCAAACCCTTTAGTCTATTATCAGAAGCCAAAGCTGCAATAGCTTGTTTGAAAATTGCTTTTTCTTCATCAGGAGTATTGATTAATAAACGACCAAATGTTTGTAATTGACCTTTATAAACGCTTGCTTTTTCTTTTGCTGATTTAGCATTTTTCAAAGATGCTAACAAAGTCTTATTAAAGAAATCAAACAAAGCTTTTTCTAATTCATCAGGTTTGATATTTTCTAAAGTTGCATCATTTTTTAGACAACCTGTTTCTTTTAATCTTTCTAAAAGAGATGATTTTTTAACTTTATTATTGTGCTTTTTAAAACCTTCAATTGTCCAACCTGTGTTTACAGCTATAAAATAAGCATTACCAAGTTTGCCGGCTTTTTCAATATCAATTTTGCCATCAACAACAGAATCTTTAATTGCAGCTTTTAAACAATCCAAAACTTGTTTAATCTTGCTATCATCTGCATTTTCGAATTGTTTTTCATTCATGCCGGAAATACGGTATAAAATTCCGCTATTTTTAATTTCAGAAGGTTTTAATCCATATTTTGAAAACTCTGCACACTCTGCACACATTTTTTCTAATAGTTCATCAAGCTTAGAGGTATTTTTCTTTTTATCAACAGAGGTATTGCCTTGGTTAGCTACTTCCATAATAGAATTGGCAGGCTTATTAGCATCAGTGCTTTTTGCAGCTACTGATTGATTAGAATAAACTTCAGCTGTTTTGATTCCATCAATTGCCATTTTAAATACCTCATATATATAAAGTATTTAAAACTATGCAAATTTCAGGTTCTTAAAAGTGCTTAACATTTGTTTACATTAGCTTTATCGTTTTTCACTTCAATTTGCAATCGTGGTAAAATCTACTTATGGCAAATGGTCAAATTTTTAAAATACATTCAGATTTTTATTATGTGAACTCTAACGGTCAAGAATATGAGTGCAAAATTCGCGAAGTTTTAAAAAAACAAAAGCAAAAAATTTTTGTTGGAGATTTTGTCGAATTTAAAGATGGTGCAATCGAGAAGATTTTACCAAGAAAAAATTTCATTACTCGTCCGACTGTTGCAAATATTGATAGAGTAATTATTATTTCAGCTGTTAAAGAGCCTGAATTAAGTTTTACACAACTAAACAGATATATCAGTTTTGCCAAATATCATAATCTTGAAGCCGTTCTTTGCTTCAACAAAAACGACCTTTCAAATGACGACAAAACGATTGAAAAAGTTTTTTCAATTTATCAACCTCTATGTTATGATATTTTATTCACTTCAGCGTTAGAAGGATTTGGAATAGAAGAATTTAAAGAAATTTTATCCGGAAAAACCTCTGTACTTTGCGGTTCATCCGGTGTTGGAAAATCCAGTTTGATTAATGCGGTTTGCCCTGATTTGAATTTGCGCACAAAAGAAATTAGTGAAAAAACTCAACGTGGAACGCACACAACAAGACATTGTGAAATCATTTCGATTAATGAAAATTCCAGAATTGTTGACACCCCTGGATTTAGCAATTTGAAATTTGATTTTCTAATGCCGAACGAAGTTGACTTACTTTTTCCTGAAATTGCACAATACAAAGAATATTGTAAATTTCAAGATTGTTTGCACCTATCGGAAACAGGTTGTTGTGTAAAAGAGCATTTTGATAAAATTGATGAAACACGTTATCAAAGTTATATAGAATTTGTTAAAGAAGCTCAAGAGTATAAAGAGCGCGTAAAATATCAAGGTGTTAAGACAGAAAGTACTCATAAACAACAACATAATAAAACAGCTGTGAAAATTAGTTCTCGCAAAAGAGAAAGTGCAAGAAACACATTAAAACAAAATATTTATAAGGACATTGAAGATGAAGGAATTAATTAATTTAGTAAACGAACATTTAGACGAATATTTACAAATCGTGTATCCCGAAGATATTTTTAAAGCTATGAAATACACGCTAATGTTACCGGGAAAACGTTTAAGACCTGTAATGTGTTTAGAAACTGCTCGAATTTTAGGCGCAGATATAAAAAAAGCACTTCCTTCTGCTTGTGCAATTGAGATGTTGCACGTACAAAGTCTTATACACGATGATTTACCTTGTATGGACAACGATGATTTCAGACGCGGTAAGCCATCAAACCATAAAGTTTTCGGAGAGGCTAACGCTGTTTTAGCCGGTGATGCACTTTTAACATTCGCACCTCAGCTTATTATTGAGAAATCAAAAGATTTGCTTTCTATGACACAAATTGTAAGAATTTTACATGAATATACAAAATTTGCAGGTGCTTACGGGCTTATTGCAGGACAAGTAGTTGATATTGAGTCCGAAGGCGGAAAACTTGTTAAATCACCAAAAGAAACATTAGATTTTATTCATTTGAATAAAACTGCCGTATTATTCAGGCTTGCTGTAAGAATCGGTGCTATTGTTGCCGGAGCGGATGATGCTACTCTCAATGAATTTGATAATTTCGCTAAAAAGTTTGGTTTAGCATTTCAAATTTATGACGATATTATGGATGAAGTATCTTCCTTTGAAGAACTGGGCAAAACTGTTGGCAAGGATAAAAACTCCGGAAAGCTTACGTACGTTTCATTATACGGGTTAGAAGAGGCTAAACATAAATTCAATTACCTAATTAAGGAATGTTATGGTATAATTGATAAGTATAATTCTAATATTTTCAAAGAAATATTAGACAAATTAGAGAATAGGGTTGGAGATTAATGGATTTATCACAAATTTACGGTACAGGTTATGAAGTAATTTTCGTAGCTTTTTCAGGCATTGTAACCGCGCAGATTATTAAATGTTTTTTACATCTTATTATAAAAAGAAATTTAGATTTAAGATTGTTTACAACAACCGGCGGCATGCCAAGTTCACATTCTGCGGGGGTGATGGGACTTTCTACAGCTGTAGGATTAATTAAAGGATTTAGCTCTATAGAATTTGCAATTGCGTTGGGTTATGCTTTCATTGTTATGTATGATGCAGCAGGTGTAAGACGCGCCGCAGGCAAACAGGCAGCTTGCTTGAATAAAATTATTATGGATTTGTATAAACAAGATTTACAAGAAGCCGGCGGAAAATTAAAAGAACTTTTAGGGCATACTCCAATGCAAGTTTTTGTCGGTGCAATTTACGGTATTTTGTATGCCATTTTAATGCATCATCTATTAGGTTAAAAACAAAAAGGCCGTGTTTTACTACACGGCTTAAAATTTGGGGTAAAATTCAGGTATATTTTTGAGTCTATACCTCTATAAAGAGTCTGCGCCCAACAATATTAGGCTGATTATTATAATATCCGGCGAAATATCCACCGGCAACAGGTCTGTTTTGACCATAATTCACAAAAGGATTACTTGAAACAAATGGATTTCCACTTGATTGCGAAAAAGGATTTGTAGAACGCTTTGTTTGTGTAACAGCTCCGGTTTGCACAAGCGGGTTTGATGTAAGTACTCTTGATAATAAATTTACTATTTCAGCCATATCGTTTCACCTTTCTATATGGTGTTTAATGATTTATTTTCAGTTGTCAATTATTTTATCGACATATTTTTTCAAAACTTTAGTTAAAATCAAAAAACATCAACTAAATGTATTATATTTATTTTCTGACACCAATTAATAAACACCCTCTTCCTCATTCTTTTATAAGAGGAAGAAGGTGTTATATCCAAAATCTATTTCATACTACGATTACATTTCTAAATTCATTTGAGAAAACTGAATTATTTTGTTTCTGCCTCTGTGTTTTGCGTTATACAAAGCATGCTCAGCATATCTAATAACAGTATTTGCATCTTCTTCTACATCCGGCATGCAAGGATATGTTGAAATACCACCGGAAACAGTAACTTTATGAGATTCTTCTTCTCCAGCCGGAATAAATTCCATCTTTTCAATTTCTCTTCTAAACCTTTCGCCAAACAAAAATGCGTTTTCTTCTGAAGTATTTGGAAGAACAAGTAAAAATTCTTCGTCTCCATATCGAGTCAAGATATCTTCTTTTCTAATCATTGCACTTAATTTATTAGCAATTTTTGTCAACAAAATATCACCCCATTCGTAACCATACATATCATTAACAACTTTGAAAAAGTCTAAATCAAATAGGATACAAGACAATTTTGTTCCATAACGTCTTGCTCTTGAAATTTCTTCTTCCAAACGTTCTTGAAGATATTTTCTATTATGCAAGCCTGTTAAATCATCAGTAGTAGAAACTCTTTCCAACTTATCTTTGTTTGCTTTAATTTTTAACAATGCATTTACACGAACTATTAATTCATCGACATTTGCCGGATCTTTAATAAAGTCAAAACCTTCTGCCCTTACCGTAACATCTCTTCTTGTCGGTCCAAAAAACAGAATCGGACAAGGGAATTTGTTCGTCATTAAAGCATCCTTCGCCAAATCTATATTTTCAACAATCATCAATGACGGATTAATAATTGCATAATCCTTCATTTTATCAATTGATACAACTCTTACATCTGCTTCATCAATATCCGTAAGTGTTGCCTGTAACTCCGGCATCGGTTTTGTTGAATAAACTACAATGTTGCTCATAAATCTTCCTCTTATTTGAAATTAATTTTTCCTATATTAAATATACACTAATTGTAACACTTTGTAAAACATTTTTTATAATTATGTTGCTTTAACGACTTGACTCGCAACTTGTTATCCTTAAAAATATAATGTATAATCAATTATATGGTGTATACAAAGATTAATTGAGTAGATGTATACTTAAAAAAGATAATTAGAATAAGAAGGGTTATTATGAAAAAGTATATTATTGTTTTAATGGCAACTTTAATATGTGCTTCTACAATGAATTTTGCAAATGCTAAAACAACATCAAATTCAGCTTTAGCAAATGCTATAAGATTGTACAAATCAGGCAACTATTCACAAAGCTATTCAGCTTTTACAAACATTGTTAAACGTGATCCGTCAAATGCGGTTGCTTATTATTATTTAGCAATGACATCTGCTCAAATAGGAAAGAAAGACGAAGCAATCTCTAATTATGAAAGAGTTATTACACTTTCTCCAAACGGACAGCTTGGTCGTTATGCAACAAAGGGTAAAACTTGTTTAGAAACACCTGATAAATGTCATGAAGAATCTGCTGAAACGGCAGTTGACAGATTTATTCAAGGAAAATTTGGCTCAGGATTTTCTGAAGAAGCCAGAAGCGAATACGAAAAACAAAAAATTGAAAACTTGATGAGAGAAATGAACAGAGGCGGAGATGTTACTCCTCAAAAATTCAGAGAATACAAAGATTTTTCAAGCGAAGTTCCTACTAATGACGAAATCGTTGCAGCATTGAGAACTTTGCAAAAAGCAGGTTTGAGCGACATTTTGAACAACAATGTTAACGAAATGTCATTACTAACCGGTGGCAATGACGTTAATAACAATAACGCAATGTTAAATATGCTTATGGGAGGAAATAACAATTCTTCTTTAAGCCCACAAGTAATACAATCATTATTGACAAACCAAATGTCAGTAGGTTTTTAAGAAAGTTAAAGAATGAAATTAAACACAGTTAGATTTGGTGAAATCGAAATAGAAGAAGATCGTATTTTTAATTTTGCAATGCCAATTATCGGTTTTGACATGTTGCACAAATTTATAATACTAGACCCAAATAAAGAAACATTGTTCAAATGGCTTCAATCAGTAGAAGATCCAACTTTGGCATTTCCAATCATATCGGTATCGGCTTTAGATTTGGATTATACGATTGATTTACCGGATAATGTTGTCGAAGTTTTAAACATTACAAACGTAGAAAGCTTGCTTGTTATGAACATAACTTCTATTCCGCAAGATAATCCGAAAGGAACTACAATAAACTTGCTTGCTCCGTTAATTTTTAATTTGGATAACCAAACTGCAGCACAAGTTGTATTGTCAGGCTCCGGTTACGATATCAGCTACCCTATGTTTAAAGAAAATAAGTAAGTTTTAAGGATTATAAATGCTCGTTATTACTCGAAAAAATGGTCAAAAAATAATGATAAACGACAATATTGAAATAACTATTGTCGAAGCAAAGAATGGCGTCTGCAAAGTTGCAATTAAAGCAGACAAAGACGTTAAAATATATAGAGAAGAAATTTATCTGCAAATAAAACTTGCCAACTTAATCGGCAAGAATACTAATGTGTCAGCAGTAGACTCTGTTTCAGACCTTATCAAAGGCGGAACTTCGCTTAACGATAAATCTGCTGCGCTTTCTAACGAGGAAGAAGAACTTATAGTTGACGAAAACAATAAGGCTAAAAAGAATTCAATAAGAATCAATAAGAAGAATGGTTAATTCAAATAAAGGAAAATTTTTCTTTTTTTATCCTAACTGCTCTGATATAAAAATCACGCCAAATTCAATAGAGCACGCGTATTTAGCTGTGCTTAACGAGGATTTAAAATCCGCAAAAGAAATTTTTTCTAAAATTGACAATCCGAGAGGAATTTGGGGAACTATTTTAGTTTCTGTTTTAGAAGGATATATGGAGATTTTTCCTACTTTTTTTCAAATAAGAAACTTTTTAGAAATAGATTTAGATTTACTGTTGAAAAATGAAAAAGTTGATTACGTAGAGCAATTGCTGGGTGCTTTAGATATTTTTGCAGAAATCAATCAAGAAGTTTATAAATTTGCAGCGCGTGTAATGTTTGAAAACAATTTGCAATCGGCAGCTTTCAATTATATGCAAAAATCAAAAGATATTTATTATAATGATGCAGAATTACATTTTATGCTAATGCGCTATTATTTAAAAATTCACGATTTTGAACAAGCTTATTTTCACGCAAACGAATGCTTAAATTTGATACCAAATTATTATCCGGCACTCATAATGAAGGAAAAAATTGAAGAAAATTATCTTTAATAGTATAATTTTCCTATGAGCGGAGATATGTTTGTAAATAAAAACGAAAACCCTTTTGGTAACAAGTTGCAAAATGATGATAATTTTTTCTTGCAACCGGAAGAAATTCGTCCGATTAACGGACAAACCGAACCTCAACGTCGTTTGAATGATTATGACTACAACATTTTAAAAGAAGACGCTTACAAAGATGTTACCGATGAGATTTTTAAATTAGAATACAAAATTTCTAAAACAGAAGAAGAATTGAAATCTATTGAAGACGAAATTCAAGCCGCAAAAGATGTTAGAGATTTCAATAAAGTTGAGTTTTTATTTAATCGAAAAAAGCAGTTGCAAGAAGATTTAAACGGATTGATAGAAATTTATAATGACACAAGCCTTTCAGCAAAAATATCCGGCGGAATAACAAATATGCTATCACCAAAAGTTAAAGAAAATTTTAGCGGTATGAAAAAGTTGTTCGGAATATTTTCTGATGCTTTGATTTCAAAGTTGCCAAAACGTTTTTCTTCAGCTTTAGAATTAAAAAAATCTCTTGCTAAATTAGAAAACATCAACAAAAGCGTTGACGAATTAATGACAATGCAAACTCCTTATGGCGAAGCTGTTGATAAATATGAAAAATTGACTAAATATATAACCAGAGCCAACACGATTCAAGCGCAAATATCTAAGAGTTTGAAATAAGAAACAATTTGTAAAATAAATATAATATACAAGTTAATATCTTTTAACAAAAGGGCAATTATTTAGCAAACCTATACTTTATATAATTAAGGGAATAGGTTAGGTATGGTTAGTATTTCACAGATTAGAAATGTTGCGAATTATGCAACCAGATATGCAGAATCACTTGGTAAAACTAGTGTTTTACAAACTAAAGCATTAGAAAATGTTAGTTTTGAAGGGTTGAAGTTTTCTCCAAAAATTACAAGTTTAGTTGAAGATACTTTAGAGAGCACAAGAAAACTTGTTTTTGCTGATAGTTCTTTATTTAGTTGGGCTAAAAAACAACCGAATTTTTCATTTCAAAAAATGAATCCAGATAGTGTTGCACTTGTTCATATGACAAATTATTTCCCTAAAAATGGTGAAATATTATCTACAAATTTGGCAACAAAAGCAGCAGACGGAGTAGGTGCTTCAAGAACAACTGTTCATTTTTGCTTAAACAAGCCTGTTGTTGAACACTTAATGGGTAGTGGTTGGAATACTATGGATTATGCGATAATATTGCCATTTAAAGATGTAATGAAAAATACTCCAAGATCAAAAATTTTAGGTGGAATTAATGAAGATTTTATGTTTCAAGATTTGGTAAAACTACCCAAAGGAAGTGTTATCGTAAAATATAATCCCAATATTCCTGAAGGTAAATTCTTAACTTCCGATGCTTTTGAAGGGATTAAATTAGTTGAATCTTCTAATAGAAAACTTAGTGAATCTGCTGATACAGTAATTAAGAAAATGGGCTTTACAACTTATGATGATGCATTGAAAAATTATCTTGGAGCAACTGATAAAGAAATTCAAACATTAACAGCAATTCTTGAGAGTGGATTAATGGAGCAAATAGATTTGATTAACAAATTTGGAGGGCCGCAAAAATATAAGCAACAATTAGAAGAATCTTATAAATCTACTTTAGAAATGTTTGGAAATGAGCCTGAATGTCAAGATTTAATCAAGCCAATGAAAGCTAATCTTGAATTTGCAACAATTATAGAACGTTATTATGATAAACTACAAAAGCTAGGCGATAGTTGTAAAAGCTTTTGCGGAAAGGAGAATATTTTTAGTGGTAGACATGCTCAATCACCTTGGATGAAAAGTGAGTTTGGAATAACCGCAATTGAAACAACAGAATTGTTAAACAATAATTCTTGGGGCAAATCTCTTAAAAATAGAATCATATCAATATTACAAAGCGCCAAAGCAGGTATCCCAAAAGGAAAATCACTTGGTTACGACATAGATAAGGCTATAGAAATTGTAGAAAAAAGTGAAACTCCTAAGATAGCAAAAGAACGATTAGCGAAGGAGCTTAAAATTAAACCAATGGCACCAAGAGGTGATACACAAAAAAGTTTAAAAGATAACGAATTTCTACAAGAAGGTGAAGATGGCGTAGAAATGATATTAAGTCTATTGTCATTGTAAATTATCAGATTAACTAAAAATTTTCTAAACTATAAGCAGTATATTTAAAATATTATGTAAATGTCTATAATTATAGTCTTTTTATATTAATAAAATAATATATTTGCAATATCCTATTTAATAACAAGAGTTAATATGCACTTCTCGTCTGTCAATTTAAAATATCAACATCTACAGTTATAGGTAATATTAGTGATAGCGATGAAACATCTTTTGATTTGGACGATGGTGATGATTTTGACATTCTAGGATAATGATTTTCTGATGCTTTGATTTCGAAATTACCAAAACGTTTTTCTTCGGCTTTAAAATTATTTAAAATAACAATATTAAGCTAATGAATTGTTGTTGCACTTTGCACAAAAATCCTCTATCATTAAGTTATGAATAAGATTAAATTTGCATTTTCAAGTATTATTGTACTACTTTTTTTAATTTTCGTATATATTATCACTTACACTTTTGTAGAACCAAAAGCTTATGATTTTATGACAAAATACGTTTTAACAGAGCGCTTACCTTTTGATAATAATAAACAAACTTACGGTAGCGACGACATTGTATTAGTAGTTGTTGACACTAAAAGTGATCAAAAATATCGTTGGCCTTGGAGAAGAGACTTATACTGTAAACTATTTAACTACTTTTTGAATTATGCTGATGAGAAAGTTATAGTTCATGATGCAAACATTGCAAGTTTGGATAAAGATTTTCCCGAAGCGGATAAAATATTTTTCTCAACCTTAAGCAAATTTGACAATTTAGTTGAAGGTTTCATTCCTCAAATAAAAATTTGGGATGATGAAAAATTTGGAGAAATGTATGATAATGCATTTCTACAAAAATTTGCACTAAATGTTGATGATAAAATGCAAACAAAAGCATATTTGTACGCAAGTTTATTACCATTTCCTAAACCATATTTTGATTCTGTAAAAAATGTCGGCTCAGTAACCGTAATATCCGGTTTTATAAACGGCATAAACAGATTCAGTATATATTCAAGAGATGAGATTTTTCGAACTTATGAATACATATTAAACTACAAAGGTGTATTTTGTCCTTCTATTGCAATGAAAACATTTTTACTGTTTAATAACAATCCGGAAATTGTTGTATACAACAATTATATAAAATTCCCAACACTTAATCGTCAAATCAAACAAAAAACAACGCAATTTCAGTCTTTTGCACCTATAAAATTTTACAAACAAAAAAACGGCTATTCTCATAATATGTATTCTGCTGTTGATATAATGGATTCTTATGACGCAATTCTTGCCGGCAAAAAACCTTTAATCGAGCCGGAA
Source organism: uncultured Candidatus Melainabacteria bacterium (assembly GCA_934777245.1). Next base: position 12,773 of record CAKVND010000013.1, on the reverse strand, counting down.
GTTTTTAAAGATAAAATAGTTGTAATTGGTGCAAATGTACCAACAAGCGTTGGATTAAATGACAACAAAAACACTCCAATGTCTGCAAATCATCCCGGTGTTGACATTCAAGCTACCGTAATTGATAATCTGATTCACTATGACTTTTTAAAAATAATTCCAAATTATATCAACTTACTAATCTTATTTTTAGGAATGATTTTTGTCTATGCAATTATTAGAATTTACGATTTGTTTAAATCAATTACCTTAACATTTAGCTTGCTTTTAATTTATTTATTAATCACGGCAACATGCTTCTATTTTGGAGTTGTAATAAATGTAATTACTCCAATTGTTATGTTCGTTGCAACAATGATTGTAGCATATATTCATAAGTCTATAATTGAAAATCGTAGCAAAGAAAAAGTTAAATCTGCAATGGGCAAATACATGTCACAAGACGTCATGAAACGAATAGTGATGAATATTGATAACCTTGGATTAGGTGGTAAAAAAGCAACCGTAACAGTTTTATTTTCTGATATTAGAGGATTTACTTCTCTTTCAGAAAACATGTCTGCCGAACAGGTATCACAAATTTTAAATGAATATTTTACGGAAATGGAGCCAATTGTAGCAAAACATAACGGAATTATCAACAAATTTATCGGAGATGCTGTAATGGCAATTTTCGGCGAACCGATACAAGACAAAAATCATGCACTAAACGCTGTAAAATGCGGTTATGAAATGCTTATCAAAGTAAAAGAATTGCAGAGTAAATGGGCTGCAGAAGGTAAACCAAAAATTGAAATCGGTGTAGGTATTAATACCGGCGAAGTTTTTGTCGGTAATATCGGTTCGATTAATCGCATGGAATATACTGTGATTGGCGATACTGTAAACCTTGCAAGTCGCTTAGAAAGCTATAATAAAATCTATAAAACCAATATGCTGATAGGCGCAACAACTTACGAAGAAACCAAAAATTATATAGAAGTTATTAAAATTTCTAACGTAGAAATCCGTGGCAAAGCGAACAAAATGGATATTTATGAAGTGCTAAATGTTACGGATAAAATCTAACAATTTTATAAATTGACTTAAGAATGTAAAGTTTTGTAAAAATGATTATTTAAAATTTGTTTTTACTAGCAAAAAAAATTTTCAGCGTTTTTTGTGATAACACAAGAGATAAATATAAATAGTATAGAAAAAGGAGCATAAAACGTATGAAAATTAACGCAAACGAACTTTTGTTGATGAACAAAAAAGTAAGATTTGGAGAAGGTGGAGAAAAAACTACTCCACAAGTTACTGCACCGGCTCAAGAACCTGTTGCGCCACAAACCGGCATGAACAATTTAATGTTTCAAGGTATGAAGAATGTTGCAGATAACCCTCAATTAGCAACCAACTTATCAATTCTTAAAGATGAAGCTACACAAGAAGAGCAACCAACAATGAACAATGAACAAGATGCAACTGCTCCTTTAAAAACAAACGTAGCTTTCCAAGGTAAAGCATCAAAATTCAAAGGAATGGCAATGGGCGCTTTGATGGGCTTGATGTCTTTAGGCGCAGTTTCATCATTGCAATCTTGCGGACCACTGGCAGAACAAAATGTTGACATAACATTTGATATGAAAGTAATAACAGAATTGGTTTCCCAATTAACAACTCTATTAAACCAAATGAAAGAGCAACAACAAATTACAAATGAACAATTGAAGATAATGAATTCTTATATGCTTCAATTAATGGAAGATGTTCAAAAGGGTAATATAAGTCAAGAACAATTCTATCAAAAGATGTATGCTTACATGCTTCAAGATACTGCAAACCAAAAAATTATTATCGAGCAATTGGTACAAAACGGTAAGTCTCAAGAAGAAGCAAATGCTTTAATTAAAGATTTGATATCAAAAGTAGAAGCTGGTCAAATTTCAGCAGAAGAAGCAATGAAGACTATTCAAAACTTGTTAGGTGACATTAAAGGTATTTTAGGTCAAGTTCTAAATTCTCTTACTATTGCAGAAAACGATAGAAAAGAATTAATTGAACTTGCAAAACAAGGTAATGCAAATACATATCAAATTGTTAAACAAGGTGAAACTTTAATTACTAATAGCAATGCTGCTAATGAAAAATTAGATGGTATTAAAGATGCAATTGAAAAAGCAAACTTGGATAGCAATGCAAACTTTGCAACTGTTGTTAAGACATTGAATATGAACAAAGATCAATTAATCGGTGTTATGTTGAAACTCGGTTTTACTCAAGCTCAAATTGAAAAAATGACAGCTTCACAAATTATTGCAGCTATCAACAAGAATACACAAGCAACAAAAGAAAGCAATGAAAAATTGAATGAAATTTTAAATGAAGTTAAAGCTGGTAACTTGTCAGCAGAAGAAGCTTCTAAGAAAATTGTTAACTTGCTTGGTCAAATTCAAAAAACATTATCTGAAGTTATGGCAGGACTTAAAGAACACTTCAAATATGATGCAAAAACACTTATCGCATTGGATAAAATTAATACAAACTTAGAAAAAAATAATGATAAAGTAGATTCTACAAATGAAATTTTAAATAATTTGTATACATTAACAGAAAATCAAGGCGCAAAAGCAGACGAAGCAGTTAAAGAAATTCTTAACTACATTGCAGCTGTAGGCTTTGAAATGAATAGAAACTTCGGTAATTTAACTGCAGAAGTAAAAGCAGGTAGACTAAGTCTTGATGAAGTTAAAGCTTTGATTGCCGCAATGAATAAAAATATTGAAAAATTTGGCGAAGAAGGCAAAACGTTTGCTAATAAATTGTTTAACTATTTAGGTGCAATTGGATTCGAAATGAACAGAAACTTTACTGCAGTATTGAATGCAATCAATTCAGGCAATAAGATTTCTGCAGAACTTAAAGCATTAATAGAAAAAGCTATTGAAAAACAAGATAGCAATTCAAAAGCTATTATTGAAGCTATAGGTAACATCAAGGTTGAAGGCGGCAAAGTTGACTTGTCAAGTATAGAAGCTATGTTGAAGGATTTACTTGCACAATCTAAGAAAAATGGCAACACATTATCCAGCATCGACGGTAAACTTAATGTAATTCAAATTACTCAACAAGGTATAGCAGATAAAATAGACGCAGAAGCTCATAAAGGTGATGTAAGATATCAAAGAGCAGACAAGTTTATGACAGATGTTCTTAATGCATTAGGAAAACTTTCTGATAATGGCAAATATGATGACACTAAATTATTAGATGCATTAAATAAATTAAGCAATTTAGTTGATACTAAAACAGATGCATTGCTAGATGCAATCAAAAATCACGATGTTAAGGTTACGGTTGATGTAACAGGCAAAGTAAAATGTGAATGTAATTGTGGAGGAAAACATGAAGGCATTTTAGGTGATATCATAGATGCTGCTAATGGTGAATCTGCAAGTAATGTAAAAGCACACAATGGTAAAACATACGTTCACCAAGGATGGAAATACTAAAACTATTTGTAATAATAACTTGAAAAGCGGCGAGTTCAATTGAACTCGCCGCTTTTTTACAACCATAGAAATTCTAATTATTTATTATTGATAATCTCGTTCATTAATATACGTTTTACCTGTTTTCTTTTTCAAATTTGCCATAGCTTCTTGCTTAGTTCTTCCTATTGCTTTTTGTCTTTCATCGCAGCCATCAGTTGCTATATATTTAGTATAACCGCTCTTACTGCCAACATGTTGAATTTGTGCACGTCCACCGCCATGAATTCTTACTTTTTTAACTTGTGCATTGTCAACTCTGTCGCAATCACCAATTTTTGCTGGTAAATCCATTGTCTTAGGAAGATCAGTGCCTTTTAACAATGCTTGATAAGTAGCTTTATTAAGATTACCATTTTCATCAGTTGCCAAAGCTATTTTCAAAGCTCTAATTGCACCGCTTAATCCTTTTTCTTCAACTAAGCAAGGATAGTAAGCTTTAACAATTCCGCCCCAAGAGTCGCCACCTTTTCTTGTATGAGTGTAAGTTGTATTAACTTTTTGTTCATCCATTTCAAGACCGCATTGTTCCGGTTTTGGATCCGGTTTTGTATCTGGTTTTGGATCAGGTTTTACAGGAGTTTCAACTTTAGGTTTTTGGAATCTAAGAACTCTACATTCTTCCGGATTCATCTTAGAACCAATACCTGCTGTTTTTAGAATTGTGTTATGTAATTCAGAATGCCAGTTTTCACCATATTTTTCAACATAAGCATCAACTAAAGTATTCATTGCATCAGATTTTGCTTTATTCTTAGTTGTATTTGCAAAGTGTTTCTTGTATTTTTCAGGATCTGTATAAGTTGGATCATCTTTGTTGTAATCAGATACTGAGAAGCAAGATTTTTCATCACGTTCGTTACCTAAAATGATATCAAGCATTGCACTTGTTAGAACACCGATTCCTGCGCCTTTAAGGATATTAATCAATCCGGCTCTTACTGTTTGATCTACCAAGATTCTTACGTTAACTTGTCCGTTAACTTCTTCTGTTGAAGTTTTTACTCCTTGTTTTTTTAATAAATCAGTAAATTCTTTTGCTTCAGCTGCAGAGCCTAATTTAATTGTAACACCAACGTGTTGTCTAATTTCACCGTTACCAATAGCTCCGATTGCACCAAGTGCTGCTACAATACCGGAATAAACAGCTTTTCCTAATTTTGGAGCATGGTCTTTGTGTTCTCTATCAAATCCTAATACATTCAATAAAACTTTTGTTTCATTATCTGTAAAGTCTTCACCTGTTAAGTCTTTCAAACGAACTTTGATATTAAACATTTCAGACATTTGTTCATCTTTTGATTGATTAACTTTGTAATCTTGACCAACATAGTTCAATAAATCATCTTGAAGTTTTGACAAATCATAAGTACCATCTTCATTTTTAATTGTTTCAAGGTATTTATTTTTTAATTTGTCATAGATATTTGTACCAATTTTATGTGCTGCTGCTTTTTTTACAAAGTTATATTGATAACCTCTTTTTCCTAATTCAGAAATCAAAGTTTCTTTATTTAAGTGAGATAATTCTTTACCTCTATTTTCGGCTTTATGTTTTCTTGCAAAAATTCTACGTTCAATTTTCAAATCTTGAATAGCATCATTTTGATAAGCGTCCCCTGCCGTATTTTGAGCTCTCAATTCTTTTCTAATTTTTCTCTTTGATGTGCCTTGTGAAGCTTCAAGTCTTACTTCTTGAACGCCCATAGCTTCATCTCTAGCCCAATCTTCTAATTGTTTAAGTGCTTGTTTTGTATATGATTTTTTGTCTTTAAAGTTTTCTTTAACAACTTTTACATATTCTTCAAAGTTTGGAGCTAAACCTTCTGCTTTGCAAGCTGCTTTTACTTCGTTATAATTAACTAACATTACTTGGAATTCTTTTTCGATTTGATTAGCTTTAGCTTGATCTTCTAATGCACTTAAAACATCTTTATGAAAACCATCCCATTTTCCGGCTGCTTTTAATGCTTTTTTAGCTGTATCATGAATCTTTTTAACATCATCTTTTGAATTATAGTTTGTTCCATTTACAATATTCAAAACTTCTTGAACTTCATTAATAACAGATGCGAATTGAGGATTTGTATAGCTGTTTTTTAATTCAGATATCAATTCTTGTGGAGTAACACCTTGTTTTACCATATCTTTTACAGAATCTTTAATTTTTTCTTGATCTCTTTTTGCTTCTTTCTTAGATACTGCAATTGGATTTGTAATAGTATCAACCGGAGTAGTTTCTGCTAATACACCTTCATTTGTTTGAGATTTTGTAGCTGTTTCTGTGCTTACTTCATATCCAAATACTTGTTTATAATCGTCATCACTGATAGTATTAGCCTTATGTCCCATTTCTACATATTGTGTAAATAAAGAATACTCTTGTGCTGTATCAATATGATTTGATTTATTACCAATTCCACCTTGGTCTACTATCTCTGCTAAAGATTTTAATGAACTTGATAATTTTGAAATATCAAAATTGTGTGACATGATTATACTCCTTTGTCCCTCGTTTTTATACTCTTGTATATATAAAGAATTTTGCATTACAAAAATTGCCTAAATAAAAAGAAATTCTTTACAAAACTTAACACTTTTTTTGTAAAATTTTCCTTTGTGCATTCCATATTTTAACGACTGTGTGCTTTTTATAAATATTTTGACTTATAAATAACAGTTAATAAAACCCTCTCCCTTTTACACCACACTTCCAAACTGGTAAGCACAACTACTAGTTTAGAAGTGAAGCAGAAAACTCCCCCAGGGGAGGGGATGATGTAAGATGCGCGTTTAGAGGGAGAGAATTGCGCTTGAGACATCCAAACAAACAAAGTTTACCCTCTCTCCTTTTTCAATTCGACATGGAGAGGGAAACAAGAAGGCGAAAGAGGGTATTATTTGCACCATCGTCCTTCCCCTCCTCCAAGGAAGGGAAGGCAACTTATACTGAATACAAATTACTAACTAAAAAATTTTAGAATCTATTAAAGAAAAAATATAGTTTTCTGTTGTCAAACGTCATATTTGTATATATAATAGTTACGAGTATATTGTAGGTACGAATGATGAAAGATATTATTGTTCAAAAATTCGGCGGCACTTCTGTCGCTGACACAGATAAAATTAAAAATGTAGCAAAAGCTATTATTAGAGAAAAAGAACTCGGGCATGACATTGTTGTTGTAGTTTCTGCAATGGGTCATACAACGGATTATCTTGTAAAAATGGCCAAAGAAATTTCTGATAATCCATCTTCAAGAGAAATGGACATGTTACTTTCTACCGGAGAAGGAGTTTCTATTGCCCTATTAGCAATGGCTTTACAAGCACAAGGATGTCCTGCTGTAAGTATGAATGCTATTCAAGTCGGAATTATGACTGAAAAAGTTCATTCTAAAGCTAGAATTATAAATATTAAAACGGATAAAATTAAAGCACACTTAGACAAAGGCGAAGTTGTTGTTGTAGCAGGTTTCCAAGGTGTAACTGATGATTTAGAAATTACAACCCTTGGACGTGGCGGTTCAGATACTTCTGCAGTTGCTCTTGCCGGAGCTTTAAATGCAAAACGATGTGATATTTATACAGACGTAGAAGGGGTTTACACTACAGACCCTCGAGTTGTACCAACAGCTTCAAGATTAGAAGAAATTTCTTACGAAGAAATGTTAGAACTTGCAAGAGTTGGCGCAAACGTACTTCATCCAAGAGCTGTAGAAACGGCAAAACAATACAGTGTGCCTTTAAGAGTAAGAAGCACTTTTAAATTAGATAATTTAGGAACTTTGATATTAGGAGTTGATGAAATGGAATTACATAAACCTGTTACTGGCGTTGCGTCAGATTTATCACAATTAAGAGTAGTTGTTTGCGACGTAAAAGACAACCCCGGAACAGCAGCTGTATTATTTAACGGACTTGCTAAAGAAAACATATCTGTAGATATGATTATTCAATCTTACGCAAGAAAAGCTCTTAATACTAATGACATTGCATTCACAATAGATAAAGGCGATTTAGATAAAACATTAAAAATTGTTGAAAAAGTTAAGTCTGAATTAGATTTTAGTAACGTTTTTGTTGACGATAAAATTGCTAAAGTTTCAATTGTTGGTGCAGGCATGATTGACCGCCCAGGTATAGCTGCTACGATGTTTAAAACTTTAGCAGATTTAGGTATTAATATTAAGATGATATCAACAAGTGAAATCAAAATTAGCTGCATTGTTGCAGAAGATGATGCGAAAAAAGCTGTCGTTGGACTTCATAAGATTTTTCACCTGGATTGCGACGAAATTGCAGATGTTAAAGGCGATTTGCCGGATTTAGAATGATTGAATGTCGTTAAGTCGTTAAGGCGTTAAGGCTTTAGGACATTAAGTTCATTTAAATTATTGTCTATAGTAAACAAAGTTCAACATTGAAAATATTTAATACGAACTTATTCACTTATTGACTTATTCACCTATTCACTTTATAAAAAATGAACAATTACACACCAACAGTCGTTATATAAATAGAGGTTGACATGAAAAAAATATTATTAACTACAATAGCACTTTTAATGATAACATTGTCTGTTTTTGCTGATGACAAACAGGCTGCTTTAGATTTCTTTAACAGCTATGTTAGAGCTGCGAATACATATAGTCCGACAATTACTGAAATGTATTCTCCAAATGCAAAAATTATCAGACAAGTTGTAAAACCGGACGGTACGACTCAAAATGTTGCAACAGACACCGCTACTTATATTAGACAAATGAAATTAGGTCAAGCAGGCGCTAAGTTAAAACATTATACAAACAGCTATACAAATATTAGTGTTACTCCGCTTGGCAACAATAAATACAAAGTATCTTCTTTAAGACAACCATCCGGCGAAAGCTATAAACTAAAAACTTATATGATTGTACAAAAACAATCAAACGGGAAATGGCTTATTATAGAAGAAATGATGCAAACAAAAGTTCAAACATTTTTGAAATATGCTAAATAAACAAAAGGAGCTTTAAAAGCTCCTTTTGTTTATTTTATTAAATCAATTATTTTTTCAAATTTCATACTTCTCGAAGCTTTCAAGAACAATTTGTAATCTGTGCTAATATTCGTTTTTATAAATTCAACTGCACTGCCCAATTCTTCAAAATGTATGCTTTGACATTTAGCAATCGCATCTGAAATATTTTTTGATAAACTTCCGATAGTTATTACAACTGTGCTTGGAGCAAGTTTTTTATAGCTGTTAATATATTCGCCAAGCTCTTTATGATATTGTACTTCGTTTTCTCCAAGTTCGCCCATATCACCCAATACAAGCACATATTTATCATATAATTCAAAAATTGTGTCTACAAAAGCGCGCATAGATTCCGGATTTGCATTATAACTATCGTTTATTATTTCATATCCGCCGGCATTTACTGCTTCCCAACGCTTTTCAATCGGCGCATATTTTTTTAACCCGCTTTTAATTTCATCAAAGCTCATCCCGAGTTTAAGTCCTGCATTGATTGCAGAAAGGGCATTCTCAATATTATAATCTCCGCCAACATTTAGTTCGAAAACTTCATTTTTGTATTCAAACTTAGAATAATGCGCAGATTTTTCTAAGATTTTAACATCTTTTATTGAATAGAAAATCTTTTCGCCTGAAAATTCAACCGTTTTTTTAATTAATTCGTCGTCATGCGCGATAAAAATATTACCACGTTGGAATTTAACGATTTCACATTTCGCCTTTGCGATATTTTCACGAGAACCTAAACGCCCGATATGCGCTGTTCCAACGTTTGAAATAATTGTAATATCTGGTTCGGAATACTTAGATAAAAGTTCAATTTCACCCAAACCGCGCATTCCCATTTCTAAAACCAAGACTTCTGTATCATCAGGAGCTTCAAAAATAGTTTGGCAAAAACCGATTTCATTGTTGTGGTTTAAAGGAGTTTTAAAGGTCTTAAATTTTTCGCTTAGAACAGATGCAACAAGCTCTTTTGTTGTTGTTTTGCCTGAACTGCCTGTAATTGCTACAACTTCAAAATTCATTTTTCTACGTCTATAGTTTGCAAGTTGCAAATACGCAGTCAAAGTATTATCCACTTGCAGATTTCCGCCCTCTTGAGTGCAAAACGAGCCAACCGCACCTTTATCTAGCGCTTGTTGGATAAACTTTTCACCGTCAAAAGATGCACCTTTTAAAGGAAGATAAAAATCTCCGTTTTTAATCGTGCGCGTATCAGTCGAAATATTTACATCCAAATTCTCGTCAATCGGTTTGATGACTTTTGCGTTTGTTGCTTCAATTAGTTCTTTTATTTTCATGTTTACTCTCTTTTTTTTAATAATACCCTCTCCTGCCTTCGGCACCCTCCCCCGAGGGAGGGAAGCAAAGATGTTCAATTAACGTATTTAGTCCCCTCACTTGGGGGAGGGTTAGGGAAAGGGTGTTATTTCCTTTTCCTTCCTTTTCCTCAGCCATATTTATTATATGTCGAATATTTTTGCGGTACAATTAATTTATGAATATTATAGAAGAATTTGACACAATTACAGCACCGGCGACCCCTCTTGGAATGGGCGGAGTTGGCGTTATAAGGATTTCAGGCGATAAAGCATTTGAAATCATAAACAAAATTTTTACAAACACAAATTTTAAACCGCGTACTTTTAACCATGGTTGGATAAAAGATGGTGATACAAAAATCGACGAAGTTATTGTGCTTCCGTTTTTTGCACCAAATAGCTATACGGGCGAAGATGTCGTTGAAATTCAATGCCATGGCGGAATTAACGTAGTTAAGAGCATTTTAAATCTCGTGCTTAAAAATGGCGCTCGTATGGCGGAAAAAGGCGAATTTACAAAACGCGCGTTTTTAAATAAAAGAATGGATTTATCTCAAGCCGAATCTGTCGCAGATATTATTCACGCCAAAACAGCTGATTTTGCGACTGTTTCAATGAAAAATTTGTCCGGAGTTTTAAAAGAACGTATTAACGAAATTCGAAATGAGATTTTTAAAGTATTGTCTAGAATCACAGCAGGCATTGATTTTCCGGAAGATGTGAAAGAACCTGAGTATTCATATCTTATAGAAAAATTTGAAGATATTTTGGTCAAGATTAACCAAGTTTTGGCAGGTGCAAAAACTTCAAACATCTTTAGGCAAGGCGCTTCTGTTGCCATTATTGGGAAGCCGAATGTTGGTAAATCTTCTTTGTTTAATGCTCTTTTGAGCCTTGATAGAGCGATTGTTACGGATATTGCAGGAACAACAAGAGATGTCTTGCGCGAAACGCTTGATTTGGGAATACCTGTAACTCTTGTAGATACCGCAGGAATTCGCGAAGATGAAGAAGTTTCAAAAGTTGAAAAGATTGGTATCGAATATTCAAAACAATCCTTAGATGAAGCGGATTTGGTGTTGTTTGTTTATGATGCGTCAAAAGGCTTAGATGTAGAAGATAAGGAAGTTTTAGAACTTTTAAAAGACAAAAATTATATTCTCATTGCTAATAAAGCAGATTTAGCAAAAGATGAAAATGCGCTTTGTATTTCTGCAAAAACCGGTGAAGGAGTTAATGAACTCAAAGAACTTTTGAAACAAAAAGTTTGTGATATTCAACCGGAAGGTTTGGAATTTGTAACGAATGCACGTCAACAAGCATGTTTAGAAAAAGCTAAAACAGCGATAGAACAAGCGCTTTTAGCAGCAAATCTTTATGAACTACAAGATTTGATTTCTATTGATGTAAAATCCGCAATTTTAGGCTTAGATGAACTTACGGGCGAATTGATTACAGATAACATTTTGGATAATATTTTCGACCATTTTTGTATTGGTAAATAACAAAAATTAAAGTTTACAAAGCTTCACAAACTAGCAAATATTTTTTTTTGGATTACTTTATAAATATAGGTATTATTGTGTGAAGGTGATTTTATGACGAATGGAATGAGTGTCGGTATTACAGGATTTAAGCAAAACTCTTACGGCAATATTCAGCGAATTGGTGCAACAGAAAATGGCAGAGCAATTTATAGAGTAATTGATTCAGAAGGAAAAGAAGCCGGACGCTTGAGTGTTGCCGGTGCTGATACTGATAAATTTGAATCTGCTTACAAAGATATCATGGATACTGCGCCAAAAATTCAAAAGTATGTTGCAGAGAATTCGTCAGAACAAGATATAAAAAAACGCAGAAATTTATCCAGATTAATAGTCAGTGGTGCAGGCATTACAGGTGCAGGAATAGGTTATGCTTTATCAAGAAAAGCATCTACCTTACAATCAATTTTAGCGACAGTAACTGGTATTGTAGCAGGCTTATCAGCCGGCTTTGCAGCCTCTTTATCAGCAACTACTCCACCTGGAAGTTATAAGTTTGCAAAAGCAACAAGAACTTTTGCAAAACTGGATATCCAACCGATATCACAAGAGAAAGTTTAAATAAAATGGTGCGATTTAAGACGCACCATTTTTTTGCCGTTTTTTGCGAAAATTGCATGTTTATTGTATAATTAGCGTGGAAAAATTTAAAAAATAGTAGAACTTAATGGAAGCATTCGGCTTTCGAGTAGCCGGAGAAAGAAGGAAAAATGGTACCTGAAACAAAAAGTTTTCAATTAGAAATCGGCGGTAAAACCGTTACTGTTGAAACAGGTAAGTACGCTCAATCAACTAACGGAAGCGTTACTGTTCGTTGCGGTGACACAATGTTATTTGTACACTGCGTAGTTAGTAAAGAACCTAGAGTTGGGATAGACTTTTTCCCACTTCTTATTGATTATGAAGAAAGAATGTCATCAATCGGACGTATCCCTGGCGGTTACAACCGTTCAGAAGGTAAAGCAAGCGATAAAGCTATCCTTGTTTCACGTTTAATTGATAGACCAATCAGACCTCTATTCCCAAAAGGATATAGAAACGATATTCAAATCGTAGCTCAATTATTCAGCTACGACCAACAAAACCAACCTGATACATTAGCTATGTTAGGTGCTTCTTGCGCATTGATGCTTTCAGGCGCACCTTTTGAAGGCCCTATCGGTGCTGTAAGAGTTTCAAAAGTTGACGGTCAACTTATTGCAAACCCAACTCACCAACAAGCTGATAAATCAGATTTAGACATTGTTGTAGCAGGTACACACGATTCTGTAATTATGGTTGAAGCAGGTTGTAAATTCGTTACAGAAGACGATATTATGGAAGCTGTTGAATTTGCTCAAGGCGAAAT
>CAKVND010000012.1 GCA_934777245.1 uncultured Candidatus Melainabacteria bacterium | reverse complement strand
AAAAGAGCTCGTAAGAGATTCCAATTCTCTAAGAGATAATTTTTCAACATTAATAAATACGAAGGATATTATGAACAGGGTCGAAATTCTATTGAATTTCGACCCTGTTTTTTGTATACGAGGGTAATTGTGATGGTGGGAACCGCTTCCGCTTTTTCAATCAAGAGAAATATCTACCGGCTACATTTGCATCGATTGTAATAATTAATAGTGTATATTAAAATAATTGTTTGTTTTTGGGGGGTAAAGTAGGCATTATTTATTTGCTAATTAGGTTTCATTGGGTGAAGGAAATGTAAAGAATTGTAACAAAAATGCAAAAACTTTAAAGTTTTAAAAAAATATGCCGTAATACATGATGGTTGTACTAAATATAAAGGAGAAAACAAATGGTAGATTATTCAAACATAAAGACAGATATGACTAGTCTGAACGCTTACTTTAGAGATAAGGGGGTAAAAGTCACGGCAGAAGATACTGCAAAATTAAATACAATTTTTCAAGAATGTGATACTGAAGGTGCTAAAAATGAAAATGGTGAAAACATTGGCGATGGTGTTCTTAAAGGAGAAGAACGTGTAAATTTTTTAAGCAAGATAAAAACTGCGTGTCCAAAGTTATTTAATAAAATCGTAGAATTTTTTAAAGAAGTCGAGATTACAGAATTCAATGAAACAAATAAAAAAGAGACCCAAGAAAAAGTTGACTTAAATCTTCCTAAATTAAAAGAAAAGCAAGAGGCGAATCGTTCTTTTCTCAAGGAACTTCGAGAAGAAATGAATAAAATGATAAAAGAAACACAAGAAGATCAGGCAGAATATTTAAAAAGAAAGGATGCTGAAATTGCTCAAGAAATGAAACAAATAAATGATGTTTTAGATTTTAATCATAAATTTAAAGATAAAATTGATGATAAAACTCTTCAAACACAATCTGATATATTGCGCACAATAACTGATCCAAAAGAATTTGAGAAAAAATTATTAGAATTTGAAACACAAAATAAGAAAAAAATTATTAGTGAACAACCATTTAAATTTGAATAAGTTTGTAGTTGTAGGTCGTGTTCAACATTTTCATTGAACACGACAAATTTTTGTAATGTTATTGTCGTGTTGGATGTCAATTGTCCAACACGACCTACGGTCTCCCACCTCTGACACACAATTTACGAAGAGTTAAAGGTCAGAAGGGAGGTGAGGCTATGGAACTTAGACAAGCAATAAAAATAGCTGTACAAGCTTTTGCAATCTGTACAGCCATTCTAAAAATTGTTCTAACTTTCGTTGAGTAGGGTACGAAGAAACTCCTTAGTATTGTGACCGGTACTAGGGAGCTTTCCCTACTTCATTATTATAACAAACGTTGAGTTACTTTTCAAGAGTTTGTTAAGGTTTATAACCCCGAATCAACTTAATAAACATTTTTTAATTTTCACTTGACATATCACCCTAAAATAAAGACAATAGAATAAGATATGGGGGTTATATGACTAAACAAACTTTTTTACATGATAAGCACGTAGCACTCGGCGCAAGAATGGTTGATTTTGCCGGTTGGGATATGCCGGTACAATATACATCAATTATTGATGAACATAAGACTGTTAGAGAAGCCGTTGGTTTATTTGACGTTTCACACATGGGTGAAGTTATTGTTTATGGAGAAGATGCGCTTCCGTATTTAAACAAACTTGTTCCGCAGGATGTAACTAAGCTTGTTGATTCAAAAGCTGTTTATTGCCAATTAACAAACAAGCAAGGCGGAATTATTGATGATTTAATTATTTATAAACTAGAAGACAAAAAATATTTGATTATAGCGAATGCATCTAGAATTGATGAAGATTTAAACTGGATGGTTCGTAATAAATGCGGATTTGATGTTTCAATTGTTAATGAATCTCACAATTATTCACTTTTAGCAGTTCAAGGGCCTAAAGCTTGCGAACTTATTAAAAGTCTTGGTGTTAATGATTTACCTCCGTTTTTCTCAATCAAGCGCGGAGAATTATTTAATATAAATCTTTGGATTTCAAGAACCGGCTACACAGGTGAAGACGGCGTTGAAATTATGGTTAGAAATGAATTTTCTGAATATTTGTGGGATAAACTTTTAGATGCCGGTAAAGAATTTGGAATCAAACCAATCGGACTAGGCGCAAGAGATACATTGAGACTTGAAGCTGCATTACATTTATATGGTAATGATTTGGATGAAAATACAACGCCAATTGAAGCAGGACTTGCTTGGTCAGTATGTAAAAATAAAACAGAAGATTATAATGGCAAAGCGAAGATTGAAGAACAGTTGAAAAATGGAGTTGAAAAGAAACTAATCGGCTTAAAAATGCTTGATAAGTCAATTGCCAGACACGGTTATGAAGTATTTTATAATAATGAAAAAATTGGAATTGTTACGAGTGGTGGAATTTCGCCAATCAGAGGTGATAATATTGCACTCGCTTACATAAAAAATCTTGACAATTTAGCTGTAGGCTCTACAATTCAAATATCAATAAGAGAAAAACTACACGACGCTGAAATTGTTAAGCGTCCGTTTGTAGCAAAGAAAAATAAGACAAATTAATAGGAGATATTTTAAATGAACGAAAGCATGTTATGCACAAAAACACATGAATATGTTTTAGAAGAAGGCGAAAATTACGCAGTTGGTATCACAGACTATGCAATTGAACAATTAGGCGATATAGTTTTTATCGAATTACCGGAAGTTGGTTCAACTTTTTCTAAAAATGAAGCTTTTGCAACTATAGAATCAGTAAAAGCTGCTTCTGAAATTTATATGCCTATTTCTGGCGAAGTAGTTGAAGTTAACGAAGAAATTGTTGACAGCCCTGAATTGTTAAATGATGAAAGCTACGAAAATAAATGGTTTGTAAAAATCAAATCAGATGCGCCTCAAGTAGAGTTCGCAGATTTAATGGATTACGCAGATTATAAAGAAGAAATTGAATAATGAAAAATTTTTTAGCACATACAGATGAAATTAGAAAACAAATGCTGGATGAAATTTCATTAGCATCTGTTGAAGATTTATTTAAACAAATTCCCGTAAAGTTTAAGGATTTTAATTTATATAATCCGAAAAGTGAAATGGAAGCTCAAAAAGCGATTAAAAAGCTTGCAAGAAAGAATAAAACTGAGTATGCAAACTTTTTAGGAGGTGGAGTTTATAACAAATTTATTCCTGCATGCGTAAATTATGTTGCGCAAAGGTTTGAATTTTTGACTGCTTATACTCCTTATCAGCCTGAAATTTCGCAAGGAACTTTGCAAATAATATATGAATATCAGACAATGATTTCAAGATTAACCGGTATGGATATAGCAAACGCTTCAATGTATGACGGTGGTTCTGCTTGCGCGGAAGCAATTTTGATGGCACACAGAATCGCTAAAGGCAAAAAGAACAAAGCACTTGTTTCTAATTTGCTTAATCCTGAGTATAAAGAAGTTGTTAAAACCTATACTTGGGCACAAGGTATTGAAGTTGAGTGGTTTGATGAATTACCTGAAAATACGGCCGATTATTGCTGTGTTTTAGTTCAGTATCCTGATTATTACGGAGAAGTAAGAGCCTTAACTAAGCCTGAAACTTTATTTATAGTATGTGCTAACTTATCGGCTCTGGCAGTAATTAAACCACCTATTGAAGCTGATATTGTTGTTGGAGATATTCAACCTCTTGGAGTTTCAATGAGTTTTGGTGGGCCTCATGCCGGCTATATGGCTTGTAAAGAAGCTTATATGCGCCAACTTCCGGGACGTTTGGTCGGAAGAACTGTTGATGCGGACGGAGAACAAGCGTTTACTTTAACAATTCAAACCAGAGAACAACATATCAAACGTGAAAAAGCGACAAGTAATATTTGCTCTAATCAATCTTTAGTAGCGCTATCTGCAACTTTGTATTTGAGTTTATTGGGCGAAAAAGGCTTTAGAGAAGCAAGTGTATTGTCTGCGAATATGGCGCATGCACTTTCTAAAATGCTTAACGGCAAAGGCGTTAGGACTATGAACAAAAATTTCTTTAATGAATTTGTCGTTGAAGTTGAAGATGCTGATAAATATTTAGCAAAATTAAAAAATGCTGATATTTTAGGCGGAATCAAAATCGACGATAGAAGAGTTTTGGTTTGCGCAACCGAAATGAATACTGAAGAAGAAATTTTAGACTATATAGAAGCGCTATAATTTTTAATTTATCTAAGGTTTAACAATTCTAGCTTAATCTTTATGATTGTGCTAGAATTGTTTTATAGGGGAGAAGTATGCGCGATAATAATGGTAACAATAATTCGAATCGTTTTAAACAGTTTGCAGATAGACTAACTTGGTTTCAGTGCGTATTTGCAGTCGCGATTTTGCTGTTTTTGGTATACTTGTTTTCTGTTCAAGTTTTAGATGTAAGACATTTTCGAGTGAAAGCTAAAAACCAACGTCGTGCAAGTTCTTTTGTTATGCGTGGAAATATTTATGATAGAAACGGTATAAAACTTGCGACGGATACTGTATATTACGATATTTTTGCAAGAAAAGCCGATTTTGGAGAACGTTCGCCGGAAGAACTTGCGAAATTGTTAGCACCCATATTAAAAATGTCACAAATAGATTTAACTGAAAAGTTACGTCAAAATATTGCCGTAATATCTTTGAAAAAGAATGTTGACAGACATACGCGTGATGAAATCGCAAAATTAAATTTACGCGAAATTCCTATGGATAAAAAGAGTATTAGAACCTATCCACAAGGAACTCTTGCTGCACACGTTTTAGGTTATTATAATTTTGACGCAGATGTAGCATCAGGAGTAGAGCTTACTGCTAAAGACAAATTAGAAAGTGTTACAAAAGCTTCGCCTTTAGAAATGACTCCGAAAGGTAAAGTTATTTATAATATTTCAACTGATCCTGTAGCAGTAACAAAACCAGTAAAGGGAAAAGATGTTATTTTAACAATAGATGCTGCAGTTCAACATGTTTGCGAAAAAGAATTAATGAAATCTATTCAAGAATGGAAAGCCAGTCGCGGCGCAGTAATCGTTATGAATCCAAGAAACGGTGAAATTTTAGCGTATGCAGTTTATCCATATTTTGACCCTAACAATTTTAAAAACGCAACAAGCTTTCAAATAAAAAACTGGACATTAACAGATATTTTCCCTCCGGGATCTACATTTAAAACGATTACAGTAGCTTCCGCTATTGAATTAGGTAAAATTAACAGATATTCGAAAATCAATGACACCGGAAAAATTAAAGTTGGTTGGTGGACAATCAAAAACTATGATTATGCTCGTAAGCCAAATCCGGGAATGATTGATTTAGTTTATTTATTTGAGCATTCTAGTAACGTAGCATCTGTAATTATTGCTCAAATGATGGGAAAATATGAATATTACAGCATGCTTAAAAAATTCGGTTTTGGCGATAAAACAGGAATAGATCTTCCGGGAGAATCTGTAGGACTTTTAAAATCACCTTCAAAGTGGGATGCTTCAGACCTTGCTTCAATGGGTTATGGATACGGTTCATCTGTAACAGCTATTCAAATGGTTTCGGCAGTCTCTGCTCTTGCAAATGACGGAGTTCGAGTTACACCACATGTCATCAAATATACGCCGGAAGAAGCAGAAAATAAGATTAAAAAAGTTCAAGTTATGACGCCTGAGCATGCAAGAGTTGTAACAGATTTGTTAACAGAAAGTATTAATCGCGGTAAATCACCAATTAAATCTGACAGTTACAATATTGCAGCGAAAACCGGTACTTCAATTAAACCTAAAGAAAACGGAAGCGGATATACAAGAAATTTATACACTTCCATTGTTGGTTATATGCCTTCAAGTAATCCGCAAGTTTTAATATATGTAATTGTCGATTCGGCCCAAGGTGGTGAAGTATGGGGAAATACAGTTGCAGCTCCTATTTTCAAAGGAGTTTCAACTCAAATTGCAAGAATTTTGAATTTACAACCTGATAAGGTAGGAGGGAAAATAGATTAATGAGAGTAAGAACATTAGTTGATAGTTTAAATTATATAGAATTGGTTAACGGAGAAGACTTGTCCGGTGAAGTTATGGGCATTTCTTATAATTCAAAGAAAACACGTCCAAACGATGTTTTTATTTGCTTAACAGGTGAACATGTAGACGGACATGAATTCGCAGAAGAAGCTGTTGCAAATGGTGCGTCTGTTTGTGTAGTTGAAAGACGTTTAAACTTAGATATTCCACAGATTGTTGTAAGTGATACATCAGAAGTTATTGCACAAATTGCAGATTTATTTTATTCTTCACCTTCTAAGAAATTAAATTTAATTGGTGTTACCGGAACAAACGGAAAAACGACTGTAACGCATTTGATTCAAAAATTATTTGAAGAAAATGGTGAAAAATGTGCATTAATAGGTACATTGGGACATAAATTTTCATCATCAGACAGTTATCATGATGCTAAACATACAACACCACAAGCTCCCGAATTACAACATATTTTAGCAGAAATTGATGATAAGGATATTAAAAATGTTGTTATGGAAGTAAGTTCACATTCTCTTGTACAACACAGAGTTGATTATTGCGATTTTAATGGTGCAGTGTTTACGAATTTGACTCAAGATCACTTAGATTTCCATATCACAATGAATAATTATTTTAAAGCAAAAGCACTTTTATTTGAAAAACTTGTTGCTGGTGATTTTGCAGTTATAAATGCAGATGATGCCTATGCAGGAAAATTTCTGGAAGTAATTTCACCAACTGTTAGTGTATATACTTATGGCGTGAACATGCCGGCAGATGTTCGAGCAAAAGACGTTACATTTAATCATAAAGGTGCTTCTTTTACTTGCATTGTAAAAGATAAAGAATATAAAGTTAATCTTAAAATGAATGGCATGTTCTCCGTTTATAATGTTTTGGCAGCTTTAACAACGGCTTTAGCCTTAAACATGGATATAGAAAAAGCTATTAACACAATGGAAAATCTTGGAGGCGTTGCCGGCAGATTTGAAATTATTATTAATCAACCTACTGTAATTGTTGATTATGCGCATACTCCTGATGGATTGGAAAATGTACTTAAGGCTGCTAGAGATATTACACCTAGTGACGGTAAATTAATTTGCATATTTGGTTGCGGTGGTGATAGAGATGCTACAAAGCGTCCTAAAATGGGTAGAATTGCAGAAGACTTGGCAGATAAAATTATTGTAACAAGTGATAATCCGCGCTCAGAAGATCCGCAACAAATTATTACAGATATTTTAGCCGGTTTAAGAAGTGTTAATGACGTCGTAGTAGAACCTGACAGAGAACTCGCGATTAAAGAAGCTTATAAATTAGCAGGAAATAAAGACGTAGTTCTTGTTGCAGGAAAAGGTCATGAAGATTATCAAATTTTGGCAAATGAAACAATTCACTTTGATGACAGAGAAAAAGTTAGAGAAATCTTTGGAGCAACATTAGTTTAGGAAGGAGATTTGTAAGGTAATAAGGCAATAGGGTAATAAGGGAATAAGAGATTTTAAAATATTTAATGATAATATATGTTAATTAAACAAAATTTTAATAAAAAATATTAATACCTCCTATTCCCTTATTACCCTATTACCTTATTACCTTCCCAATATGAAAACACCATTAATAATAGAACAACACATGCATGGCGCGTTTGGCGTAGATTTTAATAAATGCAACGTAGAAGAGATTATAGAAGTTGCACAAAAACTTCGTGAAATTGGTATTGGCGGATTTTTTCCTACTTTGGTTACAGACTCTGTTGAAAATATAAAACGTCAAATAGAAATTATAAAAGAAGCTGCTAAGAAAACAAATGCGGTTTTAGGTATTCATTTAGAAGGAATTTTTATTAATATCAAAAAGAAAGGAATTCATAATTCTGAACATTTTTTGAGATTAACAGTTGAAAATTATAAAAAAATTGAAGATGATTTTATTAAAATAGTTACTCTTGCGCCGGAGCTTGATGAAGGTTTAATCGATTATTTAAAATCAAAAAATGTCAAAATTCAGGCAGGGCATTGTGTTGGTTGGGGACAAGTAGATGGAGCTACGCATACTTTTAATGCTATGTCGGGTGTAACTCATAGAGGGACTTCAACAGCACTTTCAGCAATGGTTGAGGATGATGTTTATGCTGAAATTATAGCAGATGGAATACACGTAAGTGATGAAGCTTTGAAATTATTTTTTAAAGCGAAACCGGCTGATAAAGTTATTTTGATTAGTGATGCACTGCCAATAACATATAGTAGTATGAAAGAGGCCGTTTTTGCAGATTCTAAAATTTATTATGATGGCAAAAAAGCAACTTCGGTAGACGGAACAATTGCCGGTAGTACAAAGCTTTTACCGGAAATTATTAGAATTATTGGTAGAAAAGGAATGTTTAAACCTCAATTTATAACTAATATATATAATTATCATTCAATAACTCCGATGGGCGAAATTGAATGGAATGACGAGTTTGAAATAATTTCAATTAAGCATTAATAATCTTGTACAATTCTTCCCGGTAAATGGTTCTGTTGAACTGTATACAATAAAGATTCTGCACTTTGTTTATTTTTGAAGATTCCAACTTGCAGAGTATAATTATTTGAACCAATACATTTAACAATTGGATTTAAGCCGTTGCCTGATTCTTGGATAATGTCTTTAGCAACTTTCGCTTGTTCAGCAGAAGTATAAGTACCTACAAAAACTTTATAAACAGGATCCGGTTGAACAGGTTGTGGTGTCGGAGTTTCTGCAGAAGTGTTGTCTTGTGCATTTTTAGGTTGTTCAACTACAACATCTTTTTGAACATCAGTTTTAGTCGCAACATCATCCGGTTTTGACATTAAATCAGAGAAACTACGTCCTTGGTCTTCATTCTGAATCATTGACAATCTGCCATCTACATTATTTGCAGCTTCTTCTTGCTGAAAATCAGAATTATCTTTATAATCTCCTATAGAAGTATCAACTGTTGGTGAAAAAGATTTAATTAAAAATGTAAAAACAATAAGCATGCCAAAAAATGAAAGCACAAAGATTTTTAAAAGAGAATTATCTTTTTGAGCTTCTTTTTTCATGTATTTTTTATAACCAAATTGATTTCCCATTAAACTTATACTCCACGAACTTTTGTGCTAGCTAAATTAATATCTTCTAATTCTTCTGAATATCTTTTCATAACTTCTAGTGCGAATTCTTTTATATCTGTAATACCAAGTTCACTTGTTAAACCGGAAGCTTTTACAGGCGCACCTTCTGATACAATATTCAAACCGGTATGAATAAGAATTGAAGTTGTTGATTTTGTTGCAATAGAAACAGATAATTTTCTGCCGTCAATCATCAAATCATCACCGTTTCTTACAACAAAAACTCCTCTTTCTTCAAGTAATTCTTTTATTATGCATATCAAAAGCCTTTGTCTGAAAACACCTTCAACCAAATTTACGTTGAATTGTTCTGTAATAAAGCTCAACATTGATTTGCTATAAATCGGTTCATTATTAATAACATCCTCGATATCAACCATTTCAGTTAGAGCAACTTCGCATTCGCCAACAAAAGCAACAATCGCATCGCCTTGCAATTTAAAATTCTTATAAATCCAATGTGGTGCAAGTTGTGAACCAATATACTTAATTTCTTTTTCAATTAACTTTGTATGCATTATTCCTCAAATAAAATACTTATGTATTTTTCTCCCTTATTCTTCAGTAAAGCTCTTTTTAGGTGTCTGCAAGATTCACAAACTCCGCAATGTTTAGGCTTTGAACTGTAACAACTCCTTACAAGCTCCAATGGAATAGAGTTTTTCATCGCAATTTTAACTATATCATCCTTGCCATAATTAATCAAGGGAGCGACAACCTTAGGCTTTTTAAGTGTTGAACTTTCAAATACTTTAGATATTTGTTCTCTAAATTCTTCTGTATTATCAGGAAAGGTTTGACCTTCGTCTTTATTTGCGCCGAATAAAATATAATCGTATCCGAAAGAGTCCGCAAAAGACGCAGCAATATTTAAAAATAATCCATTACGATTTGGAACCCAAACGCTTGACGCGCTCTCTTTTGTTCCTAAATTATCAGTAGGAATTTCATCTTCTGAAACTAAAGACGTGTGTGTAATTTCTTTTAGCCAATCGAGTTTTATAACTTTGTGTTTAACATTATAAAATTCAGCAATTCTTTTAGATGTCTCAATTTCTTGTTTAGCGGATTTTTGTCCATAATCGAAAGTAAGAGCTAACTCTATACCGTATTTTTCTTTCGTGTAACCTAAAGCAACTAATGAATCTAATCCGCCTGATAATAAAATTACAGCTTTACTCATCTTCTTCGCCTTCTTCATATTCTTCAATCATACTTTGCGCTTCTTCTTTTAGAAAATTAGAATACCCCGGAAGTGAAATAACTTCGTCTAAAATGTCGCGCCCAATCAGATTATACATAGCAACAAGCGCATTTCTCTGAACTTCTTCATCTTCATCTTTTAAAGCTGTTCTGATTAAATCTTGCGCTTCATCATATTCGCTGTTCATCAAAGCTTCAATAGTATTAATTCTTACCATTGGAGAAGGATCTAGCATCGAATTCTTAAGAACTTTTAAGACTTTCTTATTGTTTATATTAAGTTTTCCTAAAGCTTCAATGATTTTTTCTTTGAGGAAGGAAAATTTATCCCACAGACCTTGTTTTGATTCCATAATCGCAACCAATGGATCAATTGCACTTGTATCACCCAAAAGTCCCAAAGCAAAGGTTGCAGATTCTTTCACATAAACCGATTTTTCGTCTTCATCTTGTACGACGTCAATTAGCGGTTCAACGGCAAATCTATCGCCAATTCTGCCCAACGCGTCTGCGCATGCCAAGCGTATTTTATAATTTTCGTCCTTGTTATTCAAGCAATATAAAAGCACTCCAACAGTAGAAGTATCTTTATAGTTAGAAATAGCTTTAGCGCACATTACGCGAGTGTTAATCATGCTATCTGTATCTTCGCATTCAAAATTTTTGAGTAATAACAGGTTAAGTAATATTGAAAGAGTTGAAGATGCTTTGTGCGCATCTGCAAGTTTAATTACACCGGTTAATATTTCAGGATTTGTAACGTTGCTTAAAAAGTAATTATAAATTTCAACAAGCTCATTATCGTCGTAAAATTCTTCTAAATTTGTAATATTTGTAATAACTTCTTGCGGAGTCGCAATTCCAACTCCACATTTTTCTAATATTACACTAAAATCCAGAATTTTATTATCCACAAGAGTAAAATACTACAAACATATTAGTTTATCAAATGTAATGAAAAACAAGAAAATAAAAATTGTTTTTTACAATTCTTAACAAATGAAAGAAAAAAGGCAATTTTTAGAAAGGGAAATACTTTATATATATAAGAAGATTTTATAAGGAAACAATAATGAACGAAAAAGAATTAAATGCTACAATGTCAGTTATCGCAGATCCTATTAAAAATGTTTATAAATTGAATTCTAGAAAAGACGTCGAAGAAATTCAAAGAATTTGCAGAATTTTTGCAATTTCAGATAGACAAGCAAATAAACATAAAATGTTATCAATTAAAAATTTGGCAACATTTCGACTTGTATTAAGTAATAATTAAACATATAGCTGGAATATTGAATAGTAACTCTCTGTCAAAAATTTGATAGAGAGTTTTAGTTTTTAATAAAATGGCGAAAATGCTATATATTTTCGCCACAATTATTAAATCCCATTTTCCCATTTCATTTTAAGAATTTTCATCATCATTTAAATAACGATAATCTAACAAACTTCCTTCATACTCGGTTAAGTCATCGCCGTAATACAAAGACATGTTATTTATAACTCTGTTTGTATCAGCAATTTTTTGTTTTTGAATGTCAGAATTAACTCCATATGCGCTAATTTCTTGATTTGTAACTTTGCCATCGTGATTTGTATCAATATCATCAAAATGGTTTAAAACAGTTTCTTGTAAAGATGTGCTCATGCCGGAAGAAGCGCCTAATGACATAATTTGTTCTCTCGTTAAACCTTGAGTCGCCATATTGTTCATCAAAGATTGAATTTCATCAGCAGAAATTGTGCCATCACTATTTTTATCAATGTTGTTAAAATTTGAACTCAGATATGAAGCAAATGTAGAACCATAAGCGGTGTTTGTTACATTTGTATTGGTAAGTGCTTTATTAACGTTTTCTAAAGTTAACCCATCGCTATATTGGCTTGATAATAGAGAAAATGAATTTGTTAATCCTGAATTTATGCCGGAAAATAATGATGATCCGTCTAGTCTTTTGCTCATAATATATCTCCTTGTGTTTAGTTATAATTATTCCTACATTTAGTTTAATTATTTTTTATTAAAAGTCAATCATTCAAAAATATGGGATTTTTATTTAGATTAAAATTTTTTTATATAATATGTAAAGTTTTCTTAAAATCGTATATACTTTACTTGTTAAGATGTAGACAAATCAGTATAATAGTGTAATGGTTACACTAATCGGGATATGGAGGTTGTCTATTGAAGGTTAACGCAGTATCTGGAAATGTTTTGCCAAATAATAAGGCGCAAAAAAGAAATACAAAAGCTCAAAATCCAAATTTTAAATCAGCAATGGCAATGATGCCTGTTTTAGGTGCAACAGGGGCTATCATGCAATGGATTGAAAGCAAAGGTTATTTTATTTCATTCCTTATTCAAGACGGATTAGGCATGACTGTTCCGAGAGTATGGACCGGTTTTCAAAGAGACAAAGAAATAACAGGTAAATATAACAAGCAAGAAGGTTTAGAAGTTCTTGGACGTGAGGGTATGACTGGCCCGTTTATTGTTGGTGTAGCTCCGGCAGTTTTAGCCCTATCCGGAAAATTCTGTAAATCAACCAATACAAATACAAGACTTATCAAACGATTTGGAGAAAGTCTTAAACAAATGGTTAAGAGTCCGGATTTTGATAATGTGATAAAAAAAGATAAAAATAAGTTTAAAAATGAGTTTTATAAACGTAATTTAGAAGCGATTTATAAAAATTCCGTTCCTAATGATAAGAACTTTAAAGAAACTGTTTCTGATTTAATGAAAGATTTTGAAATCTTTGATAATGGTAAAGACAGTAAAACCAGAAATGCTGCATTAGGCAGAATAACAGAAAAGATAAATTCTAAAATAACAGAAACTTCTTCCGATTTGTATAACATAAATAAACTTTATGTTGGCGAAGGCGAAAGTAAAAAGGCTTTCGGCATGAGCGAAGCTTTACTTGCATTAAAAGATTTTGGCAATGATGCGATTAAAAATAATAAAAATAGTGAAACTTTAGATGAAGTTGCGGCAGAAAATATTAAAAATAATTTTGCAACAAAAAGACTGGCAGTGAATGTTGGCAACGTAGCTATTACATTGGCAGGTTTATCATATTTGCCTAAATTGTATGCAAAGAGCGATGTTTCTCCAGGGGCTGCTGCGTTAGAACACGCAAAACAGCAGCAACACGATGAAGAAAACAAGCAAAATGATGTAGCATTCAAAGGTAAAGGGATAAATTCTGATGGATTTTTCTCTAAATTAGGTAAACTTATAACAAAATATACACCTGAAAAAATGCAAGAACTTTTAGAGTACACAGGTTATAATTTCTCTAAAACGACATTCGCATTGCTTGCGACTTTGGGTTTGCTTTTCCCTAGAGGAAAAAGAGCTTGGGAAAGAGCGCAAATTGATGAAAATGGTAAACGCGATATGACAGAAATTAATGAAATCTTGTTAAGAGACACTGTTTCATCTTTGTCTGTAGTGTTTGCAGTGCCAATGCTTACAAAAATGATAGTTCGTTCTTATGAGGATAAATTAGGTTTTGTGCTTACGAATAAGGCTTCTGAAGGTAAAAACGGATTCCAAAAGGCAATGGATTTAATTAATCCTTATAGTGATTTGGAAGTTTTGTCAGTAGCTGACTTAGACTCAATTTATGGCAATATTGATTCTAAAAAGAAATTTGGTAATTTCGCGGAATTTGTTGATAAAAAAGGTGGAGATTTAGAAAAAATTATTTCTAAATCTGATAACGCATCTTTGGTGTTCAACGAAAAAACTTTTACGTTAGATTCTATAAAAAATCTTTCACGTAAGGAAAAGAATGAAAAGATTAAGAAGCTTTTTGAAAATGGTATTTCTGAAGAAGTTATTTCGAAAGTTATGAAAGGTACAGGAGAAATAAAACATAATAAAATAGCGAAAATGGCACGCGGTCTAAATTCGCTTCCTGGATTTATTTCAACCGTAATCATTTCTCCAATCCTTCTTGGGGTTTTGATTCCGATGCTAACTTACCATAATACAAGAAAAGCTAACGCCAAAAAGCTTCAACAAACAAATAATAACTAATGTTCATTTGCTACCACGTCGTATGTTGGTAAATATGAAGTTTATACGTTATTCTTTGGCGCATTAAATATATTCGCTAACAATTTTTGGATTTCTTGTTCATTTTTATTGTAGAAATCACGATTGGCTGAAAGAACAATGTTAATGTCTGAATTTTTTAGCACATTGTTGCTATATTCTTGTACATCTTCATAAGAAATTTCTTTTATCAATTGTTCATATTCTTCTTGCGTAGTATTTGCCGGAACATCAGTATAATCGAAGCCTGTATCGATTTTTAAGTTATGAAGGGTATAACCTATTGGAGCAAGATGTAGGGCGTTATCAATGTAACGCTTTTGAATTTTAGGAGTTACAAATTGTTCATTAATCATATCTAATGTTTTAACAAAATCTTTTTCATCACAATTTATATCAAATTTTCGTTTATAATCTTTTATACATGAACCTTTGTCTTTAATTTCCGGATTTCTTCGTAACAAATCGTGCAATTGATCATGCAAAGCTATTTCATAAACAGTACAAAGCCCAGGTTTTGCTTGAAAATCCTCGTTTTTAAGTATTTGTACACTTACTCTTGGCAGGCTTGGTTCATCTGTTAAAACTAAGTCTATATCATTCAATTGCTTGGCTTTAAAATTTGGCAGAGTACAAGCATAAGTTTTTGATACTGTGGAATATTCCTTAGAAATGCCTTGAGTAGAATTATTTGCAGGAATGTCACTTTTATTTACTTGTATTTCTTTTCGCGCGTTATTGTAATATAAATTGGTTGATAAAACTTTAAGCATAACTTGCCTCCAATAATATTATAGATTAATATTATAGATTTTTTTACTAAAATGAGCGCGATTGTTACATTGTAAAAAATAAATATAACTTATCAGTATAACGTTTGTAAAATATATGTTAATATTTAAGAAATGTAAATATATTGTAATTCGTCTTGTATTACGTGTTTTATGTAATGAAATTATTCGTACGAATAATATTTATGAGGTATTTAGCATGAAAGTAAGTTTTAATCATTTTAAATTGACAATAATAACTAATCTTTCTTATCGTAGTTTTCTTTTCGAGTATCGTTGTTGGCTTCGGCAGTTGTTTTTGCGCCTAATGTTCCCAGTGCTATTGCACCGATTGGGCCGGCTACAGCGAAGCCTACTGCTGCCATTGCACCTCCGCAAATCGCGCCAACTAAATAATCGCCGAATTTCAAATGGCCTTTAAACGCAATTGGCGCTGCAACTGGCTCTTGTGGTTTTTCATGCGCAACTCTACTCCTTGTTTTTTGCAAAACTGGAGTTGTGAATCCTATCGGATCAACTCTCATAAAACACCTCTTTAATCTATAATAAACACTTTACAGTTGCATATTATAGCAATTGTAGTTATTTGTCAATTGTTATTTGGAATGAAAAATTGTAACACATTCAAATAGACTAATCTCTTAATTTTACGCCTGTAACTTTAGAAATGCCTTTTTCTTTTTGGGTTACACCAATTGTGCGGTTGGCTGATTCAATCATAGGTTTTCTGTGGCTAACAACGATAAATTGCGTTGTTTCAGCCTGTGATTGAACGATATGTGCAAGTTTTTCTACGTTTATACCGTCAAGGCTGGCGTCAACTTCGTCAAAAGCGTAGAATGGTGCAGGCATGTATTTTTGAATAGCAAATACAAATGATAGTGCTGTTAAAGCCTTTTCACCACCTGACATACCCGCTAGACGCTGTTTTTTCTTGTCTCTAGGCTGTGCCTCAATATCAAGTCCGCCTTCAAACGGTTTTTCTTCGTTTTCTAAAATCAAAGTACCTTCACCGTCAGATAGTCTATGGAAAATATCTTTGAAGTTTTCGTTAAGCACGTTATAAGTTTTTAAGAAAGTTTCTTTTTTCAAATCTTCATAACCGCGCATACGTTCGAGAATTTGCTCTCTTTCAGAGCTTAAAGTTTCAATTTGATTTTGTAATTCTTGTTGACGCGCAAGCACTTTTTCATAATCTTCTAGCGCCTTCATGTTAACAGCGCCTAAATCGTCCATACGTCTCTGCAATCTTTGAATACGGCTTGTAATCTCTTCGATTGACATTTCAATCGGCGCAAGTTCATTCGTATTAACACCTGATTCTGTCAAAAGTTTGCGAGTTTCTTCTAATTGAGGTTCTAATTCGCGTCTGCGTGCTTTAAATGACTCTATTTGCTCTGCAATTTTTTCAATATCAGAAGCTTTTAAATTACGTTGAGTTTCAATATCAACCAAATCTTTATTGATGTCATCTCTTTGTTTAAGAAGTTCGCCTAACTTATCAGTGATTTCTTTAATTTGAACATTTAAAACTTCAAGCTGTTCGTTTAAACCTTTGATTTCTTCTGTGAATTTAGCTTTATCAAGTTCCAAATCTTTATTTGTATTCAAAGAACGCGCAATAGTTTCATTGTGAGTATTGATTGTTGTTGTGAAAAAGTCAATTTGTTGGTGCAAGCCATCAATATCATTTTGAGCGTTCGCCATATTTTTTTCGTAGCGTTTTATTTCGGCTTCAACACCTGCTGTTTTTTCTTTCAAATCCTTCAAATCAGAGTCATTCATAAGTTTTTCAACTTCTGAAATTGAAGTCTGAACATCTGTCATTTTTTCAGAAAGAATGATATGTTCTTCTTCCATTTTATCAAGATTTTTTTCTAAAGCAGCAATTTCAGGCTCTGTAACCTTGATTAACTCTTGCTTTTCATCAATATTTTTCTGAGTATTTGCAAAATTTGTTTCCAAGCTTGTTAATTCTAATTTAGCCTTGTTGAATTCTGTCGTTGAAGCTGAATATTTGCTTCTGACATCTTCCATTTTAGATTCCAAATTAGAACGCTTAGAAATCAAAGACGCATATTTACTTTCCATTTCACGAAGTCTGGCTTTAAAAGTATCCAATTCGCTATCAGAATTTTGTGAGAATTTTAAGCCTGTTTTTCTGATAGCACCACCGGTAATTGAACCTGATTTTTCGAACAAATCGCCAGATAGTGTTACCATTCTGTATTTGCCGATAAGCTTGTTTGCAACGCTTCTATCTTCAACAACAAGCGTGTCGCCTACTGCATAATAGAAAGCATTTAAATATTCATCATCAAAATCAATAAGGTTGATAGCAAAATCAATTACACCTTTTTCTTTTGGTAAATTCAAACTGCGTGGACATTTTACGATTTTATTCAAAGGTACAAATGTTGCACGTCCTGCGTTTGCAGATTTTAGAAGTTCAATACAAGTAGAAGCTACGTGTTCATCTTCTACTACGATGTGTGACATTCTTCCGCCAACTGCAATTTCCATTGCTGTAGAAAACTCTTCATCAACCTGACCAAGTTTTACAAGTGGTGCGTGTACGCCTTGAATATTAGCATTTACAACTGTATCAACAGCACGTCCGAGGTTAGCTTCTTCGCTTGCGTTTTTAATCGCCTCAAGCTTGTAAATCTTGTTGCGTGCTGCCTGAACGTCGTAGTTCATGTCTTCTATTTCGTTTTTAGTTTTATCCAAATCATTTAATGTATTTTTCTGGATAATTTTGAAATCGTCAAGTTCTTTGCCTAATTGTTCTATTAAAAGTTCTTTTGAAGACTTTGTTTCAGAAAAATTCGCTTTAAACGCTTCCAATTCACCAAGTTTCGCTTTTGCATCCTCTAAAGCTTTCTTTTTAGTGGATAAATCAGCTTCCATTGGTGCTTGTTTTTGAATAAGCTTAGTTTCTTTATCTTGTAATTCTTCAAGTTCTTTTCTTAAAGTATTTCTTTTTTCGATATGCTTTTCAGCCGTTTCGTTTAAGCCTGACATATCTTCCAAAATCTTATGCAAGATAGCTTTTTGCTCTTCAATGTTTTTTTCAATTCCTTTAATTTCGTCTTGCTTAAGAGAAATTTTTAATTCTGAATCTTTGATTTTGCCTTGTTGAACTTCAATACCGTTTTTTGTGTTTTCAATTGTTTTCAAATTATCTTGAATTTGTTTATCCGCAAAAACAATTGAAGAATTTTTTCTTGAGATTGAACCTTTTAATTCTTCGGCTTTTTGTTTAAGTTCTAGTTGATGACCTTCGCCTTTTTCAGTAATTGTTTTTGAAATCTCGTCATATTTTTCTTTAATAAGTTTCAAACGTTCTTCGAGGTCTTTTGATTTTAATTCTTCTTCTTTTTTACGTTTAGTGAATTCTAAAATGTTTTCGTGCGCTTTTTCCAAATTACGTCTTAAATCAAAAAACTTAACAGTATTAATTTGGCTTTCTAATCCTGTTTTTTCTTCTTTAAGTTTTTGGTATTTTAGCGCAACTTCTCTTTCTTCGTTAAGTTGTTCAAGACGAGTATTAACTTCATTCAAAATCAATGTCGAATTAACAACACGCTTTTCAACCGTTTCAAGCTCGTTTGTTGCTTGGTCTATTCTTCTGTCAAAATCTGCAACTCCGGCGATTTCGTCAATTATTTTACGGCGTTCGTTCGGAGTACAGTTTGTAATACTCATAACGTCGCCTTGCATCATTACGTTGTAGCTGTTTGGCGTAATATTATATTTTTCTAATCGAGCGTGAATATCAGATAATGTTGCAATTTTGTCATCAAGATAATAAATACTTACAAAACCTTGAGAAGATTTTCTGATTCTTCTTGCAACCGAAAAATCACCGTCCTCTGTTTCACCAAATGTTACTTTTACAAAAGCTTCATTTCTTTTGTTGTAGGTTGAAATTAAGTGGAAAAGTTTTTCTGCACGCAAAGTTCTGCTTGTAGAAAGGCCGAGAGCAAAAAGAATACTGTCAATAATATTACTTTTTCCGGAACCGTTTGGTCCTGAAATGGTTGTAAAACCTTTCAGCATAGGGATATCAACTTTGTTAGCAAAAGATTTAAAGTTATCAATCTCAAGCTGTTTTATGAACATAAATTCCCCTTCTTAATACTCCTCTATTCATTAAAATTACATTAAAAATCGAGCTGTGTCAATATAAGTAGGGAATTAAGAGGCTTATTTTAATTTTCCATAAATTATTCTATCAATACCCGCCAAATCTTTTTCTACAGTTATATCTGTAAAATCTTTTTCCATAAACTGTTTTACAGCTTCTGATTCGCCAATGCCAAGTTCAAACAGCAGATAACCGTTTGGTTTTAAATATTCCGGCGCATGAGCAACAATTTTTTTATAGAATCTTAAGCCATTTTCATCTGCAAATAAAGCAATTTGCGGTTCATAATTGACTTCATCGGAAAGTATTGTTCCAAGTGGAATATAAGGTGGATTTGAAATTATCATATCAAATTTTTCTTCATCACGCACTTTTGAAAATAAATCAGATTTTCTAAAAACAGCTCGATTGTTAATTCCTAGTCTTGTTACATTGTCAAGTGCAATTCTTAGAGCATCAGAAGATATATCAACACCTAAAACAGTAGCCTTTGTTTTTTTTGCAATTGTACAAGCTATGCAACCGGAACCTGTGCCAATATCTAAAACTTTCTCAAAACAATTTTGTTTAATTAGTTCAATCGCTTTTGTTACTAGAATTTCTGTTTCGTCGCGTGGAATTAGAACGTCAGGCGTTACTTTAAAAAATTCACCCATAAAATACGCTTCACCAATAATATATTGAATAGGTAATCTTGTATTTGCACGTTTTTCTACTTTTTTGTTAAGAATTTCTAATTGTTTGTCTGTTAATTCAACACCTTTGCACTTATCAAGTTCTGTATAATTGCAAAAATGTTCAAGTAACATTTTTATTTCTCTTATTGCCTCATTTGGCTCAATTCCCGCATCAATCAAGGTTTTTGTAATCGTCTGAATGTTCATTTAAAATTCTCTCAATCTCATCTCTTATATCAAGCTTAGACAGCTCTTCCACATTCTTTTTTTCTATAGAATATTTTTTACATAATCTATCATAATAGTAAAGTTGTTTTTTTGTAGGCTTTTCTTTTGACATCTTTACTTCCTGCAAAAATTTGCGTTTCTTGCGTTCAAATTCTTTGTTTGCTTCAATTATTGGACGCTGGCGTTCTTTATACTCATAATATTTAATGCACTCTTTGATATACTCTTCTGTGTCACGCAAAAAATCTCTATCATCAATTACATTTTCCAAAAATGGAAATCGTGATGCGTGTTGAGCAAGATAATATTTTTCATCCTCAAGAAACTTATCCAATATATCTGAATAAGTTAAACCCAAATTTTGTTTCACTAACGCCCTTAAATAATTACATACCCCGCTTTTTTGTGTTTTGTCAAAGTCGGGGTATATTCTGTTTTTAATTTGGTACATTTAAACCATTTCCTCTGTTTTTCTTTTTTCCTTTTCCGCTTAGTCACTTTTGCTTAGGCTCTGTTGCGCAGTGTGTTTTACACCAACAACTTTTACCATTTTAGCAAGTCTTCAATTCCAAATTTCTTTCCTGCTTCTTCGTTTGTGAACTTCATTAACTTTTCTTTCAATGGATTCGTCTGATAAGTTCGATGTCGTTCCTCATTATGATTAATAAATTCTTTGTTAGTAATTACTGTAAATCTCTTTTGTTCAGTTGTCATTTTTTATGCCTCTCTTATGTTTAAATATCTCTTATGTATATATAAAGTATTTAACTCATAAAAAATTGCCTTTTTTGACTCGTTTTATTAAGAATTGTAACAAAGAGTTTAAAATTTTTCAAATTTTGCAATATTTTGTAATAAAGCTAGTCGCAAAGTTTTTTGTTAAAACGTTTTATGCTATTAATTTGTCTTAATGCATAAGTCACAGCTTTTTCATTGTTAAGTCTCTGAAAAATTTCAATAGATTTTTTTAGCATAGCGAGCGCATCTTTGGGGTTTTTGTGTTTTAGCATTGTTGCCATGTTGGCATAAGTATAAGCAAGTTGAGACTGTACGGAAACTCTGGGAGTAGGCTCTTTACGCAGGCTTATGAAATGCTTTGCACTTTTATCATAATCTGCAAGAATTCTTTTACAACAATCTTTCTTCTGTGATAATGTTCTGAATAAATTATAACTATCTCCTGAGTATTGATAAATTTGTTCTAAATCTGTCAGTCTTGCTAATTCATGCATGCTATCATTATTTCTTTGGAATGTATGAATAACTTTTTGTAGTATCATTTCCGGAGTTTGACGTAATTTGAACTTCATACAAAATTTACTTAATTCATTTAATAGTAATGTATATAATTCTTTGTTTCCATTAAGTTCAATGTCTTTACTAAAAGAAAGCGTTTTGTCGTAAAACTCTTGGGCTTGTCCGCTTTTAACAAACAAATCTTGAACTTCTATGAAATTGTTTTTTAACTCTATTAAAGGAAGTCTACCTTCAAGACAGCGTTTAGAAAAATCTCCATACGCCTTTCTGAAAATTGATTCACATGAACCTACGACACACACTGTTTTCATATATACTGTAAAGTTTCTAAATTTAAAAAATTGCTTAATTAGGACTGATTTGTTAAGAAATGTAACAATATAAAACGTATAGCGCAATTCTTGCATAAAAATATACTTTATATATATGTAAGTCGAAACTAAGAAAACGGCAAGCATTAAATAAACACGAGACATAAAAAGAAACACATAACACAAACCTTTCATACAACCTACACACTAACCTTCTACACATGAGGAATTATTAAAAAAAAATTCCAATCCTTTCTTTAATTAAAGAAAGGATTTTTTTTGCGGATTTTGGCAAGTGCGACGCCCGAGCTTTGCGAGGGCTAGACACGTTCCTGTGAAGAACTTAATGAAGCGCTATTTCACGATAATGAAATAAAAGCGGAATGTAAAAGTTCTGAACCGCCAAAATCCAAGACGGTGCTACGCACGTAGGAATATGGACGGATGACAACAGTCGGACTACCAGATTACTTTCTAACTCCAAGTCATCCTTAAAGTGATACTACCCGCTAAACGTCTCATGCTATGCTACGCACGTAGGAATATGGGCGGATGACAAAAGTCAAACTACTGGAGCTTTTTCAACCTCTAAGTCATCCTTAATGTAGAAAACTACAAAACTAACGTAATATTCAATGCTACGCACGTAGGAATATGGGCGGATGACAAACGCCAAACTACTGGAGCTTTTTCAAATTTTATTATTAGTCGCAAATAATGGGTAGCAAATTTTTTTTTTACAGTTTTTTATATATTATGATAAAAATTATGGAGAATACTATGAGAATTTCAAAAATTCAAACTTTAAACACTACTCAAAATTTATTTGCTTCTACTAATCATAATAAACAGATAGCAAATGAACAAGCTGTTCAAACTACAGATTTTTCACCAATTTCAACTATAAATTTTAAAGCTTACATACATCCAAAACGAACCATACCTGACATAAATTATGAAGATTATGTAAACATGAAACCACATAGACGCGAATTTTATCGAAAACGATGTGATGCTTTTGATAGAGTTTTAACAGAAAGTGATAGTGAAATCTTTGATAAAAAATATAAAACTTTGCCGCTCAAAACAGAACATAATATGGATGAGTTTTTGAAAACTTCTAAAATGTATTCTCAATATAAAGACCAACCAATTATTTGTTTAGGTAGAAGTCCAAAGTGGTTTTTAAATGCGGCACTTTGGATGAAAGACGGTATTGATAATTATAATTTCGTAGCATTCTCAAAATTCTGGTACTGGCCGGATAGACGTGAAGGTATGCGAAGAATGGAAAATGTTGCACCAACTAAAGAGGAAGTGGCTTCTTATAGAAGATATTTAAACAGAATTCAGGCCGACCCTAAAACCATTGTTGAAAACTATGAAAAATCAGGTAAAAAGACCGTCATTACTGATTATATTTCAACAGGCAAAGGTGTAACATCATTTTTAGAAATAATGGCAGATTATGCAGATGATTTAGGACTACTTGAGAGATTTTCGAAATCTATTCAAATTGTAGGTATAGGCTCTATGGATTATTTGGAAAGTCGTAATATAAGTGAAGACGAAATTTCAATACCTGAAGTTATTATGCCACCTAAATTACGTCAGTATAAACATAATATTAAACAAAAGTTTTATGATATGGATTCTTCTATGTTTGAAGAAATGCTTATTAATCAAAATACAAACGAATGCCGTTCTTCTTATTACCCACACGAAGCTTGGACAGTGTATCAACCGGATAGATTTAAAACAGGGTTAATTAAGGATATGAAAAAAGTGCAAGCTATGATGAATAATGAAACTCTTCATAAAAAGACTTTTAATAATTTCTCTCCAAAATTGGGAGATTTTAGAAATTTCTTGCAATTTAGAATTCTTGATGCTTTGAATGAGCGTGGCATTTTAAAAACTACGCACATAAAACCATAGGTAAATCTACAATTTATTATTGATTGCAATAGATGTTAATAATTGATATCATAGGCTTATGAAAATAGACAACTTTAAAATTGAAGAATGGATGAATAAATATGAGGCTTCTGCTCAGTATGACCTCA
Source organism: uncultured Candidatus Melainabacteria bacterium (assembly GCA_934777245.1). Next base: position 22,320 of record CAKVND010000012.1, on the reverse strand, counting down.
CAACAACTTGCATTTCACCATTATCAATAAATGATTTGCCGTTTGATAAATCAATTTTTGATGTGAAGCTTGGCTATGGTGATATTCTTGGTTCAAATAGTTTAAAATCCGCAATCAAATCTTTATACGAAAATCAAGAACTGGAAAATATAACCGTTACACATGGAGCTATCGGTGCTAATCAATTAGTTTTTTTATCTCTTTTAGAAAAAGGAGATGAAGTAGTTTCGATTGTACCGACTTATCAACAGCATTATTCAATCCCTAAATCTTTAGGATGTAATGTGAAACTTTATTTTTTGAAAGAAGAAAATAATTGGCTTCCAAATCTTGAAGATTTGGACAAAATAGTAACTTCTAAAACAAAACTTCTTTGCCTCAACAATCCAAACAATCCGACAGGCGCAGTTATTCCGGATTGGATGTTAGAAAAAATTGTTGAAATTGCACAAAAGAAAAATGTTTGGATTTTATCCGACGAAGTCTATCGCGGTTTGAATTTGTACGGCAAACCGTATTCTTTATCAATCGCAGATATATATGAAAAAGGAATTTCAGTAGGAAGCATGTCCAAAACCTATTCACTTCCAGGGTTAAGAGTGGGTTGGATTGCCGGCAGATTAGATTTGATAAACGAAATCAACCACCAAAGACAATATAATACAATTAGTGTAAGCATCTTGGATGATTATTTTGCATCTGTTGCAATAGAAAATCGAGATTTTATTGCCGGAAGAAATTTTGAAATTATGCGAAAAGGTGTTGATATTCTAAAATCTTGGTTAAAGCGAAATCCAAACATTGATTGTATTTTGCCAACAGGAGGAACAACCGTTCTTATAAAATACAACCTTGATATATCATCAAGGGATTTTTGCAAAAAATTACAAACTTCAACCGGCGTTGCACTTCTTCCCGGAGAAACGCTAGAAATGGAAGGATATGCAAGACTTGGTTTCTGCGCAGATAATTTAAAACCGGCATTGGAATTAATTACGCAGTTTGTTGCAGATAAAAAATATTAAATACATTGTTTAGATGATGTAAAATTGCTTAATAAATATTATGATTGTAGCATAGGGAGAGTGTGTAATGTTAAATCAAGCAATTTTACGACCTGTTATGTCTGAATCTATTACTAAGAATTGGACTGAACAAGCGATCGAATGTTACAAATTGAATGGTAATTGCCATGAATGTTCAATTAGAAAAGCGCATTATACTTTCGATTGTCAAATGCCAAGAGTAATTGAAGCTTTAAAATTATTAAATGGCGAGCCAAATGTATAATAAACCCTACATTTTATGTTCTAGTGCAAATAATAAAAGATTATTTTTGTAATACTGGTTTTTGTAACTAGATATTATGCAAAATTTTATTTTTTCGTAATGCATTTTGTTATTTTTTGTTTCTTCAATCTTTATAGCTTTTTCGTGTGTTTTCATCATATACTTTCCTCATTATTTGCCTAGGCAAGCTTATTTTATATCATCTTGAATACTATTGATGATATTGTTAACATATTTTCGTTCTAAACTTTTATTTATGATATTTAAAATATGTATTACTCATAATAAGTTTCTCTCTCTTTATATATAAAGTATATTTATCATCTAAAATTGATATAAAAAAATCATAATGTTACAAATGTTTACATTTAAACGGCAATTGATAATTGAACTTCTATGTAGCATAATTCGTTTAAATCACAAATCTTTGTTATATAATATCAATATGAATAGATTTAGATTTTTAACTTCAGGCGAAAGTCATGGAAAATGCCTGAATGCAATAATAGAAGGGATTCCTGCCGGAATAAGAATTAAAACCTCTGTAATTAATGAGGATTTAGCGCGTCGTCAAGTCGGTTACGGTCGCGGTGGCAGAATGAAAATAGAAAAAGACACTGTTGAAATTAAATCAGGTGTGCGATTTGGAAAATCAACAGGGGCGCCAATTTGTCTTGAAATCAAAAACAAAGATTTCGAAAATTGGCAAGAAGTTATGAACACAGAACATCAAGATTATCCTGCTCAAGAAACTTTAAAGAAAATTGAAGAAAAATCATTTACAACAGTACGTCCCGGACACGCAGATTATGCGGGTTCTATCAAATACAATTTTACTGATTTGAGAAATGTTTTAGAACGCTCTAGTGCACGAAAAACCGCAATAGAAGTTGCAGTAGGTTCTGTTGCGAAACAAATTCTTAAAGAATTCGGTATTATGGGATTTTCTCACGTTGTACAAATCGGCAACGTGAAATTGGATTTTTATCCTAAAACTTATACTTTAATAAAAGAAAAAGCTGAAAAATCAGATGTAAGGTGTGCTGATGAATTGACAGCTGATAGAATGCGCAATGCGATTGACGAAGCTGCTCAAGCCGGCGATACTTTAGGCGGAAAATTTGAAGTTATTTTTGGCAATCTTCCTGTTGGATTAGGTTCTTACGTCCATTGGGACAGATGTTTAGACGGGCGTTTAGCACAAGCTGTTATGAGTATTCCTGCGGTTAAAGCTGTTGAAATCGGTGCAGGAGTTGACGCAGCTTCTCTAAAAGGTTCTCAAATGCATGATGAAATTTTTGTTAAAAACAAAAATGTTTATCGACATACAAATAATGCCGGTGGGCTTGAAGGTGGAATGACAAACGGGGAAGCGCTTGTAATTAAAGGTACAATGAAAGCAATTCCTACTATGCGCAAACCGCTTGCAACAGTTGATATTGAAGACATGCAACCTGCAAGTGCGCATTTTGAACGTTCTGATACATGCGCAGTTCCTGCGTGCGCGGTTGTAGCAGAAGCCAGAATTGCAATTATTTTAGCAGATGAACTTCTAACAAAAATTGGTGGTGATAATTTTGTAGAAATGAAGGCTCATTATGGCGAATAATGAAAATATCGTTCTTGTCGGCATGCCTGCAAGCGGAAAAACAACCATTGGTACTCTGCTTGCAAACGAGCTTCCGACTCACATTCATATTGATATTGATAGCGTTATTGAAAAAACTCAAGGAATGAAAGTTTCTGATATTTTCGCCAAGTTTTCAGAAGATTATTTCAGAAAATTGGAATATGATACAATCAAAATGGTTTGTACAGGTAGGAATAAAATTATATCAACCGGTGGCGGTTCTTTTGAAAATCCCGATAATAGAGCAACTTTGTTGAAGTTTGGTAAAGTTTTTTATTTGAAATCTGACCTTGATATATTATATTATAGAATATCAGAGGATTCGACAAGACCTCTTTTACAAAAAGAAAATCCACGCCAAGTCTTAGCAGATTTGATAAAAAAAAGAGAAGAAAACTATCAAAAAGCGCATTATACAATTGATACGAGCGCAATGAGTGAAGATGAAATTGTAAGGTTTATTATAAATGAGGCAAATTCTTAAAGTTCAAATAAGTGATAACAAAGAATATCCGATTGAAATTTCTGATGATAGTTTTGCGAAACTTAATCAAGAGCTTTATGAAGCAACGCGCGGTCAAAAGCGTCTTGTTGTAATGTCTAAAAAGGTTTATGATTTGTATTTTAATGAATTAAATTTTTCAGAAGAAGAAATATTTGTTCTTAAAGACGGCGAAAAAGAAAAAAATTACAAAAACTACCTCAAAATAATGAAGCGGGTAATTGAGCGCGGATTAACAAGAAACGACGTTATGATTGCTGTTGGCGGTGGTGTTGTTGGTGATATGACAGGATTTGTAGCGTCTACTTATATGCGCGGAATTGATTATATTCAAGTTCCAACAACATTGCTTTCTGCTGTTGATTCTTCTGTTGGCGGAAAAACGGCAATTGATTTAGCCGAAGCTAAAAATATTATTGGCACATTTTACCAGCCTAAAAAAGTCTATATAAATATAAATTTTTTAAATACGCTTGATAAACGTCAATTTATGTCAGGGCTTGGCGAAGTTTTAAAATACGCTTTCATAGAAGAAAGTTGTCATTATGAAAATCCGCTCTATTTATTTGAGTTCTTGACATTAGGCTGTGAAAAAATAATGGAAAAAGAGCCTTTGACTATTATTAGAATGATTGAATATTGCCTGCATTTGAAAATCGCAGTCGTAAACCAAGATGAAAAAGAAGGCGGATTGAGAAAAATTTTGAATTTTGGGCATACGCTTGCTCACGCTTTAGAAACAATTACAAAATATAAAAAATACACGCACGGTGAAGCAGTTGTTTTGGGAATGTTTTTTATAATTGAATGGGCTTATAAAAAACAATACATTAGCTATTCTTACTATAGACTTTCGAATGAATTGTTTGCAAAGTATGGATTTAAGCCGTTAGACAAAAAATATCCGACTGAGAAATTGGTCGAAATTATGAAAAAAGACAAAAAAGCGACTTCAGATAAAATTGCGTTTATTATTCCTTGTGAAAAAAAACAGGTCAAAGAGATTAAACTTGCGCCTCCGGAAGTCGAAGAGATGTTTATTCTTTAAACCAAAAAGCCATCTGATTTATGGCAGATGACTTTTAGTGTGTAATAAAATTAGGACAACTATTTATTCTTTTATTTCGGCGTTGTCTGTGGCCTGAAGCTGTTTTGACTTGTAGTTATGGATGACTGCATCAACCAATAAGTCGTAAGAAGAACTCTTTTCAATATTCGGAAATTCTTCTTTTAATTGTTGTCTGACCATTGCTTCCAGCCTTTGTTCGTCAGATTTTATTTTAAGCTCTGCAGATGAGAGCGATGTTATATAATCTTCATTCGCTTGTCTTTGAGCGCTTGAAAATGTTAACAAATTTGTTCGTGAATCTAATACTTGTTTTAGTGATTTCAAAAACTTTAGGTTGAACATAACGACCTCTTTATTTATTTTTACTACCTTCACTTTGTATATGTATAAAGTCTCCTAAAAGAAAAAATTGACTTCTTTTTTATAAGTTGTTACATTTTTTTACAATTTAGAAAAGTCTGTTAATATTATATACTTATTTTTCAAAGTGTTCAAGAGTGCAAGTCTGTTATTTTTAACCTTTTCATCCTTATCCATAACCAAAACGTCATCAAAGAATTTTGTTACAACAGGATTAATTTGAGTTAAATCAGCTAAATATTTTCTATAATCTCCGCTAAACTTGATTTCCTGAACAGCCTTGTATAAGTCTTTTTCAGCGTCCAACGCGAATAAGCTTTCATCAACATTATCCGTTTCTTCTTTCAGAATTCTTAAAACACGATTTGCGTTTTCAAGAAGTTTTTCGTCAACGCCACCAGAAACAGCCTTAACTCTTTCAACATAATCGCAAAGGTCTTTGCAAGGATTAACAGAAGAGCATGCCTCTAAAACATTCTTAGAATAATCGCTATTCAAGAAAATAATTAATCTTTGAACGAAAAATTCTTCAACATCAGCTTTTACATTAGCTTGAACAGGCAACAGTGCCAAAGTTTCATCAATAAGTTTAGATAAATCCAATTTCAAACCATGTTCTAAAACAGTTTTAATAACACCCAAAGCTGCACGTCTTACGCCAAGAGGGTCAGATGAACCCGTAGGTTTTTTACCTGCCGCAAACACAGCGCAAATTGTATCCATCTTATCTGCAATACCAACAACTTGACCTTCAACACTCTTAGCTGTTTCAGAATCAGCATTCAATGGAAAATAATGCTCTTTAATACCTTCTTGAACACCAATTTCTTCGCCAGAAACTCTAGCGTAATCCGCACCGATAAAGCCTTGAAGTTCAGTAAATTCAAATACAAGGTTTGTAGCTAAATCAGCCTTACAAAGCTCTGCAGTTCTCTTAATAGAAGGTTTATTAACTCCAAGTTCAGCTGAGATTTTTTCTGAAAGTTTAACAATTCTTTGAGTCTTATCATAAACAGAACCCATTCCTTTTTGGAAAGTCATGCCTTTCAAATTTTCAACATAAGCTTCAAGCGGTTTTTTAGTATCTTCGTTAAAGAAAAATACTGCGTCATCCAATCTAGCTTTAATTACACGCAAGTTACCGGCTTTGATATTTTCAAATTCATTACCGATATAGTTAGTAATCGTAACAAATTTATTAATCAATTTGCCCTCTTTAGTATAAAGCGCAAAATATCTCTGGTGAGTTTCCATTACAGTAACCGCAACTTCTTGAGGAATAGTTAGAAATGCTTCATCAAAATTACAAGTTACAGCCACAGGATATTCGCAAATAAAAGTAACTTCTTCCAATAAATCATCAGAAATCTTAGTTACAGCACCCAACTTATCAGCCTCAGCCTTAGTAAGTTCAACAATCTTAGCTCTTCTTTCGTCTTGGTCAACAATAACTTTAGCATCACGTAATTTTTTAACATACTCGTCAGGATTGCTAATAACAATATTCTGGGTAGAAAATCTATGTCCGTTAGTTATATTAGAAGAATCTTTATCAATTATTCTAATCTTAACTTCTTCACCGTCCAAAATTGAAAGAACCCAGCGGATAGGGCGAGAAAACTTAACATCGTTATTTCCCCATCTCATGAAGTGAGGGCCTTGCAACTTAGAAAAAATAACCGGAACGTTTTCTTGCAATAAATCTTTAGTATTTTTACCCTTAATAGAAATCTTTGCATAAAGGTAATCATTCTCAACATAAAGTTCATTAGTGCTTACGCCGTTTTTCTTAGCAAAACCTTCGCCAGCCTTAGTTAAGTTTTTATTCTCATCAAAAGCAATCTTCGCAATAGGGCCTTTAACAACCTTCTCAACATCAGGTTGAGAAGCTGCCAAACCGCTAACAATTACCGCCAAACGTCGTGGAGTTGCCATAACTTTAACATCGCCAAACTCTACGTTATTATTATTCAAAAATGTTTCAAAACCATTCTTAAGTTGAGAAATCGCCATAGGAATAAATTTGTATGGTAATTCCTCAACGCCTACTTCCAATAAATATTTACTCATGTTTGTTCTCCATTAATTCTTTTAAATCCATTATACCACAACCTACTTTTTCTGAAGAAAAAGTAGGCAAAAAGACTTTTAACATTCTGTCGGATGACATTAGTAAGACTACCAGACAAATGTAATATACCAAGTCATCCTCTAAGCAAGCCTACAAGAAAAAAAAGTAACCAAAAAGAAAAGAACACATTGTCGGATGACATAAGTAAGACTACCAGAATGTTTTTAAACACCAAGTCATCCTCTAAGTAAAACTACAAGTTTTGGGTATCCCCTCCCTAGGGGGAGTTTTCTGCCCCACTTCCAAGCTAGTAGTTAAACTTACAAATTGGGAAGTGTGATGTAAAATGGAGAGGGTGTTATTAACAAAACAAAATTATAGGACTACATTGGTAAGATTACTAGACTAATTTTTACGCCAAGTCATCCTCTCTAAGCAAGCCTACAAGAAGAAAAAGTAGACAAAAAGAAAAGAACACATTGTCGGATGACATTGGCAAAGTTCCAAAAGTAATTTTATATATCAGGTCATCCTCTAAGTAAAACTACAAGTTTTGGGTATCCCCTCCCTAGGGGGAGTTTTCTGCCCCACTTCCAAGCTAGTAGTTAAACTTACAAATTGGGAAGTGTGATGTAAAATGGAGAGGGTGTTATTAACAAAACAAAATTATAGGACTACATTGGTAAGACTACTAGACTAATTTTTACGCCAAGTCATCCTCTAAGCAAGCCTACAAGAAGAAAAAGTAACCAAAAAGAAATTTAATCTATAAAAAATGCGCGCAAAATTGAAAAACTTTTGCGCGCGAAGAATAGTGATATTTTGAATCTAACCTTCTAAATACGTATAATCTGGATTTGCTTGTAATTTCGCTTCAATTGTTTCAAAATTTGCCAAACCTTCAGTCGCACCGAATTCAGAAACAACACAAGAAGAATTTACTGATGCGTACATCAAAGATAAACCGACATTTAATTTTGTTCTTTCTAATGCCGCACAGAATGTTGAAGCAAACGCATCACCAGCACCAAGAGTAGAAACTACTGGAGATGGGAATACCGGACAGAAATAGAATTTTTGACCATCATAAGCATAAGCACCTTTTCCACCATCAGTTATTACGATGATTTGATAATCCATAACCTTCATAGTTGTTAACATTTTTTTTACATCTCTATGAATAAGTTCATGAGAGAATCTTTCAGTCTTAGTATCCGGTCTAACTTGAATTCCGGTTGTCATTGTCGCTTCTTCTTTATTCATAACAACAATATGAGCAGATTTAAGAATTGTTTTAATATGTTCGAAACCGTGCTTAATACTTGTAGTACCTGCATTAAAACAAATTCTTGTACCTAATTGATGTGCGTATTCAACAATGGGCTCAAGAACTTTATTTGACTCACCATTTAGTGGCGCAACATAAATTAAATCTACATCCTTAATTGCATCATAATTAATTTCATCTTCTCTAATTTCTGCGTTAGCACCTCTGTGTGCCAAAACAGTTCTATCTCCTTGGAAACTTACAAGGATTATAGAAAAACCGGTTGAAGTGTCGGCCTTTTGTATAATATTATTTAATTTAACGCCTCGATTTTTAAATGAGTCTAAAATACCTTCTGAATAAATATCTTTACCGATTTTAAAAATCGCAGAAGTTTCAAATCCTAAATTATCAAAATTGCAAGCTGTATTTACACCGCCACCGCCGACATTTGATGAAAAAGTGGTTATATCAATTTTTGAGCCATAAGGATAACTCATAAAATCTGAATTTTTGTTTTTTGAACATACTGAAACTATATTTGCATCGTCGCACTCAACGAAAACATCCATTGTAGCACTACCGATTGTTAGAACCTTTGTCATAATCTACCTCCTGTATATTACTATTTTAGTACAAATAATAATATTGATAATACTTTTTTGCAATTTTATATAACAAAAAGCGGTCAGAGTTCTCTAACCGCTTTTTGAAAAACTTTTGTAAAAAACTATACAGCTTTTTGAACTTTACCTGCTTTTAAGCAAGAAGTGCAAACTGTCATTCTCTTAGTTTGACCATTTACATTAACTCTAATTTGTTGTAAATTTGGAGTTTGAACTTTTGTAATTTGTTTATGAGAGAAAGTTAATTTAGCTGCTTTAATTGGCTTTTTACCGCAAACTTCACATTGTTTTGACATATCTATATTCCTTCTTTCTACCAGTATGTTTAAAGTTTAACCTAAACAGATTTTTTTTACAAGTATTTTTCGTAATGTATCGTTACAATTGTAAATGCTTATACTCTTACAAATGTTACAAATGTTACAATCTCATCTGAATATAGGGTTGAAATGCTTCGCTCCATGTTTTATAATGAATATATATTATATATACTTGTACACTTGTAAATAAAAAGGATTTTATTGCGATGGCATCAACTATATCATTTAGCGGCTTAGCATCAGGCTTAGATACATCATCTTGGGTAGAAGCACTTGTTTCTGTGAAACAGCAAAAAGTTACAGCCTTACAAACGGATTTAAAAAGCAAACAGACAGTAAAAACTACTTTGAATGATACAAGAAGTAAGTTTTCTACTTTGCGTTCTGCAATTGAAAAATTAACAGATGCTAAATTCGGTGGTTCAATGAATTTGTTTGGAAATAATTCCGCAACATCTTCTAATACGGATATATTTACAGCTACAGCAACTTCTTCAGCAACCAGACAGAATTATGACATTACTGTTCAACAGTTGGCGACATATACAAAAGCAACATCTAAAAACGCAGCAAGTGCTGTTGCTGATGATAATACAAGCTTAAAGAACTTGGGTATTACCAAAGGATCATTAACAGCTTACGTAAATGGTCAAAAACATACTGTAAATATTGAAGATACAAATACTTTAGGTGATTTAAAAGCTAAATTGGCAGGATTTGGAATTATGACCAGTGTTGATGACTCCGGTGTTTTGAAATTTTCAGCTCAAAATGAAGGAGATGAATTTCATATTGGCTCAACTACTGATACTACAAATTTAGCTTCACTAGTAGGTCTAACAAAGCAAGAAGACGGTTCTTATGTATCAACGAATTCATTGTTCAAAGCTAGTGTTGCTTCTGTTTTGACTTCAGATGAATCAGGTTTTAATGAAAAAATTAAAGCAGGAACATTCACTATTGGTTCTGCAACATTTAAAATTGATGATAAAACAACTCTTTCATCATTAATTTCTCAAATTAACAGCAGTGAAGATGCTCAAGCTTATGCATACTGGGATGATGCTGCGGGTAAATTGTCAATTACTTCTAAAAAAGAAGGTGCATCATATATTAATATTGAAGCCGGCACAAGTAATTTTACTGATGTAATGGGTTTAACAAATTCTACATGGGATGCTGATGGCAACGTTACATCTTCAAAAATGTACACAGAAGCACAAGAATTAGGAAAAAATGCTCAGTTTACAGTGAATGGTACAAGCATGACATCAACATCTAATGTTGTAACTTCGGACATTTCAAGAATTAATGGTGTTACATTAACGTTGAAAAAAGCAAGTACACAAGAAGATGGCACTTCAACTTTAAAAGTTACTCAAGATACAAGCGGCTTAGTAGAAGCTGTTAAATCGTTTGTCACAGCTTATAATGATGTTTTATCAAATGTAGATGAAGTTACTGCCAAAGGTGCCAACCTTCATGGAGAAACATCATTAACAAGTTTAAAAAACACTATCAGAAGCTATGCGACAGGCTCTAACACTTCTAATGGCGGGATTTATAAGTTGCTTTCAGAAATAGGAATTTCAACAAGTTCTGCTGACGGAAATAATTTAAGCACTAATACAGATACTTTAACACTTGATGAAGATAAATTAAAAAAAGCATTGGAAGAAAATCCGGAATCAGTTAAATCAATTTTAGCCGGTGAAGGTGGTGCCTTAGCATTAATGGAAGATAGTATTGAACAAAGTTTAAAATCAACAGTTGGTTTCTTTGATGTAAAATCTTCTACATTAGATTCTGAAATTAAAAAAATGCAAGAAAAAATTACAAAACAAAATAATAGCATTACTACATACAAAGCGCAATTAGAAAAGAAGTTCTCAGCGATGGAAACGACAATTGCACAAATGCAACAAAATTATCAATCTTTCTTGTCATAAAAAAGGTTAAAAAAAATAAATAGAAAAACACTTGGTACATTTCGTGCCAAGTGTTTTTTTATTTTAAATTACCTATTTGTAGAATAGTTAAAAATTTTTGATTAGCAATACTATAATCAATAGGAGATTAATTTTATGAAAATGTTGATGTTTGATTTTCGAAATACAGAAAGAGAGTTTTTTGAACAAAATGACTTGGTTGATTTTGATATAAGCTTCATTGAAGAACCATTAAATGAAGATTATAAATTGTCTGATGAACAAATAGAAGAAACAGATATTATAAGTGTATTTCGAAGCTCAAATTTAACAGACAAGGTTTTAGAAAAATTCAAAAATCTTAGAATAATTGCTACACGATCTTATGGCTACGGACACATTGATTTAGATTATTGTATCGCACATAACATTGCTGTTCTTAATGTAGAACAATATGGCGAAGAGGCCGTTGCGCAATATGCTATTGCATTAATTATTGTTCTTTTAAGAAATATGTTACCTGCAATTATGGACATGAAGGATCATAAGATTAATTATAAAAATTACGAAGGAAAAACCTTAAATAATTTAACGTTAGGAATTATCGGTTGTGGTGAAATTGGTTCTGCAGTTGCAAAAATTGCTAAATTTTTAGGAATGAATGTGATGATACATTCATATATGCAAAATCCTGAGCTAGAAGGTTCATGCAAGTTTGTAAGTTTAGATGAATTGTTAGAAAATTCTGATGTAATTTCACTCCATTTAGTTTATACAGGTGACAATTATCACATGATTGGTGCTAAAGAGTTTGAAAAAATGAAAGATGGTGTTTATTTTGTTAACACAGCAAGGGGTGAACTTCTTGATAAAAAAGCTCTTTATGATAATTTGATAAATGGCAAAGTAAAAGCGGCGGCATTAGATGTGTTAGAATGTGAGTTTTTAAGCACACATCCTGGAGTGTTAACAAATGTTATTGAAGATTCTGAATCTCATTGTGTAGAAACCGCACTTGTAGCGCAAAAATTGTTTCAAATGGATAATGTAATAATAACTCCGCATATAGCATATAATACAAATGAAACGGTTAATTATCTTTTAGACAGCACATTTAATAATATTCGAGATTATTTGAAAGGTGTTAATACAAATAGAGTTTGCTAATTAACCTTCTGATGGTGGTGCGATAGTGCCGAGTAAATATGCATAAACGTATAATGAATACAAATATTGTAAATATGAGATTGTGAGATATACAAGCAATTTTATAATATTTAACATACTTACTTGTGTTGCAATATCTCGAATTCCTAACGCTGTTGCAATTAAAGATAATAAAACTGAGGTTACGACATAGAATAATACATATAGCAATGTATTCCAGATATATTTGCCTGTATAATTCCCCATAATATGAATGGCTTTTCTTATATTCCAAACCGCAAATATGGAATCTCTAACTGCGTAATTCCACAAAAGAGCGGGAATAAACATTAGTATAAATACATAGAGCACAATAATTGTTTGTGGAGGTAAATTTGATAAAGAAGTAGCCCAAGCGCTTCCTGCTAAAATCAACCCAAATGGCAATACCATCATTGTTGTTGCGACACAAGATGCAATTCCGCGCCAAATAAATTTTTTTGTATTTAATTCCGGAAGCTCTACCTTAAATACTTCTTTAATTTTTCCATTAAAAACTGTTGCAGATGTAATATCCCATTCTCGAGAAATAATGTTTGCTGTAACATTCCAGAAATAGCCTTGTGCGCACAAAAACGGAATTATAAAAAGTATAATTGCTATGCTCGGTAGAACGACTGTCCAAATTGAATTGCTTAATAAATATTCTGAAAAAAGAAGTAAAATAATCGCGGCAAGATAGAACTTGATGAATATAAAGAATAAGTACTTAACTTGTTCTTTAAAATTTTCTGTTGCGAACATCCAGCTAAAAGGTTTGAACATACGTTTGTCTTTCTTTTTTGGGGGAATAGGGGAATAGGGGAATAAGGTAATAAGGGAATAAGTAGTTTTAAATATGCGATTTATATATTGCGCTAAATTGGCGTATTTAATTAAAGTATCCCTAAAATCTCTTATTCCCTTATTACCCTATTCCCTTATTCCCATTTAAATGTTTACCTCGCAAGCGAAATACTTGTCACGCCCACATTTCTCGCGCTATCCATCAACTTAACTACAGTCCCGTGGTCTGCGTTATCATCAACCTGTATCAAAAGTCCATCCGGAAAATCTTTTACATGAGCAGAAACAGTTGATTCTAAATCCGCTGCCGCAATTTCTTGTCCGTCAAACAAATATTTGTTATCATCGGTTACGCTAAAATTCATAATTTTAGCATCTTTTGCAATTTGTTCTTGATTAACAACCTCAGGTACAGCAAGATTTAAACCTTGTTGGTCAAGAAGTGGTGCAATAACCATCATGATGATTAAAAGCACCAAGAAAATATCTGTTAGTGGTGTAATATTTATTTCATTAAAACTATCACGCATTATTCACTCCAATTCTCATACTGATTATCAGTAGGCAAAGGTGTTGTTGCTTCATTCATTACATTATTGGAAGTGTAATTTGAAGTGCTTTCTTCCAACTTTTGTTGTTCTTTTTTGTTCAAAGGTTCACCGGCTACAATAAGTTTTTTATAATGTGCATCTTGTGCTGCATCCATAATGTCCATAATAATTGAACTTTTAGCCTTTTCGTCAGCTTTAACAACTACTTCAGGATTTTCATTATCACCTTTTGCATTCTCTAAATCTGTAGTCAACATTCCAATTGAAGAACGTTTTGAATCAACATAAATTGTACCGTCTTTTGTAACAGCAACGGTAATTTTACCCTGCTCAATCGACGTTCCGCTATTAACTTCCGGTACGCTTATTGAATTATCAACTGATTGAAACGTAGGCGCAACAACCATCATGATAATCAATAACACCAAGAAAATATCCGTTAGCGGTGTAATGTTGATTTCTGTAAATAATGCTTTTTTCCCTGATTTTATAGCCATAGATTTTCCTTTTTTAAGGTCGTTAAGCCTTTAAGTCATTAAGTCGCTAAGTTCGTATAAAATCTATAATGAACTTAATGTCTTAACGACATCCTTCTTAACGACTTTTTATAATGCCACACTATTAGATTGTGACTTCAACTGATTTTCTTCTTCTGAATCTACGAAGCTTAAGAACAATAACTTAATTAATTGGAAATCGTCTTCAAATCTTCTAACTGTAGATTGGAAAGTGTTGTAGCAAACAACTGCAATAATCGCAACGCCCAAACCGAATGCAGTAGCAATCAATGCCGAACCGATACCCATAGCAACCGCTGCTGATTGGTTACCTTGCGATGCTAAGTCTTGGAATGTATACAAAATTCTAACAACTGTACCGAACAAACCTAAGAAAGGTGCAACACCACCGATTGTACCAAGAATTGTTAATCTATGTTCAAGCTTTCTTGTTGCAAGAGCTGCTGCGATATCAAATGAACGTGAAAAGCCTTTCTTTTGTTCTGATAAAATTCTTACAGCTTCTTCTGTAACTTCACCAATAATACCGCCGTATTGAACAGCTAAGTTTTGCGCACCCATCAAGTTGTTTTTAGTCAATTCCTTTTGTAATTTTGGAATAAATTCGATAACGTTTCTTTTGTTTGCGTTGTAAAAAGCAGCTCTATCAATAGCTACTGCAACTGTCAAAATTGCGCACACAAGAATTGGCAACAATACCGGCCAGTCTAATTGAATTGAATGTAATAATAGTTCCATTTTTATATCCTCTTTTACTCTATTTTTCTTATTTTGTTGTTGGGCAAGAATGCCCAACCTATATTTATTTTCTTTTTGTCCCCTCTCCTTGGGAGAGGGCTAGGGAGAGGGTTTTATTAACCTTCCCTTAATACCTTGACGCATTGAATACGTTGTAGTCGAATGTAAACTGAATATCAATGCTTTGTCCTTTAAAGTCAGCCGGCAACGGTCTGAACGGTGCAGTTAATTCTACTGCTTTTAATGCTGCTTGGTCTGCTGATGGCATGCCGGATGATTTATGAATTCTGCATGATAACAATCTGCCGTCTTTAGCAATCTTGAATAAAAGAACTACACGTTTGCTTTCATTTCCTTTTGGAGGATCCCAATTCAACTTAATTCTACGTTGCAATTCTCTCATGTATGGACCAAAGTCAGGTTCTCTTAAGGCATCAATACCTGGAGCACCACCGCCGCCTCCAGGGTTGCCGTAATTACCGCTTCCACCGCCGGAGCCTGTTCCTCTTGATAATTGACCACTACCGCCGCCTGCTGACGGTGATAATGACGGTCTTGGTGCATAAGCACTACCGTGTGAACCGGAACCTGTACTTCCGCCTGATTTAGCGCCGGAACGTGCACCCGTTCCGCCAACAGGGCCTGTTGAAAGTGTTTTACCGACAGGCGCACTTTTTGGTGCAGGAACAGTAAATGGTGAAGACGGTTTCGCAACAGGTGTTGGAGCTGAAACAGGTCTTGCACTTGGTCTTGCTGTAGGTGGTGCCGGTTTGGCAGTCGAAGGCCTATTCGCTGACGTTTGATTTTTACTTGGCGCTTGCGCCTTAGGCTGTTGTTTTACAGGTTGTGGTTTATGATGAACAGCTTGTTTTTGAGCTTGCTGTTGTTGTTTTTTTATAAGTTTATTAGCGCTTTGTGCCGCTGCTGACGGTTTAGAAGCTTTCTTTGGCGCAGGTGATGGCATAGAAACTTTACGCTTAGGGTCATTTATGCCGCCGCTTCTTGAATTCATATCAGAACGATTTTTTGTATTAGGATTTCTCGGCGTTGCTTCTTTATCAACCAAAACAAACTCAATATCTTTTTTCAATTGAACGTTTGGTTTTTTGAACAAGCTTAAATTGATTCCCATCAAAGCCAAAGCAATCGTTATTAACCAAATCAATAGAACAACTGCGGGATGTAAAGCCGTAGAAATCGCTAAAGATTTCTTAAACGGAATTACTTCGGGTTTGCTCGTAACAATGGATGGTAGAGTATATGGCTCTACATTATTATCCTCGTCCTCGTCTAGTATAAAACTTCTTTTACTAATAATTGACACTTTATTTTTCTCTCTAATATTACCTTTTTAGAATAATTAGTTTGAAGGCAAATTAAATTAACCTACTTACTAATTTTCGTAACTATAACTTGATGCCGATGTTGTAATCGGTTGAGTTAACAACAAGTCTACAGTTGCATTCGCAGGAATTTCGACATCATTTCCCTTATCAAAAGCAGATTTAACCAATCCTCCGCCGGCACCAACTGCAGTACCAAGAGCAGCGCCTTTACCTACGCTGCCGCCTGCCAGTGCACCAAATACGAGACCTGATAAAGCACCTGTTGCAGCGCCAACTCCCATGTCTTTGGCATAATCTTTTGTTACATCAAGTTTTGTTCCACCAACAAGAACTCCTGAAGAATCATCTGTTTTAATCACAGCAGAAATAGGAATTTGAGTCCCGTATGGTGTATATATTTGTGTAAATCTTACACAAAGTTTGCCGTTCATGCTTCCTCTTTTAGCTTTGGAAGCTTCAATTACAGTACCGTAAATTGTGCTTCCGGCAGGAGCAATAAGTTTGTTGTTATAATAATAATCTGAACCAAGCAACATACTTACACTTTGCCCTACTGTTGTGTTAGCAGATGATAAAGGTGATGTTAATGTTGCAGGAACACAAGCACCTGCCGGAACCATTACAACACTACCTTTTAACGGTTGCTTCGCAGAATATTGCATAGGTTGTTGATAATATTGCCCGCTTGGTTGTGGTTGGGCTTGTTGATAATTAAAATTAGACGCCGCAAAAGCTGTATTAAAAGAACATAATGACACTAACATCAAAGATGAAACAATTTTTTTATTCATAATTACAATCCCTCCCTTATAATATTTTATTATTAATTGAGATTTTGTCAATTGTAAAAACTATAAATTATCCTATATTTACGAGTTATAAATCCATCTTTAGTTATAGAAAGTTCAAACTATTTTAGAATTTAAAAACCAACGAACTGCATTTATTATGGTAGTGTGAAGGAAATAAAAACCTTCTCATAAAGGCTATCACAAAGATTGCGCCGTGGCTTTGGCGTTCAATTTTGTGATGTTCAAGGAAGAAAATTTAAGAAAAGGAGATCGAGTTATGGCTTCAATCACTATTAACACAAACTTAGCCTCATTAACGGCTCAAAAGAATTTGTCAAATGCTACTAGTGGCATGAACAAGGCAATGGAAAGATTATCAACAGGTTACAAAATTAACTCAGGTGCTGACGACGCAGCAGGATCTGCTGTATCAACTTTAATGGAAGCGCAAATTTCAGGTTATGATGTAGCTGAATCAAACGCAACTATGGGTTTATCATTATTGGATACAGCGGAAGGTGTTTTGGATATTGTTGGTGATTATTTACAACGTATCAGAGATTTGACCGAACAAGCAGCCAACGGTACTTACGGTACATCTTCTATGAATGCTATTAAAACAGAAGTTCAACAAAGAATGGAAGAAATTAATCGTCTATGTACAGTTATTGACTTTAACGGTATTAAACTTTTAGACGGTACAAGTGTTGCTGCAACATCAGGAAACGGTGTAAACTTACAAGTAAGTAATAATGCCGGTAAAAACAATATTATCAACTTAGATTCTTCAATTTTTGCATCAACAACCATTACTGCATTATTTATGAGTGGTAATTCTAATAACAAACATAAAGGGGCTACTGATGGTGGACAAAAATGGTATGAAAGAAATGATGGAATTGATACGACAGCTTTACAAGCAAGAATTGAAGGTGATAAAAAATATAAATCAGCTGATGGTAGAGAGTATGATTACAGCGATGCTCGTTATTCAAAAATTAAAACTACAAAATACGATTGGGAAGACAATAGAAAAGCAAGTGCAAATATGAGTTGCTTAACAGCGATTTGTGATGCTGTATATACAGATGATGCAACTGCTCGTGAGTTCTTATCATTCGTTGATGATGCAATCGAAAATGTATCTGCAAGAACAGCTCTAATCGGTGCGTACATGAACAGAGTTGAATCAGCTGTTGATGCGATAAGTGTACAAAAGGAGAATATTGTATCTGCTAACTCTTCAATCAAGGATGCAGATGTTGCAACAGAATCTTCTAATTACATTAAGTATCAAATCTTGCAACAATCAACAGCAACATTACTTGCGACAGCTAACCAAACTCCAAGTATTGCATTGAATTTAATATAAGATTTTTTCTTAAATAGTGAATGAAGCCCCCTGCGTATGCAGGGGGCTTTTTCGTAGCTTATTGAAAATGATTATTTTTAATGGATTGCTTCGTCGTTAGAAAAAAATTACCGCTCCTCGCAATGACTGGATTCGAAATAAATTTATAAATTGAAGGACTTTCGCGCCGCGAGCGTTTTTTAGCGAGCGTGAAAGTGCAGGCTCTGCCTGCTAATCATCCATTTTATTCACGCTCGTAAGAGCGTAGGAAACTATTGCGTGTTTTCTCTTTCTTTTGGTACTTTTCTTTCTCTTTTGTTGCGAAATAAAGAGAAAGAAAAGTACATTTCAAAAAACTTTTTTATTTCAAAATAATTCTCTTACTTTTTCTTCTTTATTGCGATAAAAGAAGAAAAAGTTTTTACTTCACTTCTAAACTAGTAAGTATAACCAATTAAAAGTGTTTACCTTCAAAAAGAAGAAATAACGCATTGTTTCCTACAACCTTACGGTTGTTAAACAAAATGGATGTAGCGGATTTTCGGTAGGGCGATGTCGAGCGTAAGCGAGCAAGCCCGTAAGAGCAAATAACATGAAAATAACAAGAAAAATCCGTAAGGATTTGTTGTTATTGAAATGTTATGCTTGCCCGCATAATCCAAGATAGCGGGTAAACCCGTACTTTCACGCTCGCTAAAAAACGCTCGCGCTGCGATTGTCGTTTAAATAGCTATTAGTAATAGTAAAAGTATAGCTTGGGCGTATTTTTTGTTTTTGTGCTACAATTTCATTTGTAATCGTTAATTAAGGATATATCAATGTTTGACTCATTATCAGATAAATTACAAGATATTATTGCAAAAACTGCAGGACAAAAAGAACTTACGCAAGAAAACATGCAAGAGGCTTTGCGCGAAATCAGACGTGCTTTATTAGAAGCAGATGTAAACTTACGCGTTGTAAAAGCTTTTATTTCTAATATCAAAGATAGGGCTGAAGGTGAAAGTGTTTTAACCGGAGTAAATCCATCTCAACAGCTTGTAAAAATTGTTCACGATGAATTAATCGAATTATTAGGTAAAGAAGTAAAACCGTTAGATTTTTCAGGTCATCCAAATTTAATAATGATGTTGGGACTTCAAGGTAGTGGTAAAACAACTTCTTCTGCAAAGCTTGCCGTTAAACTAAAAAAAGAAGGTCGCAATCCGCTTCTTGTTGCGTGCGACGTATATAGACCGGCTGCGATTACTCAATTGAAAGCTTTAGGCGAACAAATCGGAGTTGAGGTTTATTTTGAAAATGAATCGAAGGATGTTCAAACAATTATCCAAAACGCGATTAATCACGCGAAAGAAAAAGGTTTCAATACTCTTATTTTAGATACCGCAGGACGTTTGCAAATTGATACAGACATGATGGCAGAATTAATGCTGATAGAACGTGTTTTTCATCCGGCCGAAAAATTACTTGTAATTGATTCTATGACAGGTCAAGAAGCTGTAAATGTTGCGGAAAACTTTGACGCACAACTTGGCATAACCGGTTTGGTTTTAACAAAATTAGACGGTGATTCTCGTGGTGGTGCAGCTTTAAGTGTAGTTTATTGCACGCACAAACCAATTAAATTAACAGGTACGGGTGAAAAGCTTAATGCGCTTGAAGATTTTTATCCGGAGAGAATGGCAACAAGAATTTTAGGAATGGGCGACATTGTTTCTCTTGTAGAACGCGCTCAAGAAGTTTTTGATGAAAAAACTGCTAAAGAAATGGAAAAGAAAATGGCGAAAGCGGAATTTTCTTTCAACGATTTTCTTAAAATGCAGTCTCAAATGAAAATGTTCGGTTCTATGGATCAACTTTTGGGTATGATTCCGGGGCTTAAAATTTCAAAAGACGACAGACAAAAATTGTCTCACGAAAGCGAAAAACAATTTAAAAAAATTGAAGTATTTATTCAAAGTATGACACCTGAAGAACGTGAGCATCCCGAATTAATGAATTCATCGCGCAAAAAGAGAATTGCAGAAGGTTCCGGATTGCCATTGCATGATGTGAATGTATTTATCAATCAATTTGAGCAAATGCGCAAAATGATGAAAGGTTTTTCTGACGTTAAGAAAAATATGGGTTCAATGATGGGTAAAATGGGCGCTGCCGGCGCAAAACTAAGCGCACATCAGATGATGAAAAACATGCGAAGATTTAAGTGAGTTTAATTCGTCAGAGTGTTTTGGTATTAACGAACCTCACAATGACGCCCAACGAGTAGTTTCAAGCCTTGTTATTGCGAAGGCGATTGGACTGAAGCAATTCAGCTTTTTGTAACTATTATTTTGAGTTTCGGACAGTGGTGCTACAAGGGCGAGGGGAGAATGTTGGCAACTAAGCAATCAATGTATCAATAAAATATTAAGTGTATTTTATACTCTTTTAAAATTCACCCAAAAGTATTACTATTATTTGCTTGCAACCCTCTTGAGAATGTATTAAGTGTATGTTATAATAATAGTAGAAAGAATAGATATTTTTTCAAAGCTGTTTTCAAAACAGAGAAAGGAATGGTAAATTAAAAAAGTTTTCTGCAAGTAATGAAATTTACCCCCGAAAGAGTGTTATAGCCCCACACCACTCTCAAATAAAAAAGGTATCCTGTAACTTAAAAGCAAATGGTGAAAGCGATGGATACGATATTAGTAAACAGATTACAACGTCCCCAATTGGAAAAGACTGCAACGAGTGCAGCAGGAATAGGTCTTGCTATATGCTTGATGCTATCTCAGAATTTACTAATATCCGCCAAAGATATCCGAGTAGAAAATTTAACAGGAATTTCACCAAGTCTAAATTATATTCAGGAAAGACAACAGGAACAAGAAGTTGCGTTCGAGAATGAAATTTCAAATAAATACAGAAATTCAAAAGTAGTTAGTGTTGAGAAAGGCGTTAAACATGTCAGAATGATACGATTCTATAATAATAAACCCGTCCGAATTAATATAGTTGAACTGTCAAAGGGTGTAAATGAGGATTTGGTTGTAGAACCTGCAATTGCTTCAGAAAAATTGGCTTCAAGAACAAAAATTTCTAATATCGCAAATAGAGAAAACGCAATAGTTGCAATCAATGGCGGATACTTCAAACCTCAAACGGGTGTTCCATTAGGAACTTTGATGATAAATAAAAAAGTTTACACAGGCCCAATTTATGACAGAGTGGCTATGGGAATTTTCGACAACGGATTTGATATGGCTAGAGTTCAACTTAGAGCTCAAGTAGAAACAAACAAAGGAGGGTTAAAAATTGATAATATCAATCAGCCTAGAATGTTGTCAACTCATACAATCGTTTATACGCCGGATTGGGGCGAGTATTCTCCGCCTTGTCCAAAGTATGGGATGCAGATAGTTGTCGAAAATGGTAAAGCTATAAGAGTTTCATACGGAGCAAATAGAATACCTCAGAACGGATTTGTTATAGTTGGAGCAGAAAAAAATTTAAATAGTATCAAGGACGCAAAAAGATACAAACTGAACATTAAAATTAACCCCGAATGGAAAGATGTTAATCACATTATAAGTGGCGGCCCGTATTTGATAAAAAACGGCGACATATATGTTGATATGACAGCGCAAAAACTTGGCTCAATCGGTGGTAGAAACCCGAGAACTGCAATTGGGTATACGAGAGATAATCATCTAATTATGTTAACAGCTGACGGAAGAGAAGGCGCATCAATTGGCTTAACGCTTGTAGAACTCGCAAATTTGATGAAAGAGCTTGGCTGTGTTAACGCGATGAACTTAGATGGTGGCGGTTCAACGGTTATGTACGTAAAAGGACAAGTTGTCAATAAACCCGCGGTGCAAGGCGGAATTCCACTTTCTCATACCTTGACGGTAAGAAAGATAAGCTAAAATTACATTCCATAATACATTAAATCCCCTATGGAAGTAAAAACTACCCCTTTTCT
>CAKVND010000011.1 GCA_934777245.1 uncultured Candidatus Melainabacteria bacterium | reverse complement strand
CTCTATCGCAGCTAATCGCTGCACGTTCGCGGCGCGATTGTCGTTTATTTGTATCAAAATTATCATGGACAGTAATGTGAAGGCGGGAGAGGGTGTTATAAATTATTTAAAGAGAAATTTAATAATTTTTATACTTCTCTTGCAACTTTCTAAAGCGTTTGTATTCTTTGCCCCATTGTTGCATAGAGTCGAGAACTGGACGGAGAGTATAGCCGATATCCGTCAAATAATATTCAACTCTTGGCGGTAATCCTTCGTACTCTTCTCTTACAACGAGCCCGTCTTCTTCAAGTTCCTTCAAACAATTTGTCAGAACTTTTGCAGTACAACCTAAATGTTTCTTTAATTCAACAAAGCGCATTTCTTTTTTTAATAATTCTTTAATAATAAGAAGTTTCCATTTTGCGCCAACAAGCTGCAATAAAACACTAACGGGATTAACTGCTAAATCTTTGTACTGCAATTATTTGTCCTCTTTAACTTTTTCAGCGTCAGACCAAAGTTCTTTTAATTTTTCTTTAATCCCCATTCTGCTAAACCACTTGATTACAAATCTCTCTTCGTAACCGAGTCCACCATTAATTTTTGAACAATCTGCAAGATTAAAAGCAGCTTCCGATATTGAAATACGGATAAAAAAGTGCGGTTGAACATATTTTGCAGGATCCATCCAAACTTTGATATTATTATATTTCGCAACGTTAGTAGAACGCACGTTGTGCGCATCAGACTGTTCTTGCAAAATAAAACTCTTCAAACTGTCTTCCATATCTTTAAATGTAGCCATTTTTAAATCCTTAATTTTAATTCTACTAATTATTCAAACTGTGAATAGGTGCTGGAATTCTACCACCACGTTCCACAAACCCGGCTGAAGATAAGTTGTTTACATTCATAATCGGAGCTTCACCCAACAAACCGCCGAATACAACTTTATCACCAACCTTCTTATTAGGAGCAGGAATTAATCTTACGGCAGTCGTTTTCTTATTTATCATACCGATTGCCATTTCATCCGCAATCATACCCGCAATTGTTGAATTAGGCGTATCCCCTGGGATTGCAATCATATCTAAACCTACAGAACATACGCAAGTCATAGCTTCTAATTTATCAAAAGTCAAATACCCTTTTGTTGCGGCTTCAATCATGCCGGCATCTTCCGAAACAGGAATAAATGCGCCGGAAAGTCCGCCAACATAAGAGCTTGCCATAATACCGCCCTTTTTCACCGTATCATTAAGCATAGCTAAAGCTGCTGTCGTTCCATGCGCGCCTGCGTGTTCTAAACCCATTGCTTGGAAGATTTCTGCAACGCTATCACCGATTGCAGGTGTTGGTGCTAACGATAAATCAATTACACCGAACGGCACATTCAATCTTTTAGCCATTTTACGGCCGATTAATTCGCCTGTAGCAGTAATTTTGTAAGCAGTTTGCTTAATCTTGTTAGACAAAACGCCCAAATCAGCTTTTTTGTCTAAATCTAAAATTGCCGCTCTAACAACCCCTGGGCCGGAAACGCCAATATTTAATGCACATTCAGGTTCTCCGTAACCGCAATAAGCACCTGCCATAAACGGATTGTCGCTTACAGAATTACAAAATACAACAAGCTTTGCAGCGCCTAAGCCGTCTTTATCAGCAGTTAATTCTGCGGATTTTTTAATAGTTTCGGCCATTTTTAAAACAGCATCCATATTAATTCCGGCTTTTGAAGTTCCGACATTTACGGAAGAACATAATCTGCTTGTAGAAGCCAACGCTTCGGGAATTGCTTCGATTAAAGCTCTATCACCTTGTGTAAATCCCTTTTCTACTAAAGCTGAAAATCCGCCAACAAAATCTACGCCAAGATTATTTGCGCATTCATCAAGCGTTTTTGCAATTTTAACATAATCTTTAACTTTGCAAGCTTCACCAACCAATGAAATCGGAGTTACAGCAATTCTTTTATTTACAATTGGAATCGAATAATCGTTTTCAATATCATTAGCATAATTCACAAGATTGTGCGCATATTTGTCTAATTTGTATTTAATTTTGTCGCAAACGACATTCACATCTTCACTCAAACAATCTCTAAGACTTATTGTAAGCGTTACAGTTCGGATATCGAAGTTGTGAAGCTTAATCATATTAATGGTTTCTAAAATTAAATTTTCGTCAAATATTGTCATAATTTTCACAATCTTATTTATATAGTGTAGCACAAATCATTTATTTTGAAACTTGAATGTAAGCTTTGAATATTTTATTTGTAATTGTGTCGTCAAAAGCTTGTTGAATTTTTTCAAGCGGATAAACTGTTGTTAAGTTTTTAACATTTACCTTGCCGGTTGTTAAAAGTTCAAAAGAATCTTTTAAATCCGCAGGAGAAGGCGAATAACTTCCCATAACGGTTAATTCTTTATAATAAATTTCGTTATTAGGATAGCCGTTACTATTTGGAGTGCTTGAAAATACCAAAATTTTTCCGCCCATTCTAACAGCTTTGAATGCAGTATCAATAGCTTTATCCGCACCGGAGGTCATAAATACGGCATCGACTTGGTTTGAAAAATCAAAATTTTCAAGTCCCATTTTTTGCGCTAACTCAATTCTTTCCTGAATCAAATCGCATCCGTAAACTTTATAACCCATTGCTTTTAAGCCTTCGCCCATAAGCAAACCTATTGAACCAAGTCCTACAACGAGCGCAGTATCTCCTTTTTGTAAATTACATCTTTTAATTGCTCTAACACAGCAACCAAGAGGTTCATAAAAGGAAATTTCTTCATCAGACATATTTTGTGGAACTAAATATGCAACATTTTTTAAATGTTCTTCAGAAACAAAAACAAGTTCGCTAAAACCTCCTGGGAAAATGTTTGTTTTCTTAAAATGTTCACACATAGAAACGTTACCGTGCTTGCAGTAGTTGCATTCTCCGCAAGGAATATGATGTGAAGTAACTATTTTATCGTCGATTTTAAAATTAGTATCAGAATTAATTTCAACAATTTTTGCAACGATTTCGTGCCCTAAAACAGCGCCATCGTGAACAATTTTATGCTTGAATTTAACGATATCAGAACCGCAAAGCCCGCAGCCGAGAACTCGAACAATAGCGCCTTTGCGTCCGTTTAATTTTTCATCTTCCATTTCTTTTATGACAATTTTGTCTTGCAAAACTTGTGCTGTTTTCATTTTTTTATACCTACTTATTTAATAAAGAATATTTGTAATACCTGTTGTAATTAATGCCATATTGTACTTATCAACCATTGTAATAACGTCCGCCGAAGCAGATGGCAAAATTACTAAACCAATTCGACCTTGTGCAGCAACATTGATGTCGTGAATTGTAACAGGCATATCAGACGCTAAAATCGCATCTTTTGACATGTCACAAGAATAGTCGAGAGCAAATTCAACTGATGCGCTGTGTAAACCTTGAGAAATTGCAGTTGTTTTTAAATCTTTTGCAACAACAATTGCTTGAGAGTTTGCGTGTTTAGCGATTTTCCAAGCAAAAACAGCGTCTTCGATTTGTTCAACAGTTGGTTTCACTTTTGACATAATTTTGAAGGAGTCTTTAGTAAGTTCGCTCAAATTCGGCTCTTGTGTGAGTGTACCGAGAGGAGTTACTTTTATATCATTTGATAAATGATTTTTATAATCTTTTAAAGGTGTATTAATTGTTACATAACAAACATCATGACGTTCTAAAATCTCAATAGCATTTTTAGTAAACTTTGGTGCAACAATTTTGTTTGAAGATTTTAGCATTTTAGCAATTTCGCTATCAACTTCTGTAGAAACCAAAACAATCGCATTCATAAAGTCAACAGGGTTTGAATCCATAACTTTTAGCATTGCATCTTCTAAAGATTTTCCTAATGCAACTGCACAAATTCCTGCGCCCGATGCGGTTACAACCGCGTTAACATCAAAGAATTCACTAATTACATTTAAACCGCGTACAATAGTTGCAATATCGGTATAAGACAGGTTTTTACTGGTTTCGTAATCAATAGTTTTTTCATTGCGCTCAATTGCAGCTTTTTGATGAGCGTTTTCGCCGATTGTAATTTTTATATCTTCAAGTTTCATAATCTCTCCTTTTCTTCTATTGTAATTGCTACGAAGTTAAGGTGCAAGGAAAATTTTACATTTAGAGCGTTCTATTTAATTTTACATGTTTGTTTTATACTGAAATTAAAGAGGTAAAAATTATGAAAGACATGTTAGATAAAATCGTTCAGATAGAAAAAAGATATGTTGAATTAGGTCAAACTCTATCTGACCCTAATGTAATCGCTGATTACAATAAATTCCGTGATTTGTCAAAACAAAGAAAATCAATGGAAGAAACTGTTGAACTTTATTATGCGTGGAAAAAAGCTGTTGATGCGATTGATGAAGCAAAACAACTTATTCACGAAGAAAAAGATGAAGAAATGAAACAGTTTTTGAAAGCTGAAATGGAAGAAAATGAAGCAAAAATTCCTGAATACGAAGAAAGAATGAAAGTTCTTCTTCTTCCTCGCGACCCGATGGATGATAAAGATATTATGCTTGAAATCAGAGGTGGCGCAGGCGGAGACGAAGCAAACATTTTCGCCGGTGATTTGATGAGAATGTACATGCGCTACGCTGATAAAATGGGCTGGCAAACTCAAGTTTTAAGTAAAACAGAATGCGAAGCAGGCGGTGTAAGCGAAGTTATTATTTCTATGAAAGGCGATAGTATTTATTCTCGTCTTAAATACGAATCAGGCGTTCATAGGGTTCAAAGAGTTCCTGCTACAGAATCACAAGGCAGAGTTCACACTTCTACTGCTACAGTTGCTGTAATGCCGGAAGTTGATGATGTTGAAGTTGAATTGAATATGAACGATGTTGAAATTTCAACTGCCCGTTCAGGCGGTGCCGGCGGTCAAAACGTAAACAAAGTTGAAACCGCAGCACGTGTATTCCATAAACCAACAGGAATTATGATTTTCTGTACAGAAGAACGTTCACAATTGCAAAACAAAGAAAGAGCTTTGCAAATCTTGAAGGCAAAACTTTATGATATGGAAGTTCAAAAACAAATGCAAGAAATCACCGACTTAAGACGTTCTCAAGTTGGAACAGGTGATAGAAGCGAACGTATCAGAACTTATAACTTCCCACAAGGTCGATTGACAGACCACCGTATTAATCACAACCTTAACGTTTGGACAGTAATTGATGGTGATTTGGACGAGTTAATTAATTTGTTGACAGAATACGACCAAAAGTTGAAGTTGGAAAAATTAGCTGAAACACAGGCTTAGAAAGCATTTGTCAGGCAATGCCTGACCTACTACTGATTTTTGTTGGGCTTTTAGCCCAACTTATTTGTTGCGAAAAAGCGTCAATCCTGCGTTTGTAGCAAACACTCCTGCTGTAAGTGCAAACATAAGTGATAGCGACTTGCCAAGTTTGTTTTTTGTATTATCAAAACTTTTTGGGAGCAGAGATAAAATTGGTATTATTAATGAACCGAGGATTAAATCTTGTGTTATGCTATTGTTTAGCAGATTTTTCTTAATATTTTTTTGTCGTTTTTCAGCTTTTACAGCATCAAAAAATGCTGTCTGAGATTCTTTAGCTTTTTTTATTTCTTCTTCGCCTACATCCATATTTACTAAAATATCGTTCTTTATCGGAACTAAATCGTCTTGTTTTAATAATTTTTGTTCATATTCTTTTTTTGTTTTTATATATTCTATGGTGGTCTGTATAAAGTTTTTATTATTATTTATGTCATTCATAAAGTCTTCTTTAGCTTTTTGGCGAGAAATCATTTGAACTTTATTAATGAATTCGTTTGAAGAATTATAGGACATGGAAAATAATGAAATTAAAGCTATTCCAGGCATAAATTTGTTCCATTTTTTATTATTTTGTGTTATTTTCCCTAGCGCTAAAAATATTCCTCCAAAAGCAAGGCTGCCAATTGCTGAAAATAAATTCATTCCTGCCATTATTTTTTTTGTATAATCTTGTGTTTTATTATCTATTTGATTTAGAGCCTCTGAATATTCATTTGGTTTGTCTATAGTTGGCGTAAAGTTTTTTGATTCGAGGTTCATTTCAAGTAGAAAATCTTTGTGCCTTTTTATTCTAAAGTCTGGGAAGAAATCCCACTCTTTGGAATATTGCTTGTTATCATAATAAATGTAATTAGTATTGCTCGTGATATTTTCTAGTCTTTCATCTGAGATATTCAAGAATAATTTAGGATTGCTAAGCTCCTTTTCTGCGTTGTTTTGCGCAAAGAGATTTGATTTATACATGCCATCCGCGCGTTTTTTATCCAGCAAACCAAAGAGCAACATAGTTGAAGCCGCAGCACCAAATAATAATGGAAGTTTTTTCGACTCTAATGATTTTTTTATGTTGCTTTTCCCAAATTTTTCAATTAAAGAATCCATAATAAGAGCAAATGGGATACATATACATCCTAGGCCTATTTTTTGCACAGCATTAAATCTTTTGTTACAATCGTTTACCTCTAAATCGAGAGTATCAACGGCATTTATAAACGTTCTTTTTTTAGAAATATCAATTTGTTGTTGCTTAAAACTGTTGGTTGGTGAATTATTTATTGAAACTCTTAACATACACTTATATCCTTATGAAAATTTTATATGAAAAAAAAATCTTTTCAACCATTTGATTTTGAAATATTTTGTGTAATTATTATAATGTTCACAATATTATGAAAAAGGAGGATATTATGAAAATAGTACCGGTAACTCGTTTTAATCATCAAACACAACTAAGAACAAAGCATTCTAATTTGAAAAATAGGTACCAAGAAGAATCGACACAAACAGATACTATTTTAGCAAATGAAGTTAATTTTAAAGGCCGTTGCTCAAAACTGTTTGCTGTTTTGGGAGGTGCATTGGGTGCTTGTTTTGGACCTGTAGCGATGGGAGTAGGCGCAACTTTGGGGCATAAATACGGTAAAATGATTGATGACGATGCGGAAGAAGTAGAAAAAAGAGATGATTATAATGGAAACGAGGACATGGATCCCAATAATATGTGGGGTAAATTTTAAAAACCTTTTTTGTACACATTTATTTGTAAAAAATTAAAGTGAGTATTGTAATTTTAATTCAGGAATAATATCAAAAATAATACCAATCTGGCGAATGTTTGTTATTTTAAATTATTTTTATAATAAATAAGAATAATTTATAACGAGGAGAAAAAATGTTAGATTTGTATGTTTTGGAAAATTGCCCATATTGTCAAAAAGTTCTTGCTTTTTTAGATGAAATTGATATTCCTTATAAAAAAATTGATATTAAATTTCAACCGAATGAAGAAACATTGATTAAACTCGGAGGTAAAAGACAAGTACCGTTTTTGGTTGATAATGATAGGAATATTCAAATGTATGAATCAGGTGACATTATTGAATATCTTAAAACTATTGTTTAATTGTAATCACGTAGGAGTTATTAGTATCATTTTTTGCTATTTGTAGTAACTTGGCGTGAGACTTTTAAGCATGCTGTTATTTTAAAGGCGATTAGCTTGAAGCAATTCAGCTTTTTAGAAATTGTTTTTTATTAGTTTATAACATCCTCTCTTGCCTTTTCGTTTCCCTCTCCATGTAGAATTGAAAAAGGAGAGGGCAGATACGTTTGTTTAAATGTTAATGAATTGCTTCGTTTCAATAAAGGCAGTTGTTTTTGTAATGACTTGGCGCCAGACTATCGGCTGGGCGTCATCTTGAGCGCGATTAGCGCGAGAGATCCAGCTTTTTGGAAACTTTTTTAACGTTATTTGAAATTCTTATACTATAACCTGATATTAACACTTGACTTTTTAATATACATAATTAAAAATCACGTAGCTACTGGTTTTGGGTAAATTAGTGTAACGTTTTGTAAACTTTTGTTTAAAAAGCCTAAAGTTTTAAAAAAAAATGCCGATAACTAAAATGTAAGCAAAAGGAAATCAAAAATAAAAATTAAATCAAAAAGTACACGTACCCCGAAAGTTTAGGAAAGGATTAAATATGCGTATCGAAAACGAAATGTTATCAAGATTCAACAAAACTCAAGATTTAGAAATGACAACTTCAAACATGTCATTATCACAAGAATTGGACTTCTTCTTTGATAATGTGCTTGACACAGTAGTCGACTATTTCAAAGAAGAAGTCGCTGTTTAATATTAAGAGACTCAAAAATACACATTTATTTTAAAATTTTTCAGCCGTAAGTTTACTTACGGTTTTTTATTTTGTATAATCTGATTATGGCAATAAAAAGTTGGACAGATTATTTTTTAGATTTAGCAAAAACTTGTTCTTCACGTTCAAACTGTTTGCGTGCGCAAGTCGGTGCAGTTATAGTAGGACAAGACAAAAAAATTAAGGCAACCGGCTATAATGGAACTCCATCCGGTGTTGAATCTTGCTACGAGCGTGGCGAATGTTACAGAATAAAAAACAAAATTCCTTCAGGAACTTGTTATGAAACTTGCCGTTCAATCCACGCAGAACAAAATGCGATAATTCAAGCGGGGCAAGACAGATGTCTTGGTGCTTCAATGTACATATACGGTCATAATTTTATCTGCATACTTTGTAAAAGATTTATCGTGCAATCCGGAATTGTTGATGTTTATCTAAAAAAAGATGACAATTCGCCAATTTTGCACGTATCAGTTGAAGATATTAGAAGAGAATTAGAAAACCCACAAGTTGTAAACCAATAAATCGAAAGGTTTAGTATGAAAAAATATTTTATTTTCGCGTTTGTACTTTTGGTAACAACACTTGTTGTTTTAGCAGATGATATGAGATTTGCAAACGCTTTAAGAAATTGCTCATCATCATATTCAGAATCTGGTACAGTTCAGACTGATGGTATGAATGTAACTTCAAGCAAGAAAATTTTGGGTTGGCAAGGCGATAAATGCGTTTATCAAGAGAAAGTAAATTTTGCAGGGATTGATTCTTGCATAACTTGCAAGCTTTCAAAAAGCCAAGTTGCAGAATTGGTTAATGTAATGCAGGCTTACGCGGTTGTTCAGCAGTATTCAAAAGAAAAAGTTGATACATCAAATTTTTCGGAAGCGCAAAATAACCCTGTAGTAAAGACTTGGAATAAGTATTTGCAAGATAGTTCGGTTTGTGCGATTTTGACAAATCAAAACAAATAGAACTTGAGCGACAAAGTAATTCATAATAAAATAATGAAAAAAGACTACGACATAACAAAAACAAAATTAATAATCTGGGATTTGGACGAAACTTTTTGGTATGGTAATATTTCCGAAGGTGAAATTATACTAAATCCTGACACAATCAGTCTTGTGCGTGAACTTACTACAAAAGGCATAATGAATTCTATTTGTTCAAAAAACGATTTTGAGCAAGTAAAAAGCAAGTTTATTGAATTCGGTATCAAAGATGTTTGGGATTTATTTGTTTTCCCTTCAATCGATTGGACACCAAAAGGCAAAAGAGTCGAAAACATAATTAAATCAATGAATTTGCGTGCAGAAAACGTGATTTTCATTGACGATAATCCACTTAATATCAATGAAGCGAAGTTTTATTCCCCAAATCTGATGAGTGCAATGCCGGAATTTATTTCAAAAATTGCCGAAGAACTTTACCTTGTAAACGACTACGATTTTGAACACACGAGATTAAAGCAGTATAAAATTTTGGAAGAAAAGGCGGAAAAGCTTGCACAAGCAAGTTCTAACGAAGATTTTTTGCGCTCAAGTGAAATTAAAATTTGCATTAAAAAAGATTGTGAAAAAAATATAGAGAGAATAAAAAAACTTATTCTAAGAACAAATCAGCTTAATTTCACAAAATTCCGCGATGAAAACTTGGAAGAAACAATTAAAAACAATGACTCAGCTTATATTATTGCAGAAGATAAATTCGGCAATTATGGGATTTGCGGGTTTTATGTTCTTGACAAAAATCAAAACAAACTTATCCATTTTCTTTTCTCTTGCAGAATTATGAATATGGGGATTGAACAGTTTGTTTACAACTACTTGGACAAACCTGAATTGAAAATTAAAGGCGAAGTTGCATCAGATTTGAACAAAAATGTTGATTGGGTTCAAATTGTAGACGATATTGAAATTAAACAACCGCAAAAATCTAGAAAAAGTGATGTGAATATTTTGTTTAAAGGACCTTGCGATTTGTATTCTGCTTTAAGTTACATTGACGCGGATTGCAATATTGATACAGAATTCCCTTACTGGAATAAGCAATTGGTCTATATTTTGGCGCATACGCATACAGCGTTTATAGAGCAAACACATAGACTTTCAAAAGATAAGCTTGCAGAGCTTTCTATGCGTTTTCCTTGTCCAAATCCGGACGAGTTTAAAACAAAATTTTTCGACCCAAAATACAACCTTGTATTTTTGAGCCTTTTGACTGTAACTCATAGTGGAATTTACATAAACAAAAACGACGGAACATACGCATTCTTTGGATTTGCGGATTGCGATATTACGGATTCAAAAAATTGGGATAAAATTCTTGCACCAATTCCTGTGGAAGCTCGTGCGCAAAATATAATGATACTTAATGAATTCAGAAAAAATTACGTTTTCGGTGGCAATCCGCCTGTTGATTTGGTTATTAAAAATTTGAATTACATTTTAGATAACCTTAAAGGGAATTTGGTTTTGATTTTGGGAAGTGAAATTCCAACAGATAAAATTCAAGCCGGATATGAAAATATGGCAGAGCGTCATAAGATTTTGAATTCGGCAGTTAGAGAAAACTTTAAAGATAAAGTAGAATTTATAGAATTAACTGATTTAATTAAGAGTGATGAGGATTACACAGTTTGTATAAATCATTTCTCAAGACGAGTTTATGTCGATTTAGCGCAAAAAATTATAGAAATCGCTAATTACAAATTTGGTAAAAATTTGTTGGATTTAAAAAATTAAAAAAATCGGAAAGTTATTACTTTCCGATTTTTTTTAATTTAAATTTTTCACTTATTACATGCTTACTCTGTCTTTGATTTCTTCCATCTTATGGTCAGCTAATCTAGAATCACCTTTAACTCTTGAATAAGCCAAATAACCGTTCATTCTTTCAATCTTAGTCAAGTTTTTAGAACCGCATTTTGGACAAACATCCATATTTAATTCTTGGTGACCGCAATCATCACAATAAGATAGTGATAAGTTTACGCCTTCGTAGAAACCTTTATCCATTGCTCTGTTGATTAGTGTTTCAACAGCGCCTGTATTATAATCAATAGGATATTTTACGTATTGAATTTTTCCGCCGTTGAATAAATCCCAGAATCTGCCTTCCAAATCTTGTTTTTCGATTGGACTGATTTGTTCTGAAACATGGCAATGGAAAGAGTTTGAAATATATGGTTTATCAGAAACATGTTCTACAATACCGTATTTCTTTCTGAATTGCTTGATTTGAAGACCACATAAGTTTTCAGCAGGAGTTCCATATATTGCATAAAGAATTCCGTCTTTTTCCTTGTATTCGTTAATCTTATTATTAATATATTTCATAACTTCAAGAGCAAATTCGCCATCTTCAACAAGTGATTTACCGTTATGAATTTCTTGTAATTCGTTTAATGCAGTAATACCGAATGAAGCTGTTGAAGATTTCAAAACAGGTCTAATCTTGTCGTGGATACCTAAATGACCGCCCAAGAAACCGCCTTCGCAGAATGCTAGAGGGTTTACAGAAGCTTTCATTTCGCCTAGATAGTTATAAGTTCTTATATGAAGTTGTCTGATTAATTCCATATAGTAATCAAGAACTTCATAGAAATCTTTACTTTCTTTCTTAGCTTTAGCGTAAATCATAGGCAAGTGCAAGCTTATTGCACCAATATTAAATCTACCAACAAATACCGGAGAATCATTTTCATCAGCAGGATACATTCCGCCTCTTTCAAACCAAGGTGATAAGAAAGCTCTGCAACCCATTGGAGAAACTACTTTTCCGTATTTTTTGTACATAGATGCTACGTAGCCTTCACCTGATAATGACAACCAGTCAGGGTACATAGTCTTTTTAGAACATTCAACACCGGCTTTGAATAAGTCATAGTTAACTTTACCTTCGCTGTGTAGGTTTTTATCAAACAAGAATACAATCTTAGGGAACAATACTGGTTTTTTGTTGCCTTTTTTACCTTGTCCGCCCATTCTGATTTTAAGCATTGCAAGAGTTGCCATTTTTTCGTATTCACCTGTTCCTAAACCTGTTGAAACAGTAATAAACGGATAATCACCTCTTGAAGATGCAACTGTATTAAATTTGTATTCCCAACCTTGGAAACCTTGTTCAAAGTCTTTTTCCAAATCAGCTAAAGCTGCTTCTCTTGCTTTTTCAAACGACAAGCCTAAGCATAAATACTTGTCATATTGTCTTTGATAAGTTTTTTCAGCATAAGGAGCTAAAATTTTATCAACTTCAGGCACTGTGAAACCACCGTATTGTTGACTTGCTGCAGCCATTACAATATCACCGATTACGTCAAATGCTACATCAAGTGATTTTGGTTCGTTGTACCATAAGTTACCCATTTCAAATCCGTCTTTAAGAACTGAAGCTACATCAAATAAACAGCAGTTCATAGTATCACGTCTTGCAGACATATCGTGGATATAAATATAACCATCTCTGATTGCTTGCAATTCGTCTACTGTTAAGAAGAATTTTTTGTATAATTCTTTGTTTAATTCATTAAAAATCAAAGAACGTTTTGTAGAAACCAAAGTTGAATCAGCATTGGCATTTTCTTTATCACCAATGTACATAATTCTTTGAGATTCTTGGTAAACTTTGTCTAGCATGTGTACGAAATCCTGCTTGTAGTTTCTGTAGTTACGGTAGCTTTGCGCAACTCTTGGGCTAAGATGTTCCAATGCGCCTTCAACAAGGTTGTGCATATCAGCGATTGTAATTTCTTGTTTATTCATTCTAATAATATTTTCATCTACAAAATCGCATATTTCTTTTAATTCCACATCCGTAAACTCTACTAACATTCTGGTAGCAGATTTTTTTACAGCATTGATAATTTTGTTGTTATCGAATTCTTCTCTTGTACCATCTTTTTTAATAACATAAACACAATTTAACTTTAAAGGTTTAATCTGCGCAGTCTTAGGCTCAATAACTTTTGACATAGGTGAAATTGTAGAGCCTTTAATTACGTCGGTTGCTACTTTTGTTGGTGAGGTAAATTCTACTACATTTCTTTCCTTATTTAAACTATTCTGCATTATATACTAAACCTCCTAATCTAAGTAAAGGCGAGCTATTTAACCAATTCAGCTTTCCTTATAATATGAGAATAACATTCTCTTCCCAAAATCTAATCCTATGTTTATATGATAATTCAAACATTAATTCTAATCAAGAAATTTACAAAACAACACAATCTCTAAAACGCACTAAAACTGGGGTTTTAACATTTCTCAACATTGTAAAATTTTGTTAAATTTTTTCTCATGGGTATGTTGTAAAAACAATTGACAACTTCTAAACATCTTCTTAATTGTGAAACATACACTTCTTGTATAAAAACAATCACCCATGCCAAAATTCCCTTCTTTTTTGTAAAGTTTTATTAAATAATTCGCAAAAATGATTTTTAAGAGTTTTAGAAATATAAAAGGGATATCATATGAATATCAATCCACAAATTTTACAAAAAACACTTATAGAGAACCTGCGACAAGAGAAATTTATATCGCAAGAGCAGTTTAAAAGATTAGAAAACACTATTGGTAAAGATAGATTTGAAAGTTCTTTGAGAGTAAATGTTGATTTGAATTGTAAAAAATATAGTCAAAATATGCTTAGTAAGCTTGATAATGATATGGATTATGTAGAAAAACATCATAAAAGCAATTTATTCCAAGAGCAAAAGTTCGCAATAATAATTAATAAAGTAAATAGTTATACTGTTAAGTTACACAAGTTACTTTCAGAAAAAGATTCTCATCCGCAAGTATTAAAAATAAAATCTGAATTATCAAAAATGGGCATAGAAGCACAATTAGATAATAATCCGGAATTTGCGCAACTTTGTCTGGAAGCAATGAAATTTTTAGAAAGTAAGCATTTCCCATTGCCGGATGAAATCATTTCAACAAAGTACACTTTTGATTCACAAAGTATAAATCTTAACGGAAAAAATATCATACTACTTGATTCTAAAGATTGTCATGATATGTCATGGATGTTATCAACTAACAGTCATATGCATACAATAATTCACGAAGCAGTACATTGTATTCAAAACAACTTGTTAGCATTTAATTTAAAAAAAATTCCTAAATGTTTTGAACATACTATAAAAAATTTATCCGGTTATGCTTCCCAGAGCGGCTGTCAAGAAGTGCACGCAGAGCTTGTTACAAAAAAACTTATTTGCGGTTTAAACAAAGACGAAGAACAACTGTTGAAATACCTTGAAAAATAAGAGATTAAATAAATATATAAATTTTTAACAAACTCGTTTTTATACTTGAACAAATTTTATGCTATAATAACTTGTACGAATAGGAGAGTACTATGTTTAAAAGAGAAGCAAGTTGCGAATTAGAAAAAGAATTATTCAAAAATGTTTATGACAAAACACCGGATTATATAAAGAATTTAAACTTATTTGATTTCAATAATGAAAACGAATTTACGTTTATTCTTAAAAGAGCATATTTATATCCTCAATCAAAAGAAAATCCAGAAGGTTTAGGATTAATCGAATGGTTTGTTAATTACAAACGAGAAGCGCAAGTTTCTACAGCAGGTATCAGAGGCCCACAAAATATTTTGTTCCCTCAAGATACAAGATTTCCGATTAATCTGGTTGGAATTATCCTTGCAACACTAGCTAAGGCTTTGGTAGCACGTAACAAGTATGAAGGCAAAGAAATCCTTAAACTTGTTGGAAGCGAAGTAAGATACAATTCTGATTTGTACTTGGATGCGATTGCTCGTATTCAAGCAGCACAAGGAATTAAAACACTTACTCCAAAAGATAGAAAAACTATTCCAATTTGGTTGGCTTCATTTTTAGCTTTCAAATTAGATTTAGTTGGCGGTGAATATATTACATCAAGCCACGGTATTTCTGTAAAGACAGCTACAAAAGATTTAAACTCACAAGGTAGTCAATATTTGCCGGAAGAATCTTTGGAATTTGTTGATATGATTCAAGAAATTTTTGAAATTGCTGACGAAGAAGGTTTTTACGAAATTACGGTTGCTGCAAAAAATAATCCGCTAATTGATGAAGAAATCATGACAAAACTTAACGACGGTATTGATTTATACGTAGATTACTTGAAATCAGGCGTAGCGCAAAACTTGGAAGGCGTTAAGAAAATGAAATCTAAGCTTTTTGTTGAGTGCGTTGGCGGATGTGCATACAGAACATTAAGCAGAGTATTAGAAAAATTGGGCATTCAAGATAAATATATTTGGAACAATACAGAAGAAGATCCGTTTTTCCATTCAATCGGTAAATACGATACTGACCCTAAAGGTAACAAATGTTTCTACGATTATTCAGTAGACGCAACTGTTTTAGCAAAAAGACCAAACGGCGAAAAATTCTTCCCTGTAATTGAGTCTTTACACTACGACAAGGTTCTTGCAGATTGTCCGCTTGGTACAATTGTATTAATTACAGATCCTGATCATGACAGATTAACAGTTTGTCAAATTGAAGCTATCGGAAACGAACCAATGCTTGAAGACTATGGTGTTTCTTTCATAAAACTTGATGAAAGCAGAATTTTAACTGTGTATAGCGCAAATCAAGCGTTCTTAATGCTTATGAACTATCGAGTTAAACAACTTAAAGCTCAAGGTAAATTCAAAAATCATCCAAGATTTATGATTAAAACAACTGCTTCTGCTCTAAGTTGGGATGAATGGGCAAAAGCTCATGGAATCAAGGTTGTAAATGTTCCGGTTGGTTTTAAAGAAATCGCAAATATTATGAAAAAAGTTGAGTTACAACTTAAAAACAACCCTGATAAAGAAGTTGTGGTTGATGATGTATTTGGTAATTCAATTAACTTAGGTGTTCAACCTAGATTAATCTTTGGTGGTGAAGAATCCGGCGGAATGATTATGGGTTCAGAAGATTTAATTGAATCTTTGGCAGGCAGAAAAGCAATCGCTATGAGAGAAAAGAGTGCAACAGAAGCTATTATTGTTGCATCTGCACTTGCTGCTAAGTTAGAAGAAGATAATAAAACACTTTCTGAATATTTAGTTGAAATCTTTGATGAAAATAATATCATTGCAAAATATGACGTTAGGGAAGATATCGCTTATTATAACGAATCTGAGCCTGATATTGAAAAATTAAAGAAAGCAAAATTTGCAGGTGAAACTTTAAGAACAAGAAACGATTTATTTTATTTATCACTAGCAATTGCAATCAGAGAAGGTATTGCAGATATTAATGCTGTGAAAAAAGTTCTTAATAGCGCATTTGCAGAACTTAATTTTGATAATTTGAAATCAGTTAAATTTGTTGGCGATGGAACATACTTAGAATTTACTGATAAGTACGTTGAAATAAGACCATCCGGAACTGACGCAAAAACAAAAGCTTACGCTGGCGGTGAAGATTTAGAAATGATTGAAAAATATTCAAGAGTTTTGGGTAATTATTCCGGCGAAAGAACAGAATTGCACAGAGAACTTATTTCTGATGAATTTTATGAATCAGCAAAAGATAAAGCTTTGGAATATTATTTGAAGTTTGTCGAAAAAGACGCAAACAACGAAGTCTTTGAGATTCCGGAATACAAATTTTAGTTGAAAAAAGAGGATAACAAAAGTTATCCTCTTTTTTATAAGGACTAAAGTATAGAAATTGTATATATTGACAAAGTCTAATGATAGCGCTATACTGAGCCTATGCTTATAATTAATAATTACAATTCAACAACATCCTATTGCTGTTCAACCTCTCAGTCGAGACTTGGATAGATTTTGTTACGTTGATTTGTAGTAGAAAGTTTTGAAGAGTCAAGTTTAATATTTAACTAGACTCTTTTTTTGTGGAGCAGGTAATGAGAATAAATAATAATATAAATAGCAATTTGAAGAATAATAACGT
The DNA here is from genome assembly GCA_934777245.1 of uncultured Candidatus Melainabacteria bacterium. The sequence continues at coordinate 29,414 of CAKVND010000011.1, read as the reverse complement.
GAATTTTAGAGGCCCATTGGATGGTGTTGTAACAAGTGCACTTAGAACTTGTGATATGAACGAAATGGTTAATGCTGTTGGGTTGGATATTGGTGCGATGGTAATTCCTCGTGCTTATTATGATACAAAAAACAGAAATCAATATGCAGGTACTGAAACATTTTTTAGAGAAATCAGCGGAACATTTATTAACTGCTTGGCAGCCGGTATTTTTGCAAAATGGATTGCTAAATTTATGGCAAAAAGTGGTGAAGTTAAAATTAATCCGAATGATTGGTTTACAAATGATTCTATGAAAACTCTTAAAGCTGCATGGGATGGTGATACTAAGAAATATTCTGAAAATGTTTTTGATAATATTTCCGGTAGAGATGGACATAAAATCAAAGAATTCAAAAACATTGATTGGAAAAATGTTGAATGGATTGACGAAGCTCGTTGGGATAAACTAAAATGGCGCGACGCTAAATATAAAAATATCCAAAACAAATTGACTTCAAAAGAAGGATTTGTTGATACAATGACTCAAATTATTGAGGACAAAAATATTTCAAGTTATGATAAACATAATGTGCTTTCTATTATGGAAAAACGACTTACGAATGCTCTTGGAGCGGAACGTGATACAGAATTAAATATTAAAGGTAATAAGCTTTCAGCAAAATTGGAAAATATTTTACGCGATACGCATGATATGGGTAAAGATGTTTTCAGAATTAATGGTGGAAAAGACGCCGAAAAGATTTTGGCAAGAATTGCTAAAGTTAATAAAGTTAAGGCTTTTGGAGCGATTACAACCGCAAGCATTTTAGGACTTACTAATCAATATATTAATAGAAAAATTACTGAGAAAAGAACAGGTATTAAGGGTTTTGTAGGTGATGTCGATTTTGCTTCAACATTCAAAGGTGAGCAGAAAAAAGATAACTTACTTTGGGCTAAAAAAATTGGTGCAAGTGCGCTTATGGTTGGTATGGTGTTCAAACTTATGGGTGCAAAAAACTTAAAACAGTTTGCAAAACGTCTTGAATTTTCAGGTCCGATTACAAGCGGAAACGCTATTAAAACAGTTTATGCTTCAACAATTGTCGGAAGATTTATGGCTGCCGATAATGGAACTGAGTTAAGAGAATCTATGACAAGAGATTATTTGGGCTTCCTTAACTGGCTTGTATTTGGTGGATTTGCGGCAAAAGGTGTTGCGAATTTACTTGATAAAAAAGGCGAAAACTTGTTCAACTACAATAAAGAAGGTAAAGGTTTAAGACATTGGCTTAATAATATGTCATTAAAAACACACAATGAAATCGCTTCAAAAGGCAAAGATTTTGCTAAAAAGAATATGTGGAAACTTAATGTGGCACAAACAGCCGGTATTGCTTATTCAGCAATAACTTTGGGGATTTTACTTCCAATGCTTAATGCAAAAATTACAGCGCACAATAGCAAGAAAAAGAGCGCATAACTAGCAAAAAAAAATATTTTTAGGCGTTTAATTATTCATGAAGAAATATAAAAATGCAAATTGGTAAGACATTCAACAAAATAATTAATTCGCCATATCTGTCAGCATCATTCTTTCTGGCAAGTGGCGGATATAAAATATACGAAGATTATACTGGTGCAGATAAAAAATATAAAAATAAATTTTTAATCAAAGATACTGTAGCTTTAACTGGTGCTGCGCTTGGTATGCTTGCTGAAAGAAGTGCAACGAAAAAGTTTGTAAAAAGTAAATTTTACGAAAAAACATTACATAATTTATCAGAAAAGATAGTTTCTTTACATAAAACTAAAAATGCACAAACTTCTGTTAATTACACAAAAGCGATAATCAAAAATGTATCTTCGAGTTTTACTCTGTTTGCATCCGGAATTCTTGGTGCTTTAGGAATGGATTATTTACTTTCTAAAACCGGATTTGAACAACCAACAATTGAAACGCGAGATCACGAACGTGAGATGAACAAAGTAAGTCAATACATAGACAATAATATTAGTAAAATTATTGATGAAAATACAAAAGAGGAGATGTATTCCAGAGTTACTGACATGCCACAAATGCGTATTTTCACTACCGGTTTAATTGGAGCGCAAGCACTTGAACTTGCTAAAGATAAAGAATTTGATAAACGACTTCAACATACAACAAAGTGTATGATTAATGATTCTCTTGTGCCTTTGTTTTTCTTGTCAACATCCAGCACTCTAACTAAAAAAATGCGCTCAATTTATCGTGTTCCAATTATTTTTACTTCACTAGTCGGCGGAACAATGATAACTAAAAAGATTATAAATCGATTTGGAAATACGTCTGATAATAAATAATATTTTACAATATTTATAAATTAATTACTTTATCAACAATTTCATCAGCCGATAAATTTAAACAACTTAAAGCTTCGCAGGTAGTTTGTCGTTTTTCCCATAAACAAGGTTGAAGCGGGCATGAACAATTTGCCTTAATTGGGATAACTTTATTATTGTGTGGAATAAGTTTTTTATCGTCTGTAGAACCAAAGATTACATAAGTTTTAATTCCAAGTGCTACCGCAATGTGTAGAGGAGCAGAATCTGAACACAAAAATTTTTCTGCACCTGAAATCAGTTCTGCAAGTTCTTTTAAATTTTTTGTTTTACCAAACATATTTACGTATTTTTCTTGCGGAACAAGTTTTACTATAGTTTCAATTGTTTCTTTGTCATCAGGACCGCCTGCAAGAATAACTTTTTTACCTGCTTCAGCAAGTTTATTTACTACTTCTGCCCATTTTTCTGCCGGAATCGTTTTTATCATATTTTTTTTGACGCTCAAAAGGCTTACTCCCGGGTGGATGAGTACTGTATTTTGTTCGATTTCTTTTTTTGTAATATCTATTTGTGGGATTTCCGTGTTATATTTTGTAATCTCACGAACTAAGTCATGATACATTTTTGCTGCGTATTGATTCTTATTTAATTTAACAGCTTGAGTTAGAAGTATTTCGCTTAATTTGCCAGAGTTATAACCGTAACGTTTTTTTATTAATGTTGCAGATAAAAACATTGAAATAAATTTATTTGAGCCGGAAGATATTACAATATCAAATTTTCGCGTCCAAATTTTTAATAAAAGTTTAGTAAGTTCAAAATATTTATTTTTTCCTTTAATATCAGCAAAAAGTGTTTTATCTATAATTTTTGTAAGACTAGTTATTCCTTTGCTTCGGGGCTCTAATGCTAAAGTTATTTCTGCTTCAGGAAATTGTTTTTTAATAGAAATTATGGTTGGTAAAAACAGTATTTCGTCGCCTAAGCCACCAAAATTTATAAATAAAATTTTCATTAATGTGTAAGCTCCTTTTGTATAGGTTGTTAAAATAATAATGGATTACTCTGTTTGCTAATTAGAATTTTTTTGCAATGATTGTATGTAAGATTTAGTTTGTTGTCATTGTTTTTTCTAAAGTTTCAATAGCGCGTTTTGCTAACAAATCATTTTTTAGTTTTTTATTTTTGCGCTCGCCTTTTGGTAATTCAATTGACGGAAGTATTCCCCAATTAGAATTAATAGGCTGTGGAGGAAGATATCTTAGAGAATTATCTCTTGAGGATATATGCTCTAAATGCGCTTTGTCTGTAATATAAAATGTAATTGCGCCGAGCATTGTTTCTCGAGGTAATATAAGCAGAGCTTCGCCTAAAAGTTTTTTTGCCATGTTAATCCCTGCAAGCATGCCTGTTGCAATTGATTCTGTATAACCTTCCGTTCCTGTAATTTGTCCGGCAAAAAACAAGCCTTCTCGTTCTTTTGTTTCTAACGTAGGATTAAGAAGTTGCGAACTATTAATAAAAGTATTTCTGTGCATAACTCCGTAACGTACGATATTTGCGTTTTCCAGCCCCGGAATTGAGTGTACTAATTCTTTTTGCGCACCCCATTTTAAGTTTGTTTGAAATCCTACAAGGTTAAATAGTGTTTTTGCAGAATTGTCTTGTCTCAATTGAACTACAGCGTAGTTTTCAACTCCTGTTCTTTTATCAACAAGTCCAACAGGCTTCATCGGTCCAAATCGAAGCGTGTCAACGCCACGTGAGGCTAGAACTTCGACTGGCAGGCAAGATTCAAAATATTTAGAATTTTTGTCTACTTGGTGCTGTTCTATTCGTGGAGCGTTTATCAATATATTGTAGAAATTTTCATATTCTTCTTTATTCATCGGACAATTTATATAAGAAGCCTCGCCTTTATCATATCTTGACGCCCAAAAAGCTTTGTCAAAGTTAATTGATTCGATTTCTACAATTGGTGCGATTGCGTCAAAGAAGTGCAAATGTTCACTTTTTGTGAAATTTTGAATTGCATCTGCAAATTTATCGCTTGTTAGTGGACCGGATGCAATAATAACGTTACCTTCCGGAATTTCTGTGATTTCTTCACGGATTAATTCTATATTTGGGTCATTCTTGATTTTTTCAGTTACTGCTTTTGCAAAATCTTCTCTTGCGATTGCAAGAGCATTCCCTGCAGGAACGGCGTTTTCATAAGCTATTTTCAAAAGTTCTGAACCTAAAATTTCCATTTCTTTTTTTAAAAGTCCGCTTGCATTAGAAATATCAGCAGAGCCAAGACTGTTTGAGCAGACAAATTCTGCACAATCTTCCGTTACGTGTGCGCCGGTAGTTTTATTTGGACGCATTTCGTATAGTTTAACTTTTATTCCCCTTTTTGAAAGCTGTAGTGCAGCTTCTGAACCGGCTAATCCGGCACCAATTATTTTTACTTCCTGCATGGTATTCCTTATTTGCTGTAAATCAGCATAATTTATTTTTGAAATGTGTTTTACAACTATTATTATACAGGGAAGATAAGAATATGGGAAGTTGATAAAATCTCTCTAGCTTTTGACACCTTCTTAATGTCGAATTGAATAAAGGAGAGAGAGTAACACGCGTTCGTTCGAATGTCGTAAGCATATCCCCTCCTTCGGGATTTTTATTTTATCTTTTTCCTCTGGGTCTACATTTTTTCCCCTCCCTCTGGGCTACATTTTTCCCCTCCCTCTGGGGTACATTTTATCCCCTCTCTTGTGGTTTACATTTTATCCCCTCCCTCGGGGGAGGGGCAGGGGAGAGGGTATTATTAATTTTCTGATATTCACTTAAAAGCCCCCATCCGCATCTGTAAGGCTCAACGGAGTTTCGCCAACAGCTGCGACCTCCCCCTATAAAGGGATGTATTGTGTAGAATATGTTTGCATATTGCATTTATCCTCTATGCTGTCGCTATTGTCCGAAATAAATTTATCTACAATTTATAAAAAATCATCATATCAAGGTTTTTTGATAAAATGTGTATAGTATGGATTCAAAATAATAGTTAATAAAAGGTTGGATTGCTTCATTTTACAATAAACTTCCCCGCTTGTAGGTATCACTACTAATAAGGAAGTGAAGTGTAAAATCGCCTTCGCAATGACGGCACACTGGAAAGTCTTACGCCAAGCCATTGCTAGGAACAACTGCCTTTTAGACGACGAAGCAATCTATTGTATAAAAACAAATTAGCTTATACTTACCTACTTAAATTTTTTTCTTGATAGCAGTACTCGCCTTTAGCACCCTCTCCGCGTAGAAATAAATAAGGAGAGGGGGCGAGATGTGTTTGGTTAAATGCCATATTCTTGTAAAATTAAATCGACAATTTCTTTAAAACTTACCATGTTTACTTGGTAATCTCTTTTTTTAGAATCAACATATTTAACAACTCCTGTTAATGGGCTATCATTATCTTTATCCTGCATTTTTTTTGCGACATTGGACCCAAGTTTGATGCCCTCTGCATTGTCTTTGCTAGTTCCTTTTCTTGAGTAATTACTCATTAATTTTGCAAGAACTTTAGCAGAAGCATTTGTTAATTTAGTTTTATCTAATCCTTTGCTAGATAATGCGTTTACAATATATTCACATAATTTTGATAATCTATTATTTACTAGATCAGTGGCGTTACCATTGCCTTTGCACATATGCAACATTATTATTGCATTGTTATTATATAAATCACTGAAACTTTGAGTTGTTATTTGAACTTTTCCATCTCCTACGCCATTTAGACCATATACTTCAAGGTTGGATGAAGTGCCACCCCAAGCATCATTACCAATATTATTAACGATACTATTTTTTGTTTTTTCTATTTTATATGTTAATGTTTTAGTCGCAATAGGTTCTGTTCCATCATTAGCATATACTCCAATTGTCATAGTTACATAACCTTCAGAATCTTGTGCTTTAAAATTGATAGCACCTAATTCTGAACATGTTCCGGTTGCACCAGAAATGTTTGTTAGCTTGTATGTTAGTTTAATATTAGACTTATCATCTTTTATTTGGGCAGACATTCTAAAGTCTACTGTTTCTCCAACAGATAAAGCAGTCTTTTCATCAGGGAAACCGGACCAAGAAACTTCTGCATTTGCAAGAGTATCAATTTCTTCTAATTTCTTTTGCAATTCGGCAATTTTTTCATCAATTTCATCTGCTGTCAAATCACCGATTGCAGTTGCATAATTGCTGCCGAATATATCTGTTACAGCAGTTTTATAAGCGCTACCTTTTGCAGCTGCTGCATTACAATATTTAAGTGCTGCATCTTGTTGTTTTGCTAATTGTTTTTCTGAATCAGTTTCTTTTGTAGCACCAATTTTTAAATCATTATAAACTGTGTTTAAATCGTCTAATGTTTTATTGTATTTGTTCAAGTTTGGATAGAATTCTGAAATTCTAGCTTCCAATTGTTCTGCAATATATTCAGCAACTGCATCTTCATCAAAACTTCCATCAGATTTTACGAATTCACCATTTTGCATTTTTTCAATTGCAGAGGTTTTGATTTCTTCAAATACAGTTGACTTTTTACCGGCTTTAATTACGCTGGCAGAAATAGAGCTAATACCGTCAGAAGTTAAATTTTCAGAAAGCTTACTATCATTGCTTGTAATACCATCAATGATGTCGTTAATTTTTGCAATTTTTTCGATATTTGTGAATGCATCACTTGCTTTAAATGCTTCAAGCACACCACTAACATCGCTGTTCATTGCGTTAATATAATCATTTGCATTATAATTGCTGATATATTCTTCTAAGAATGTATCAATCGCAGTTTGATAAGCTTCTTTATATTGAGCATAATTTGATTCGTTTTTAATGTCATCAAGTTCTTTTGATAATTTTTCTTTTAATACATGTTGTTGCAAGCTATTCATTTGAGATTTTTCATTTTGACCGTAGCCTAATTCTTTTAACAAACCGGAATCAGAAAGTTCGTTTTTAGTTGCAACATATTCGTTGATAAGTTGTTCAATTTGTGATTTTACTGTTTCAATATCAGGAGTTTCTTCTGATTGATTAATATATTTTTCAATATACTCTTTTAATATTTGAGTAAAATCAGCATCTGTATAAAGATCATAACCACCTAATTCAGATTTGATAGTGGTGTTTGTTTTCAAAAATTGTTTTGTGTATTCGTTGGCAGTGGTTCTTGCAATGGCCAAATTCTTGAATTGTTCAAGATATGCCGGTAAGTCTTCAGCTTTGCCACCGTTTTTGATAAATTTTTCTGTTTCTTCGGCTAATGAATTTTTAACAGAAGTTTTCCAATCTTTAGCGTTTACGCCATTTGGAACATCAATATCTTTAACGTAGTTGTCTAATGCTTGGTAAACCCCAATTTTCTCATTCATTGCTGCCATTTCAGAAGAGTCCAAAGAGTTTTTATTAGCATAACCTTTGTTATAATCGTTGTCGCCGGTTCTATCAGTATCAAATTCCAACCAGTATTTAGAAATTAAGTCGTTTTTATCGCCACTGCCCCAATCAAAATCAGAGTTTAGCATAAAATTACGGAATTCTATTCTTTCAATAACTCCGTTTCCGTCTTTATCCATTTTTGTTTTCCAATCACCTAAAGTTGATAAGAATTGATAAACATTTGTAATACCGTTAGTCATTTTAGAACTCCTTTTAGTTTTCCCTTTGTAGCATGTATATCGGCAAATTTTAGAAAAACTTTAGGGTTTTTGCAGAAAAGTTTACAATTTGTTACATTTGGCGCCAATTGTGCGCAGTTGTCCCTCTCCAAGGGGGAGGGTGGTAGTTGTGCTTGAGACTTTGTCGAAAGCTACAACTACGGGTGGGGGTATTATTTTATAATCACACATCCTCAAATTACAAATTTTTCAAAATCCGATATTGTCGAAAGTGATAGGTTTCAGCTATAATTATTTCAGATAATAAGAGGTGTTTATGAAAAAATCATTAGTGAAATATCCGTTTTTAACAAAAGAAGTTGAAATTTATGAACAAGAAAATGGACATAAAATTGTTTTAGCACATAAAGAAGGCGGTATGGTTAACGTATCTTCTTGGGTTAAAACGGGTTCAATAAATGAAAACGACAAAAATAACGGAATTTCGCATTTCCTTGAGCACCTTATGTTCAAAGGTACGCATAAGCATAAAGCAGGCGAATTCGACAAGATTCTTGAAGCGAAAGGCGCAATCGTAAACGCTGCGACTTGGAAGGATTATACATTTTATTACGTAACGCTTCCGAAGGGGGAAAATAACGAAAACTTCTACACAGCAATAGATTTGCATGCTGATATGATGACAGACCCTGTTGTTCCTGATTATGAAATGGGTGCGCCATTTGATGTTAACGATAAAACGGTTACAGATAAGCGCGAACGCCATGTTGTAATTGAAGAAATCAGAATGCGCAAAGACCAACCTTGGACAAAGGTTTATAATGCGACAAACAAGGCGATGTACACAAACCACCCATACAAGCGTGATGTTATAGGCACTCCGGAAATTATTTCTCAAGTTAAGCAAGAAGAAATAATGGACTACTATCGCAGATTTTATTCTCCAAAAAATGTTACTACAATTGTAGTTGGCGAATTTGATTCAGAAGATATTTTGCCAAGACTTGTAAATGCGTTTAATTGGGGTGAAAGACCTGAACCTCCTGTTAGAGATATTGAGCCGGATGAACCTGTTAAAGAACAAATTTATATAGAAAACGAAGCGCACATCAATTCCTCATTCTTAATGTTTGGATTTTTAGGTGCAGTTGCAAAAGATTTGAAAAACGTAATATTGCTTGAAATGCTTGCAATTATTCTCGGTGAAGGTACAAGCTCAAGACTTTACGTTAACCTTGTAGAAAATATGCAAGAGCACATTTTCAATATGATTGATGCAGAATGTTATACATTTAGAGACGGCTGTAATTTCTTTGTTCAAGCAAACTTCAATCCGCAATATAAAGAAAGAGCTGTTGAACTTGTTAAGTCTGAAATTTTGAAATTGCAAAACGGAATTACTGAGCGTGAACTTAATAAGGCGAAAAAGAAACTTAAATCTCGTTTTGCGTGTGAAGTTGAAACAGTTTCTGATATTGGAGAAACTATCGGTTACTACATGACTGTTTGCGATGATTTGGCAATTGCGGAAGATTATTTGCCAATCTGTGAAGAAATTACTTGCAAGGATTTGGAAGAAGCTGCTAAGAAATATCTTGATTTAGATCACGCAGTAATATCTTTGCTTGTTCCTCAAAAAGAAGAAAATAAATAATGTGGAAAAAACTTACTGAAAAAACTTTAATCCACGCAGTATTGATTGCAACATCTTTGCTCTCAATATTTCCGTTCATTTGGTTAACTTCAACCTCTCTAAAAGGGCTTGGAGAAGATATTTTTGCTTATCCGCCAAAACTTATTCCTGCGGATTTTACTTGGGCAAACTATGTTGATGTGTGGGGAAAAGTCGATTTCATGGCTTATTTTTGGAACAGCGTAATTGTTGCTGCACTAACGGTTTTACTTAACCTTATACTTTCATCTCTTGCTGCTTATCCACTGGCAAGAATGAACTTTAGGGGTAAAAAAATTGTGTTTTTTTCGATTTTAGCGACGATTATGATTCCGTTTCAGGCAATTATGCTTCCTGTTTACATAATCACTTTAAAGTTGCATTTAATCGATAGCGTTAATAATGTTATGGGCTACATTGGGCTTGTAATGCCGTTTGCGGTGAGCGCGTTCGGAATTTTCTTGATGAGGCAAGCATTTTTAAAAGTTCCCAGAGAGGTTGAAGAAGCCGCAATTGTTGACGGTTGCAATGTCTTTCAAATGTTTGTAAAAGTCGTTCTTCCGATGGTAAAACCGACTTTAGCTGTGCTTGCAGTATTTACTTTTATCGGTTCTTGGGGTGAATTTCTCTGGCCGAGTATTATGCTTACAAAAGATTCAATGTATACTTTGCCGGTTGGAATTAACAATTTACAAGGTATGTTTTCTTCTAACTGGAGATTTATTGCCGCAGGTTCAATTATATCAACCATTCCAATTATAATATTTTTTCTTGCTATGCAAAGATATTTTATCTCCGGCGAAAATGATGGTGCTGTAAAGGGATAAAATTACATATTTCTTTGAAGCATTGTTGAATAAAGAATTCATCAGTGTGAATGTAAGTAATCGGCAAGTTTTGCTAAAAGTTTTTAATTGTCATATTATTAAGAAAAATTTATAAAAGCATTATAGAACTAGTGGAGTTGATTTATGTCAAACATAAAACTCGGACAAAACGGTGAAGAAATTGCAGAAAAATTTTTGCTAAGGCAAGGGTATAAAATTCTTGAAAGAAATCGACATTTTTCACGTTTTTGCGAAATTGACATTATAGCTTTGGATAAAGATACACTTGTGTTTGTCGAAGTTAAAACTCGAAAAACTGACATTTGCGGACATCCTTTAGAAGCTATTACCAAAACAAAATACAAAAATATAAAAACAGGTTTAAGCATGTATTTGCAAGAAAATCCGAGTTTTAAAAAATTCAGAATAGACGCGATTTCAATACTTTTGAAACCAAAACTGGAAATTAAGCATTTGAAAAACATATATTTATGATAGAATGAAGAAGTGAGTGTGGATTGACACCTCACCCAGAACACACTACTTCCAAGCTAGTAGCATTACTTGTAACTTGGAAGTAAAATGTAAAACCTCTCCTCAAGGAGAGGGAGAGAAAAACAGTGAGGATTTTAGTATGACAGATTTAAGAGATAAATACGAAGTCGTGATTGGCTTGGAAGTTCACGCACAATTGAAAACAAAGTCAAAAATTTTCGCACCGGATTCTACAGAATTCGGTAACGAACAAAATACACAAATCAGCCCTATTACATTGGGTATGCCCGGTGTTTTACCTGTTCTTAATAAAGAATGTGTAAACATGGGTATTTTGCTTGGTTTGGCTTTGCATTGCGAAATTCCAAATCGTTGTAAATTTGATAGAAAACAATACTTTTACCCAGACCTTCCAAAAGGTTATCAAATTTCACAATACGATGAACCAATTTGCGTAAACGGTTATATTGACGTTAAAGGCAAAAGAATCGGCATTACAAGAGCGCACTTAGAAGAAGATGCCGGAAAACTGGTTCACGTAGGTGCTGCCGGTATTAACGGTGCAACTTATTCTTTAGTTGACTTAAACAGAGCAGGAACTCCGCTTTTGGAAATCGTTTCTGAACCTGATATGCGTTCAAGCGAAGAAGCTAGAAACTATATGGAAGAACTTCGTGATATAGTTAGATACCTTGGAGTTTGCGACGGTAACTTGGAAGAAGGTTCTATGAGATGTGACGCAAACATTTCAATTATGCCAAAAGGTTCTAAAGAATTTGGTACAAGAGCTGAAATCAAGAATGTAAACAGTTTCTCTGCTCTTCAAAGAGCAATCGAATACGAAATTGACAGACAAATCGAAATTGTTGAAGAAGGCGGTCAAGTTGTTCAAGAAACAAGACTTTGGGATGACAATTTGAAAGAAACTCGTTCTATGAGAGGAAAAGAAGACGCTCACGATTATAGATACTTCCCAGAACCTGATTTAATGCCTCTTGAAATTTCAAGAGAATGGGTTGAAGAAATTAGAGCAAAAATGCCTGAACTCCCTGAAGCTAAGCGTCAAAGATATATGAGTATTGGTTTGAGTGAATATGATGCTTGCGTTATTGTTGAGCAAATGCCGCTTGCATTGTTCTTCGATAAAGTTCTAGAACTCGGTGCTAACGCAAAAATCGCCGTAAACTTTATGATGGGTGAAATTGCAGCATATTTAAAGGAAAATAAAGTTGAAATTACTGAAACTAAGTTGACTCCTGAAAACTTAGCAGAATTAATTTCATTAATCGAAAAAGGCACTATTTCTAACAATATCGGTAAACAAATCCTTGTTGAAGATATGATAACAAACGGTGATAAAGCGTCTGCTATCGTTGAGAAGAAAGGTTTAAGCCAAATTTCTGACGAAGGTGCAATCAAAGAAATCGTTAAAAAGATTGTTGACGCTAATCCAAATCAGGTTGAAGCTTACAAAAACGGTAAAACTAACTTGTTAGGATTCTTTGTTGGTCAAGTTATGAAAGAAACTAAAGGCAGAGCTAATCCTAAGACTGTTAATGAACTTGTTAGACAAATGTTGGAAGGCTAAGCTAAATATATTAATTTATCAAAGCCACATCGCAGATAAAAGTGCTTTTTAAAAAGTGCTTTTATCTGTTTTTATTTTTATTCTTATTTTGAAATAAAACAAATCCGGCGCTTATAAGTATTCCGGCTCCAATTGCTAATCCGGCAATTTTCCAATGAGAAGTTTTTTTGTTTTCTAAAATTTTTCTATATTTAACAATTTTTTTAAATAATTCCGGCTCTGTTTTATCTAAACCTTTAGCACGAAAACTTTTTTCCAGCGCGTCCATTGGGTTGAAACCTTTTCCTGTTTCTAAATTTTTGAAATAAGCATTTTCGAAATCAGCAGAAATTTTATCTCCACTTATAGCAAGTGCATCTCTATAGTAAATCATATTGTTATAGGCCATCATTGGCTCTGCGAATTTTGCTTTTATAAATTCTGTTTCGTTCATTAATTTTTCTTTAGGGATTTTTAAAATTTTACTTAGAACTTCTGCTTGTTGTTCGCTAACTTTAATGGGTTTTGAATCATGATTAGTTGCACCTATAATAAAACTATCCGGTTTCCATCCACGATTTAAAAAACTTTCGTTTGTACCCCAATCGTTAGAAAGCCAATCTGAGGTGTAAATTTTGACTCTATCTTTTACGCATGGTCTTAGTTCATTGTTTTTATATAGGCTAAATTCTTCTGCAGAGGCGGCAAACTCGTGCATGATATTATGCAAATCAAAATCTGCTCCCTTAACTTTTTTAATTTCATCATCAATAATATTTAAAATTTTATCTTCATAATCTTTATCCAATGGTTGTATATAGGTCCAACTGGCGTCAATTCGTAATCCGTCAAAACGTTTGGCGTAATTATTTACTTTTTCACGTATAAATTGTTCAGCTTCTTTTGAATTTAAATCAAGAGCAAGTAAATCCCATTTCATAGTCTTATCTTTAAAAAATGCATTTGGATGCGACCAAATTTCGTCAAAAGAAAAGCCACATATCATGTCACCGTTGAGTTTTAATCCTTTTTTATTAAGTTCGTTTTTTGCTTTTTTTAAGTCGTTTTCTGCCAAAAATTGTTTAAATTTATAAAAATCAATTTCTTTGTCTTTTATTTTGTAAATCTCAGCAATTCTTTTTTCGCGTTCTATTTGTGGTAAAGAATATAAATTTTTATCAATATCGTTCCATTGTTTGTAATTGTGTGTGTGATTAATTTCAGTCAAAGCTCTGTATAATGCTTTTGGTTCAAGCATTTTGGAGTTTTCTGTTTTAAAGTTTATAAATTCAGGATTTGATTTTTCTCTTGAATAAATTTTGCGTAAAATTTCTTCTTGTTTAGAATATTTGTCAACAATATTTGTGTAATTTATAGTTTTACAATCGTTATTTGCTTTAACAAGTTCTGCAAATTCTTCTTGGGTACAATGTGATTTGATATCAATCATATGATTTCCTAAATCCATTGATGTTCCCGAATAAATCGGATATTGTCCTTGCCAGCAATGATATTGCCCGACAGGTTGAATTTGAATTTCATTTATTCCCCAATATTTTTTTGCAAAATCAAAAAACTTTTCGCTCTCTTTTTGATTAAGTGTGCCAATGCCTGTGTTATTTTGTTTTTCTTGCGGAAGTGAAGATGTAGGAACTATAAGTATTGATTTTCCTTTGTTTCCTATTTTTTCTTTTGCTTCTTTTAAGACTGCAGAATATTCACCCTCTTCTTTGGGCTTAAGGCGTCGTTGAAAATTAATTGTATTATTAATTTTTAGTTCCATAATCACACACTTCTATAAATATTAAATCAAAACAACAAGAGAATTTGCGCGATTATTGCGATTTGTAAAGAGAAAGTTTTTACATTATGTAGAATTGTTAAAAAAAATTGCATTACATACTTATTTAATATACGATAAAATTAAGCCAAATTAGGACAAAAAAGGAGGACACTTAATGTTCAAAAAACTAGTTAAAGGGTTGTTCGTTTTAAGCACACTTATTATGCTTAATTGCCCTGCAGCAAATGCTTTCTATACAGATATGGATCAAAACCATTGGGCGTATCAATCAATCAAATTCTTGACAGAAGTTGGTGTTGTAGTTGGTTATCCTGATGGAACTTATAAACCTGATATTCCTGTAACAAGAGCAGAATTTGCATCTATGGCCATAAAAGCTTTAGGTCAAGAAGATGCTAATGTTGCTCAAGATATTCATTTTACTGATGTTAAGCCTGATTTCTGGGCATATAATATTATCAAAAAAGCTGTATACTTTGATTTAATTCCTGATTCAAAGGAAGCAGATTTTAGACCTTATGATTCTGTTACAAGAGCTGAAGCAATCACAATTGCCGTAAACGCATTAACAACTTCACAAATTAGTGAACAAAGAGCTCAGGATATCATTGCAAAGAGCTACGAAGATTATACTCAAATGCCTGCTTGGTTCTTGATTTCCGCAGCAAAAGCTCAATTGTTAGACTTAGTTGTTGTAATGCCTGGTAATGAAGGCAAATTGGAATCAGACAGACCTGCAAACAGGGCTGAAATTGCAGCTTTATTATACAAGATGATGCAAGAAGCAAAATTGAATCCAAACGCTAAGCTTGCTGAATCTATGCAAAAAAGAACCGCTGATGGTTATATCGTTGACAACGTAAGAGTTCAAGGTTCAATCGGTATTATTCCTGCAGGTAGCATTTTCCCTATTCAAATGGAAACAGTTGTTGGTTCTCAAATTTCAAACGTAACTGATATTTATACAGCAAAAGTTCCTAAAAATATCGTTACAAAAGATAAATATTTGTTAATTGAACAAGGTAGTGACTTGAAAGGTCAAGTAAAACATATTCAAAGAGCTAAATTGTTCAAACAAAACGGTGAAGTTATCGTTAAGAACGAACTTTTGGTAACTCCAAATGATCAAGCAGTTATGCTATACGGTGTTGCAACTCTTGACCCTGCAAAAATCGGTTTCTGGAGAAGAATATTCAAGGGTGCTAAGGTCCTAACAATGCCTAATCAAATTGTGAACATCAGACTTCTTGGCCCATTGAAAATTGATTTAACTAATGGTTATATCTATGAATAGCTAAGATTTAATTTTTGATATTTTTAATAATTTTTATAATGACGACTTCTAATAGTCGTCATTATTATTTTATAATTTCCCTCTGGTTAAAAATCGGATTTAATGGTAATATAAAATAAAGTGAGGATTTGAAAGATGAAAGCAGTTGAATATTTTAATCAAGGTTATTCTTGTTCTGAAAGCATAGTTATGGATGCAATTGAAAAAGGGCTTGTGCCAAAAGAACTTTTGCCTGTAGCAACTTCTTTTTCCGGAGGAATGGGTTCAGGATGTTTGTGTGGCGCAATTGCAGGTTCACAAATCGTTTTAGGATATTTGTTTGGTAGAGATAATCAAGCTGGAAATGATGTGCAAGCAAGAATGACGGCGCGCGAGTTTATTTCAGAATTTACAAAAACTCACAAAGCTACTTGTTGCAGAGTTTTGACAAGAGGAATGGAGATGGCATCTCCTGAAAGAAAAGCTCATTGCTCAAATATGGTTGATGATTGTTCAAAAATTCTTGAAGAAATGATTAAAACAAAGGTTAGTGCTTAATGTTCAATAGAACAATGTTTACAAAACGAATACTTTTTGTCGGAATACCTGATATGGCTTATATTGGGCTTGATGGTCTATTGATGGCGGGTGTTAATATTGTCGGAGTTTTAGGTCCTAAAAAAGACCACAACATGTATTACGATTTTAAAAATTTCGTGTATTCAAGAAGATTGAATTATGTTGATTATGATGAATTGGACGAACCACAGTTGATTGAAAAAATTCGTGCGTTGAATGTTGATGCAGCTGTTGTTTGTTCATTCAATTATAAAATTCCGCGAATTCTTTTAGAATCAACAAAAGACGGATTTATTAACGTTCATCCTTCAATGCTTCCAAAATACAGAGGTGGAAATCCTTATTCACGCGTAATTATGAACGGCGAAACTGAAACAGGTGTAACTATTCATTTTATGGATGAAAAGTTTGATACCGGCGATATTATTGCTCAAAAACCTTATCATATACATTCAAAAGCAACAATGGGAACTATTTTTAATGAGCTTAACGTTATTGGTATTGAACTACTTTTACAAGTTTTGAGAGCTTATGAAAATCAACCGTTACCGAGAATAAAACAACCGAATGGTGATTTTATTTCGGGAAAAGGTTTGAGCGAACAGGAATTATTTATAAATTATAATAAGACTGCTGAAGAAATCGAACGTTTTGTAAGAGCATTAAATCCGTTTTTGCTTGCAAGTACGAGTTTCCGCGGAAATATGATGAAAATTATGAAGGTGGAAGTAGCTTCTGACGCATTTTGCGTTCCACATCCTGCAGGAACAGTTGCAAAAATAGAGGATGATAAATTTTTTATTGCTACTTCTAAAGGACTTGTTGTTCCTACTGTAATGCAATTTGGAAGTTTCTTTATGGGCGACAGTAAAGACTTTATCAGAATTGTCAATCCAAAAATCGGGGAAGAATTTAAATAATATGGTAACTATGGATAAATTAAATTTTTTAACAGCCGGTGTACCGCTTAGGGCAGAAGGCAAAGGATATGAAGTTGGCTTCAAAGTCCTTGATGATATGAATTTAGACGGGCTTGAATTAGAGTTTGTACGTGGAGTTAGAATAAGTGATAAAAGCCGTGAAGCTGTTGGAAATTCAAAAAAAATAATTACAGCGCACGCGCCTTTCTACGTAAATCTTAACGCAAGAGAAGAAGAAAAGGTTGAAGCAAGCACGCAAAGAATTATTGAGACTGCGGAAGTTGCAAACGAGCTTGGTGGATATAGTATAACTTATCACGCAGCGTATTATTTGGGAATGGATGCTGAACTTGTTTTTAATCAAGTGGTAAAACAAACACAAATCATTACAGAAGCTTTGGCAAAATCAAATAACAAAATCTGGATTAGACCTGAAACTACCGGCAAAGCTACTCAATGGGGTGATTTGAATGAAATTGTAAGACTTTCTAAAGAATTTGAACAAGTCTTGCCTTGCGTGGATTTTTCACATCTTCACGCCAGATATAATGGTATAGTAAATACTTATGATGAGTTTGCACAAATCTTTGAGACAATTGGTAATGAACTTGGACAAGTTGCTTTGGATAATTTTCATGCGCACATTGCGGGTATTGAATACGGTGCAAAAGGCGAAAAGAAACATTTGAACTTAGAAGAATCTGATTTTAATTATAAAGACTTATTGAAAGCATTTAAAGCGTTTGATGTTAAAGGCGCTGTAGTTTGTGAAAGTCCTAACATTGAAGATGACGCAAAACTTTTAAAAGAATATTACTTGAGTTTATAAGACAAAAAACAGGTGGAATATGACAATAGCAATTTATCCGGGAAGTTTTGACCCGATTACAAATGGACATATAGATATATTAAAAAGCGGTGCTGAAATTTTTGACAAGGTGATAATTGCGGTTTCTTATAATGTCAACAAAAAAGGTTTTTTGCCAATAGAAGAACGCGTTCAGTTGATTAAAGAAAGTGTTAAAGATATTCCTAATGTAGAAGTTGATTCATTTCAAGGGCTTACGGTAGAATATGCTAAAAACCGCGGTGCGGAAGTGCTTTTAAGAGGACTAAGAACTTCTTTTGACTTTGAATACGAAATGCAGCTCTCTCAAACAAATAATGCGCTTTATGGCAATATTAAAACCGTATTTTTAATAACAAAACCGGAATTCAATTTTATTTCATCATCAAGCGTACGCGAAATCTTATTAAATAAAGGTGATATTTCAAAATTCGTGCCAAATGCAGTTTATGAATATTTGGTAAATAAGAGTTTTTAGTAAGTTAAATAAATTTTATATTGAGATGACTTTTTGTGTGAAAATTGTTTTTAAAAACAATTTTCAATTTTCTATAAAAAAATTCCCTCTTGATTTTAAAGTAAAAGAATGTTAGTATTAATGTGTTGCTTTTGCAACATGTTGTAAAAATAACATACTTCAAATAGAGGATTGATTGATTTAAAGATGCAAGAACATTTTACTAATACAATATTTTATCAAATAGAATTAACTGCTAAATACTGTAAAATTTTAGGTTCACAGGTGTTTGATAAATATGGCACAGGAATAAGTTGCGAAGAATATTCAGTTTTGGATGTTCTTGCAAACAGCCCTAAAATGTGTCAAAGAGATTTAGCAAAGATTATTCTTAAAGACAGAGCTAATACCGGAAAACTTTTGGATTCTTTAGAAAAACGCGGTTATGTAACAAGAACGCTTTCAATAAAGAATAACCGTCCGGTAAAAATTGTTGAAATTACTGAAGAAGGGGTTAAAAAGGCAGAAGATGTTTTAGAAAAAATCAGACCACACTTTTTATGCGTTATGGAAAAAATTAATAATAGTGATGTCGCAAGAGTAAGTGATTTGTTAAAAGAATTAAGAGAAATTATGGACGAAACGTTGGAGATACAAATTTAGGAAACAAGTCAATAAGTGAATAGGTGAATGAGTGAATAAGTTCATTTTAGCTATTTTCTGTATTGAATTTTATTAGATATTGAATATATTTGTTGGGCTGAAAGCCCAATTTAATTCATCAATTTTAACGCATATTATAAACAAGAAAATTTAATACGAACTTATTCACTTATTGACTTATTCACTCAAAAACGAAAGGCAAAAAAATGAGCGACGAAAATAAAATAGAAGAAAAAGATACAAAAAAATTACCTGTGAAAAAGAGATATTTTTTCACATTTCTAGCAATAGTAGCTGTTATTGTCGGCGGTTACTTTTTATATGATACATTGGGTTCTGAATCTACAGATGATGCGTATGTTGAAACAACTACAGTTTCTGTTTCACCAAAAGTTTCAGGACAAATTGTAAAAGTTCTTGTAAAAGATAATCAGCCAGTAAAAGCAGGACAAGTTGTTGCGGTTATTGATAAAATTGATTACCAAGTAAAATTAGACCAAGCAACAGCGGCTTATGAAAAGGCTTTGTTGAATCAACAAAACGCACATGCAAATTTGAGCGCGGCTAATTCTGAAATCGAACTTGCGAAAAAAGATGTTGAAAGATACGAAAATCTTTATAAAGTCGGTGCTGTATCTAAACAAACGTTGGACAAAGCAAGGACAAATTTAGAGACAAAACAAGCAAAACAAACAACTGCTGACCAGTCAATTTTTTCTAAAAATCCTGCAAAAAGCGCAAAAGTTGCCGATGCCGATTTGAATGTATTGAAGGCTCAAAAACGAGCAGCAGAATTGGCTTTGGAATACACAGACATCAAAGCGCCAATCGACGGTACTGTTTCTAATAAAAAAGTTGAAGTTGGTATGATGGTTCAACCAGGAAGCCCGTTATTTGTAGTTGTTCCACACGATGTTTGGGTTGTAGCTAACTATAAAGAGACTCAATTAACAAAAATGAAAGAAGGAATGGATGTTGATGTAAAAATTGACGCTTATCCTGACAAAGTTTTTAAATGTAAAATAGACAGCATTCAAAGAAGTTCAGGTGCGAAAGCAAGTTTGTTCCCTCCTGAAAACGCAGTTGGTTCTTTCGTAAAAATCGTTCAAAGAATTCCTGTAAAAATTGTGTTTACGAACAAAGAAGATTTACAAGAATACTCTGTAATTCCTGGTATGTCAGTTGTGCCTAAGGTTAAGATTAGAGAGTATTATAAAGGAAGGGAATAAGGTAATAGGGGAATAAGGTAATAAGAGGTTATAAGAAGATTTAAAATAAAAACACGCAAATTAATGTATATATAAATGGTAAATTTAAAACCACTTATTCCCTTATTACCTTCAAAAAATTAAACTATTTCAGTATTACGACTCTGCGGCTTTATGATTTATCATAAAGCCTTTCATTTGGTTAATTTTCAATCGGATGAATTCTTGAATTTGAATAATATTCATGATTGATTTTATCTGCGTTTTCGACGCGCATGAGTTTGTTATCCAATTCAGAATTAGCATTTAATGTTGATGCTAATCTTAAATATTTTAGTGCAGATTTTGTATCGCCAAATTTTTCGTGAATATCGCCTATATGATAAACTGTTTCATAATGTCTGTCATATCCCAGTTTATAAGCTTCGTTATAAAATCTTAGTGCTTTTTTATACATTTGACGTCTGTAATAAAAATTACCGAGTCTGTAATAAGCTTCCGGTTCATTTGGTTTAATGCCCATTGCGTCAAAAAAAGCACCTTTTGCGATTCTGTCTTTTCCTACGATATCATAAAGCGTGCCAAGGCGTGTTAAATACATTACATTTTGCGGATTTTTGTGCGCTAGCATGTGATAAAGATTTAGAGCCGATGTCATTTCTTCATTCAAACTGCCGTTTTTTAATGCAAGGTTGTAATAAAATCCGGCTTTTGCTTGAAGTTCGTCTTCATTTAATTTTGAATAATCTATAGGAATGCTGTAATTAATTCCACCAGTTACCGCAGAATAGCAAGGTAGGATTAAAGTTGCAAAAATACATGAAAATAATATTGGCTTAATTATTTTTTGCATTTTGTTCTGCTCTCAATTTTTCAACAAACTTTTTGAAACGCTCCATTGCGATTTTAAGATTTTCAAGCGAATATGCGTAAGATATTCTTAAATAACCTTCGCCGCTTTCTCCAAAAGCATTCCCAGGAACTGCTGCAACTTTTTCTTCTTCAAGAAATTTTGTTGCAAATTCTTCGCTTGTCATTCCAAATTCTTTAATGCAAGGAAAAACATAGAATGCGCCATAAGGTTCAAAACATTTGACGTTCATTTCTTTAAAGGCGTTTAGTAAAAATCTTCTGCGTTGATTATAAGCTTGGCGCATCATTTTAACATCATTATCACCATTTTTTAGTGCTTCTACGGCTGCGTATTGGCTTGTTGTTGGAGCGCACATTATGGCAAATTGGTGGATTTTTGTCATTTGCTTAATAATTGCTTCTGGTCCGCACGCATAACCTAATCTCCAACCGGTCATCGCATAAGCTTTTGAAAAACCGTTTATTAAAATTGTACGCTCTTTCATGCCGGCAATACTTGCAATAGATACGTGCTCGCCTTTATAAGTCAATTCTCCATAGATTTCGTCCGACATAACATAAAGGTCGTGTTTAATTATAATCTTGGCGATTTTTTCCAAGTCTTCGCGTTCCATTATTGCGCCGGTCGGATTATTCGGAAACGGCAAAATAAGAACTTTTGTTTTGTCAGTAATTGCATTTTCTAATTCTTCTGCGGTTAGTCTAAATTCGTTTTCTGCCTTTAGATTTATAATAACAGGTTTTGCCCCTGCTAAAATAGTGCATGGTTCATACGAAACATAAGCGGGTTGTGGAATTATGACTTCATCTCCATAATTTACGATTGCGCGCAAACCAATGTCAATCGCTTCTGACCCACCAACCGTAACTATAACTTCTTTAAGTGGATTGTATTCGATATTTTGAGTTCGTTTTAAGTATTTACAGATTTCTTCTCTTAATTCCTTTAGGCCGGCGTTTGAAGTATAAAAAGTTTTACCCTTAGAAAGTGCGTAAATCCCTTCGTCGCGAATATGCCAAGGAGTATCAAAATCAGGTTCTCCAACGCCTAATGAAATCGCATCTTTCATTTCGCTAACTATATCAAAGAATTTACGTATCCCTGAAGGTTTTATTGTTTCTACGATGTCTGAAAGCGGTTTTGTCATGGAGTAATAACCTCTCTTTCATCCTCGTGTTTTTTGTCAAAAACGGTTCCATGGTCTTTGTATTTTTTTAGGATAAAATGAGTTGCTGTACTTAAGACGCTATCAAGCGTTGAAAGCTTGTCGGATACGAAGTTTGCAATTTCACGTAATGATTTTTCTTCTAATGTTACTAACAAATCAAACCCGCCTGAAATTAGATATACAGCGCGAACTTCCGGATAATTGTAGATTCTCTCTGCAATAGAGTCAAAACCTTGTCCTCTTTGCGGCGTAACTTTTACTTCAATCAAAGCTGTAACTTTTTCAATTGATGTTTTTTCCCAGTTAATCAATGTGTGATAACCGCAAATAATGCCTTCGGCTTCTAGAGCTGCAATTTCGTTTGCAACATCAATTTCTTCCTTGCCAAGAAGTACCGCGATTTCGTCAATTCCGAGTCTGCTATTTTTTTCTATTAATGGTAGTAATTCTTCTCTCATGGTTTATCCTTTTTTTTAAGTGAATAAGTCAATAAGTGAATAAGTTCATATTAAATATTTTCAATGTTAAGCAATGTTCAATATTGACACTTTCCTAAAATGAACTTATTCACCTATTCACTTATTGACTTATTTACTTATTGACTTATTCACCTATTCACTTCCCTATAAAATTCGTTCTAATCTGTTCTTCCAATTCCGGTCTTTCAATTCCGTTTTGCTTGCCTAATTTAATACATTTTAGAAGCCAAGCCATGTTGCGACCTAATGTTCTCATAACTTGTAAACCTTCTAAGTCTTTTTTAGCGTCTTCTGCAACGCTTCCATGGATGTTGTTCCAATAACCGGCTGAAACTACCGGCATGTTGCTGACGGTGAAGTATTTATTTAATACATCAAAACTTGCAGTTGTTCCTGCTCGTCTTGCAGATGCGATTGCACAAGCAGGTTTGAATTCGAAAGCTGATTTTCCTGAATAAAATGCTCTATCAAGGAAAGATAAAATTCTGCCTGACGGATGCGCGTAATAAACAGGAGTTCCAAATACAAATCCGTCAAAACCGCGCGCTTTTTCAACAAACTCATTTACAATATCGTTAATAACGCATTTGCCAAGCTTGCGACAAGCTCCGCAACCGCTGCAATCTTTTAGTTCTACGTTACCTAACTGATAAATCTCAGTCTCAACGCCTTGTTCATTCAAAGTTTTTGCAATTTCGCTTAAAGCTGTAAATGTACAACCTTCTTTGTGCGCACTTCCATTTAATAATAAAACTTTCATTTTAAACCTCTTTTAACTATTTTATTTAAACACGCAATTTAGTAAATATCAAGATTTACACTTCTAAATACTTTATAAGTATTATCTTTTCAAACATTTGATTTTGCTTTATAATACATTTATGAACAAAAAGGTTATATCTACAAATAGGAAAGCTTTTCATGATTTTTTGATTTTTGATAAGTTTATTGCGGGGATAGTTTTAACGGGTACAGAAATTAAATCTATTCGTAAAGGTATGCTTAATTTAAAAGATTCTTTCGCAAAAATTGAAGATAATGAGATGTTTTTATATGGAATGCATATTTCACCATACGAACAAGGGAATAGATATAATCATAAACCTGACAGGGTACGTAAATTATTATTAAATAAACGCGAAATTTTAAAGATTCAAGACAAAGTAAAAAAAGATGGTGTAACAATTGTACCTTTAGAATTGTTTTTAACAAATGGTTTTGCTAAACTTGAGATAGGTCTGGCAAAAGGTAAAAAACTTTATGATAAACGCGAAGCAATTACAAAAAAAACGCAAGAACGTGATATTGCAAGATTTATGAAAAAATAGCAGATTGATTTTAATCTAACAAAAAGGGGTATAGCGGATGTTTAACAGAGAAAGTATTTTAAAAAGTTTGAATACAGAAAATTATTATATAGACAAGCATTCGCTTGATTTATTTCTTGAAGATTGGAAAATTGAATCAATTTATGAAGATGAAGACGGCTTAGAATTTTATGACGATTTAGCATTAGAGAAAATTAAAAAAGGAATTTCTTTAAAAGCTCAAGGTTACAGCGATGAACAAATTATAACTAAGCTTGGCAGAATGGAAGCTAAAGTAGAAAAAACTCCAGAACCGGCTCAGCCTGTTCAACCGATTATGGTTAGTGACCTTTTAAATCAACAAAATGGAAACACAGAAGAAGAAAATGCTTCAACAGAAGTTGTGGTTCAAGATGAAACGCAACCGGAGGTTATTCCGCAAGGCAAAAGTTTCACGCTTGACGTATCTTCTCAAACTTTACAAATGCTTGCTGAAGCTGTTGCAAAGAAAATTAGTGACGACATTACTAATTCTGATATGGTAAACAAATTGGTCGAAGCAGGCGGTTATAAACGTGATAATGAGATTTTAGCTAAACAAGTTAAAGAACTTCTAGAACACAATAAAGAATTATCTCAAAGAATTGAACAGTTGGAAAGTCAACCTTCGCGTAGTTTTTGGAATAAAATCTGGGGAAGGAAATAGGTTCTAATAGTAGAACGCTAATCGCATCAAGAGAGTTTTCTATTAAACTTTATAATCAATTCCACAATCTTTATATGCCTGATTATAGAATTCTTGCATTTCGCCAATTTTTTTATTTGAAAGCTGCATATCCATACCCCATTCAAAAGGAAAATTATTATATTCACCTTTACCAAGTTTTAAAACTCTATCAATAAATTCTTTTACCAAAAAATTAACTTTTGGACGCATTTCTGCCGGATTAGAATTTTCCGACGCAATATCTTGAGTGTACTGTTCAGCTTTAGAATGTAAATCTTTGAATGCAGGATGTTCAGCAATACTGAATAATGCAGCATCTCGTTCTTTAGCATTGTTTATTTTGGGTTCAAAACCAAATTTTGAATGAAAATATATTGCAGTATTAACTGAATACAATTTCATTACATTAATTTTATTTTTTAGCATTTCCATAACACTAATAAGTCTTAATAGTTTGCCAATGCCAATATCTTTATCTTGCAAATCTTTTCTGGATTCTATATACAAATCAGACATAGAACCGTATAGCATATTAATCATACTAAATTCATCATAACCAATCAGCTCTCTTGTGCTATTAAAAATTTCACTTTTAAATCGCAAATCTTTGCCTTCTACTTTACGCACATTTGCACTAATCTGACCCAGTCTGTTATGTTCCAATTTTAGAGAACACAACTGCACAGATTCGCTCAAATTCCAGTTTGGTTTTGCTAATTTTAACATAATTTATCTACGATACGATTGATTGGATTTTCCCATGAGATACTGTCAATTTGTTTAAATATCTCAATGCTATCGTACCATGGAGTTGTTTTTTTGTCATTAAACCAACGCCAATCTGTTGCATAAGGTAACAAAAGATAAGTTTTTACACCCAACGCTCCGGCCAAATGCGCAACGGAAGTGTCAACAGTAACTACGACATCCATTGCTTTTAAAGCTTCTGCTGTATCTTCAAAGTCATTAAAATCTTTTGCAAGATTAATCATTTGCGGATATTTTTCACAACCTTTTAGCGTGTCATCTTTTTGAAAAGAATACACTTGAATATTCTCTAAATTTAATAGTGGTTCAAAGCATTTAATATGAATCGTGCGATTAATCATTGTTCTGATTGCTGCGCTACCTGCTTCCCAACATAAACCTACTTTTAACTTAGAATTATTAATTCCTGCTGTTTTTGCATTTAAATATCCGGCGCTACTTGGAATATGCTCAAAATTCATTCCCAAAATATAGGCTAAATCTGTAATACGAAAAGTCTGCATATTCGGATTAATATTTTCATAATCGATAAAATTAATACTCGGAAAATTATTTTTGAATAGTCTTTGCAGTGCTTTTGGAGTCGCAACATTGATTTTTTCAGCAGGAAGAAATGGCAGATATCTCGCAAACTGAATGTGGTCGCCAAAACCTTGTTCACAAATAACGACAATCTCATTATCAATTTTATCGCCGACCTTCCAGAAATTATTACATCCTGCACAAGATTTTGTCAAATCTCGTTGAAAAAACAAATCGTATCCCTCTTTAAATTTTTTTTCAGAGAGATAACACATTCCAAGTGAAACCTTTGTAGATTCGCTGTTTGGAAAAGCTTCAAGCATTTTTTTGTAATACGTCTCAGCCTCTTCTTTTTCGCCTAATTTTTGCGCGCTAACTGCTATATTATAAAAAGCTTCCGGCGCACCAAGTTCAGCTGCAGCTTTGTAACACTCTTTCGCTTGTCTATCATCACAATATATTAATTCTTTTAAATAACCTAAATGAAACCAAAGATTTGCCGCGTCAGGAGTCTTTTTTAAACTTTCAACGCAAAGTTTTTCAGCCTCTAGCATTTGTCCTTGTTGAGTCAATGATTTAATTTTGTTTGCAATTGCACGATTGTCATTCGGATATAATTCATACATTTTATTAGAATATTCAATTGCTTTAGCGTAATTTTTGATTTCAAACAAACTTGAAATCAGCTTGTTATAAATGTCTTCATTTGCGCCTAATTTAATTGCTTCTTCTAAAATTTCTGCAGATTTTTTGTAATTTTGTTGTTCGTAATATGCAAGACCAAGCGCAGAAATTGTGCCAAATGTTTTTTTAAGACTTATAGCTTTTTCAAGAGTTTCTATAGCTTTTGTGTAATCATAAATATTAACGTAAAAAAGCCCGATAATTGACATTAAGTCCGGATTATCAGGATTTTCTTTTTCTAAGTTATTATATATCTCTCTAGCCTCAGCAATTTTACCTTGCTGAGTCAAAAGAATTGCTTTTTTTACTAACTCAATGTCTATCATAAGCCTAAATTATTTAAAAAACCTACAACAAAACCTTGCAATAGTTGCAAAAGAATAATTGCAACTATTGGCGAAATATCAAGCATTCCGATTGGTGGAATAATACCCCTGAAAATTCCTAAAAACGGATCAACTATCGCGCGAATTCCTGCAAATGGCTGACTTAACCAATCTATAGATGGAATCCAACTCAAAAAGATTCTAAGGATTATTAGAATGTAGTAAAAAGAAAATAATATGTTAACTGCTCTTGATATCATAAAAACCTTTCTTACGAATTTTCCCTTCCCGTTGACACATCCAATGGATTGCTTCGTCGCCAGTTATAATTGCTGCTCCTCGCAATGACTGGGCGTCAGACTTTCCGGCGTGCCGTCATTCTGAGGCCGATTAGGCTGAAGAATCCGGCTTTTTAGAAACTTTTATTTATTCTAACGCTATAATTTGAAATTTTTACCAGACTGTAATGCTCCTTTAGGAGAGGGTTAGAGTGAAGTGTCCACCCGAAAACGCACATATTTCTATAATTGTGAATTTTTTCTTGTATTAGCGCATTCGCAATTGTTATTTTCTGCAGGGATTTTTTCAATCATAGTAAATAACAATTTTTTCAAATTATCTAAATTGTTGTTAAACACTTGGATAACTTCGTGATGAGAAACAGGTGGAACGTCGCCAACAAGTCCTGCATCATAGTCTGTGATTAAAGAAATGTTTAGTGGACACATATCCATTTCTTTAACTAAATATGCTTCAGGGAATGCTGTCATGTTAATAACTTCCCAACCTTGAGATGTGAAGAATTTTGATT
The DNA here is from genome assembly GCA_934777245.1 of uncultured Candidatus Melainabacteria bacterium. Next base: position 1,463 of record CAKVND010000011.1, on the reverse strand, counting down.
CTGCTTTTGTTGAGAATCTAGGGCCGTTGATTACAACAACAGTACCTGTTTCGTGAACTTTAATACCTAAATCTTTTGCTGTATCGATTGCTAATTGTCTTAATTCCGGACAATAAGTTTCAGCTGCAGAAGGGTGAGTTACAATTGGACCTTCAAAGAATGTTGTTTTTCTGCCGTCAGTCCAATCTACAAATTGGTCACAAACAACAAAACTACCTGGTTCAACGTGTTTTTGTAAGCTACCTGCTGCGCAAGGAGAAATTACACGTTTGCAACCAACTTCTTTCATCGCCCAAACATTAGCTCTGTAATTGATTAAGTGTGGCAAAATAGTATGGCTTCTGCCATGACGAGGCATAAATGCAACTTTATGTTCGCCAATTTTACCGATGAATAAACTATCAGATGGCATTCCATAAGGAGTTTCAATTTTAACTTCCTTGATATCATCTAAAAATTTGTAAAAACCTGAACCGCCAAAAACGCCAATGTCTGCTAATTTTTCCATTTGTAAAATCCTTTCATTTAGTAACTTTGTAAGTGAAATAATTTTAACATAAAAGTGATAAGTAGTAAATTCTATTATTATGTTTCTTCTTTTTGTGTGAAGGGAATTAATAAGAGTTTTTATTTGTAATTAGTAGTTAATTAATAATAAAAAAGGAGACGAAGTATATCGCATACAATTTAAAGCAAATGAATTATATTATTATTTAACCGAGATGATGTAAATTTATAAAGTATGGTTATTAGATACCGTTTAATGCAAAAAAATGTAAACGCTAATGACGTTGATAAAAAAGTATACCATCAAGGTTTATGCTATTTTTCATTCCATCGTGGGATAAAGTTTTATAATCAATAACATCAAACTTGTATGGTGTCGGCAAATCATTTAATTCACCATAAATTCTATGAAAATTTTCATGGTCATTAGTCCATATAGCAAAATCAATATCAGAGCCATTACGAAAATTTCCTTTTGCTCGAGAACCAAAAATTAAAACTTTATCTATAGCAGGCTTTGATTTAAAATATTCAATCAAGCAGTCAATTGTTCGTTTGGGAAGTCCAAAATCAAGCATTTATACCATTCACCCAATCATTAAATTTTGCCAACTCATTATTATAAACAGTAGCTATTCTTTCAATTATTAAATTGACTTTATCCATATTATATTCATGAGAAGTCGAATTTCTATCCTGCAACATATCAATCCAAACTTGCCCATCTTTAATTACATTTGCAGAAAAAGCTTCTTTAATAACTTCTCGAGGGAGCTGTGCACTTATGCCATTTAAAAACAAATAGTCTTTTAATACTTTCCATGCTAACTCATAACAAACTTCATAAGCTTGAACTAAAGCTAAATGAGAAAGCACCACTGTAAAAGGACACATGGTTTGATTATTTAAGACAGATGGTTTGATTATTTGAGAAAGTTTATTTTTGATTTTAGAAA